>NZ_JBFAWH010000009.1:0-289992 GCF_040680235.1 Streptomyces sp. NPDC052101
GGCCGGGGGGGGGGGGGCGGCCCCGCCCGGGTGTCCGCCGCCGCCCCCGCTTCGCTCACCGACCGGCGTCGGTCACCGCTTCGGGGTCGACAGCTTGGTGTCGTTCCAGTCCTTGCCCACGCTGACGCTCTTGGCCTGCGACAGGCCCGCCGTCTGGGCCGCGTCGCTGATGTCGCTGGGCTCGATGTAGCCGTCCCGGCCGGTCTTCGGCGTGAGGAGGTGGATCAGGCCGCCCTCTTCGAGGAAACCGAGGGCGTCGACCAGCGCATCCGTCAGGTCACCGTCCTCGTCGCGGAACCACAACAACACGACGTCGGCCACGTCGTCGTAGTCCTCATCCACCAGCTCGCTGCCGATGGTGCCCTCGATGGACTCGCGGAGATCATGGTCCACGTCGTCGTCGTAGCCGATCTCCTGGACCACCTGTCCGGGCTGGAACCCCAGCCTGACGGCCAGGCTCGTCTCCGCGTGGTCCGCGGTCGCGCTCACGGTCTGCCTCCTGATCATGTCTTTGGGAAAAACTCGGCCACGCGCGTGCGCGCGTTGCTTGGCCGTAGTCCACACGGGCGGGACGGATCGCGCAAGTACCCGGCCGTTCGGACCGCCGAAACGGTGACGATCTCGACCTTGTCACCGCAACTCCTGGCACCGTATCCCGATTCTGCATGGCCCACATCACAGCGCTTTGCGTGGTTTGCACCGTTCGGAATCATCTCAGAATCATCCGGCGATACGCCCATCGAACACTTTTGCCAAGCGCGTCACACCCCGGGCGTATCGTTGCGTTTTGACCGATGGAGATGACGTACACCGCCCCGCGGTGGACGATGGGGAACGGTGTGGGCAGGCGCAGGAACTGGCCCTCCGCCAGGTACTGGCCCTCAGAACAGGTACTGGCCCTCAGAACAGGTACTGGCCCTCTGACAGGTAAGGAACAGCGTGGCTTCCGGATCCGATCGCAATCCGATCATCATTGGCGGCCTTCCGAGTCAGGTTCCTGACTTCGATCCCGAAGAGACCCAGGAGTGGCTCGACTCCCTCGACGCCGCCGTGGACGAGCGCGGCCGGGAGAGGGCCCGCTACCTCATGCTGCGGCTGATCGAGCGGGCCCGCGAGCGGCGCGTGGCCGTGCCCGAGATGCGCAGCACGGACTACGTCAACACGATCCCGACCAAGAGCGAGCCGTTCTTCCCGGGCAACGAGGAGATCGAACGCAAGATCCTCAACGCCACCCGCTGGAACGCGGCCGTGATGGTCTCGCGCGCCCAGCGCCCCGGCATCGGCGTCGGCGGCCACATCGCCACCTTCGCCTCCTCGGCCTCGCTGTACGACGTCGGCTTCAACCACTTCTTCCGCGGCAAGGACGAGGGCGACGGCGGCGACCAGGTCTTCTTCCAGGGCCACGCCTCGCCGGGCATCTACGCACGCGCGTACCTGCTCGACCGACTCACCGAGAACCAGCTCGACGGCTTCCGCCAGGAGAAGTCGAAGTACCCCGAGGGCCTGTCCAGCTACCCGCACCCGCGCTCCATGCCGGACTTCTGGGAGTTCCCGACGGTCTCCATGGGCCTCGGCCCGCTGGGCGCGATCTACCAGGCGCGGATGAACCGCTACATGGAGGCGCGCGGTATCGCCGACACCTCCAGGTCGCATGTGTGGGCGTTCCTCGGCGACGGTGAGATGGACGAGCCGGAGTCGCTGGGCCAGCTGTCCATCGCGGCCCGGGAGGGCCTGGACAACCTGACCTTCGTCGTCAACTGCAACCTGCAGCGGCTGGACGGCCCGGTGCGCGGCAACGGGAAGATCATCCAGGAGCTGGAGTCGATCTTCCGGGGCGCCGGCTGGAACGTGATCAAGCTGATCTGGGACCGCTCCTGGGACCCGCTGCTCGCGCAGGACCGGGACGGCATCCTCGTCAACAAGATGAACACGACCCCGGACGGCCAGTTCCAGACGTACGCCACGGAGTCCGGCGCGTACATCCGCGAGCACTTCTTCGGCGACGACCACCGGCTGCGCGCGATGGTCGAGAACATGACCGACGACCAGATCCTGCACCTGGGCCGCGGCGGTCACGACCACCGCAAGATCTACGCGGCGTTCAAGGCGGCCAAGGAGCACAAGGGCCAGCCGACGGTCATCCTGGCCAAGACCATCAAGGGCTGGACGCTGGGCCCCAACTTCGAGGGCCGCAACGCCACGCACCAGATGAAGAAGCTGACGGTCGACGACCTCAAGCGCTTCCGGGACCGCCTCCACCTGCCGATCTCCGACAAAGAGCTGGAGTCCGGCGCGCCGCCGTACTACCACCCGGGCCGGAACACCGACGAGATCCAGTACATGCACGACATGCGCAAGCAGTGCGGCGGGTACGTCCCGACGCGCGTCGTGCGCTCGAAGCCGCTCGCGCTGCCGGACGACAAGACGTACGCGAGCGTGAAGAAGGGCTCGGGCCAGCAGTCCATCGCCACGACGATGGCGTTCGTCCGGCTGCTGAAGGACCTCATGCGGGACAAGGAGATCGGCCGGCGGTTCGTGCTGATCGCGCCGGACGAGTACCGCACGTTCGGCATGGACTCCTTCTTCCCGAGCGCGAAGATCTACAACCCGCTCGGCCAGCAGTACGAGTCGGTGGACCGGGAGCTGCTCCTCGCCTACAAGGAGTCGCCGACCGGCCAGATGCTGCACGACGGCATCTCCGAGGCGGGCTGCACGGCGTCCCTGATCGCGGCGGGCTCGGCCTACGCGACGCACGGCGAGCCGCTGATCCCGGTCTACGTCTTCTACTCGATGTTCGGTTTCCAGCGCACCGGTGACCAGTTCTGGCAGATGGCCGACCAGCTGGCGCGCGGTTTCGTACTGGGCGCGACCGCGGGTCGAACGACCCTGACCGGTGAGGGTCTGCAGCACGCGGACGGCCACTCCCAGCTGCTCGCCTCGACCAACCCGGCGTGCGTGGCGTACGACCCGGCGTACTCGTACGAGATCGCGCACATCGTCCAGGACGGCCTGCGCCGGATGTACGGCGGCGACGCCGAACACCCGCACGGCGAGGACGTCTTCTACTACCTGACCGTCTACAACGAGCCCATCCAGCACCCGGCCGAGCCGGAGAACGTGGACGTCGAGGGCATCCTCAAGGGCGTCCACAAGCTGAGCGAGGGCACGGCGGGCGCGGTCCCGGCGCAGATCATGGCGTCGGGTGTGGCGGTCCCGTGGGCGCTTCAGGCGCAGCGGATCCTCGCCGAGGACTGGAACGTGCGCGCCGACGTCTGGTCGGCGACCTCCTGGAACGAGCTGCGGCGCGAGGCGGTGGCGTGCGAGGAGCACAACCTGCTGCATCCGGAGGAGGAGCAGCTGGTTCCGTTCGTGACGCGGAAACTCAGCGGCGCCGAGGGGCCGTTCGTGGCCGTGTCCGACTGGATGCGGGCGGTTCCGGACCAGATCGCGCGGTGGGTGCCGGGCACATACCAGTCCCTGGGCGCGGACGGCTTCGGCTTCGCCGACACCCGGGGTGCGGCGCGGCGCTTCTTCCACATCGACGCGCAGTCGATCGTCGTCGCGGTGCTGACCGAACTGGCCCGGGAGGGCAAGGTGGACCGTTCGGTACTCAAGCAGGCCATCGACCGGTACCAGTTGCTGGATGTCTCGGCGGCGCACCCGGGGGCGGCGGGGGGCGACGCGTAGCGGCAGCCGGGGTGGGGGTGCGGACTCGTTGCCGGGTGCGGGTCCGTGCCTGGCTGGTCGCGCAGTTCCCCGCGCCCCTGAGCAAGTTGCAGCTCGCCTGCCTAAGGGGCGCGGGGAACTGCGCGAGCAACCAAGACGGACCCGCACTCGGCAACGGACCCGCGGCCCCACCCCAGTTGCCGAATCCGCCAAGGCGCCGCAGGCCAAGGCGCCGCAGGCCGGCGCGCGCGGCCCCCTCCGCCGCACGCGCCGCGGCCCGGCGGTCCTCCCATGCCCTGCGGAGGAGTTGACCCACTGTGAACTGCGGCGCGTGCCCGGCGCGAGGAATCTTTAGCGGAGTCACCCTGATAGGGGAAATCCGCCGGCGAAGCCCGCTCGGAGGCTCATCCAGAGGCTCGCTCAGATGTGGCCCGCGCCCGCACCCGCCTCCGCGTTCGCACCCCGCTTGGTGAGCAGCGCGACGAGGACGGCGACCGCCGCCACACCCGCCGCGACCAGGGAGGCGAGGCTCATGCCGGTGATGAAGGTGTGGTGGGCGACCTCGGTGATCTCCGCGGCGACCTGGTCCGGCACACCCTTCGGCACCGGCGCCACACCGACCTGAACCGCCTCGGAGGCCTTGTCCAGCTGAGCCGGGGTCAGCTGCGGCAGCCCGGCCCCGGTCCAGTTGCCCGGCAGATCGCTGTCCACCTTGGAGGCCATCACGGCGCCCAGCACCGCCGTGCCGAGGCTGCCGCCGATCTGCATGGCCGCCTGCTGGAGGCCGCCGGCCACACCGGACAGCTCCATGGGGGCGTTGCCGACGATGACCTCGGTGGCGCCGACCATGACCGGAGCCAGGCCGAGGCCGAGCAGCGCGAACCAGACGGACATGACACCGCTGCCGGTGTCGGCCTTGAGCGTCGACATGCCGTACATGGCGACGGCGGTGGCGATCATGCCGCCGGCCAGCGGGACACGCGGGCCGAGCCTGGTGATCGCGGCGCCGGCGAGCGGCGAGCCGACGATCATCATGCCGGTGAGCGGCAGCAGGTGCAGGCCCGCGTCGACCGGGGTCATGCCGTGGACGTTCTGCAGGTAGAACGTCACGAAGAACAGGCCGCCCATGAACGCGACGGCCATGAGGACCATGAGCACGACGCCCGCCGAGAGCGGTATCGAGCGGAAGAGGCCGAGCGGGATCAGGGGCTCCGCGACCCTGGTCTCCCAGACCGAGAACACGGCGAAGAGCAGCACGGACGCGGCGACGAACAGCCATGTCCTGCCGTCGCCCCAGCCCCATGCCGGGGCCTTGATGAGCGCCCACACCAGGCAGAACATCGCGCCGGAGAGCAGTGCGATGCCGAGGGCGTCGAAGGAGCGCGGGGCGCTGTGCTCATTCAGCGGGCTCCGCCCGCGGGGGGCGCGGTGGTCGAGCAGGATCAGCGCGCCCAGGACCAGGGCGAGCGCACCGACCGGCACGTTGATGAAGAACACCGACTGCCAGTTGACGTGCTGGACGAGGACGCCGCCGAGGATCGGGCCGCCCGCCGTGGAGGCGCCGATCACCATGCCCCAGATGCCGATGGCCATGTTGAGCTTCTCGGCCGGGAAGGTGGCCCGCAACAGGCCGAGCGCGGCCGGCATCAACAGCGCGCCGAACAGGCCCTGGAGAGCACGGAAGGTGACGACGGCGGCGATGCTGTGGGACAGGCCGATGGCGCCCGAGGCGGTGGCGAAGCCGGTCACGCCGATCAGGAAGGTCTGCCGGTGGCCGAAGCGGTCGCCGAGCTTGCCCGCGGTGATCAGGGAGACCGCGAGGGCGAGGAAGTACCCGTTGGTGATCCACTGGACGTCGGCGAAGGTCGCGCCCAGGTCCTTCTTGATGGTCGGGTTGGCGATCGCGACGATGGTGCCGTCCAGGGCCACCATCATGACCCCTACGGCGACGGTGATCAGGGTGAGCCAGGGATGGCCGCGCAGCCCCGCGGCCGGGGCCGACTCCAACGAGGCCTGCGGTGCCGCGTCCCCCGGCCCCGTCGTGTCGATGGTGGTCTGACCAGTCATACGTTCGAGGGTAGTGACAGCCTCTGACAATTGACAATTGATTTCATCAGTCAGTTACTGACACCTATGGAAACACTGCGCGAACGCAAGAAGCAGCGCACCCGGGAGGCGCTGGTGCGGGCTGCCCTGGAGCTGTTCACGACCCAGGGATACGAGCACACCACGGTCGACGAGATCGCCGAGACCGTCGGCGTGTCGCAGCGCACCTTCTTCCGCTACTTCGCCGGCAAGGAGGACGTGGCCTTCACCGTGCAGGCCATGACGGAGGAGCGCTTCGTGGCCGCCGTACGGGCGCGGCCGGCCCACGAGGCGCCGATGGAGGCCCTGCGGCAGGCGGTCCTCGAAGGCTGGGACGCGATCCGCGAGACCGTCGAGACGGCCGTCCCGGTCGAGCTGTATGTGCGCATGTACCGGACGATCGAGTCGACGCCCGCACTGCTCGCCGCCCATCTGCTCCGCTCGGCGGCCACGGAGGAGACGATCGCGCGCGTGCTGGCCGAGCGCGAGGGTGTGGACGTGGACGCCGACCCCCGGCCGCGACTCGCCGTGGCCGTCTTCGGCGGGGTGATAAGGGTCACCGAGCGGCAGTGGTGCACGGGCGACGACTTCAGCCTGGACGCCATCCGCCAACTCACCGCGTCCTGCCTCGATCAGGTGGGTTCGGCACTCACCGGGAACTGGCGCGCAGACCGAGATCGTTGACGGCGCGTTCGACCTTCCGCGAAACGTGATACCTGTCACTCGGTTACCGCGAGACCGTCCCGTTCTCCTAGTGTGTCCTCCCAGTGACTTCCTTCGACACCTCCCCGCAACTGAACGTCTGGCGCGCTCTGCTGGCCCTGGCCGTGGTGTTCGTGATGCTCGCGACCACCGGCTGGACCGCCCTGCACAGCCACCAGGAGTCGACCGCGCTGCAGGCCTCGCTCGCCAAGTGGCGGCACGGCAGCGTCCGCGGCGTCCGTCTGCCGGACCCCGAGGCCGCGCCGGCCCGGCTCAGCCGTTTCTTCACCTCCCTCAGCCCCGAGGACCAGGGCCGCCTCGCCCACCGCTACCCGCTCGCGGTCGGCAACATGAACGGCGCCCCCGCCACCCTGCGCTACCGCGCCAACCGCATCGCGCTGGACCAGGCCCGCAAGGTCGAGAAGAAGCGCATGCACGACAGCCGCCTCAGCGCGGCCGGGCACCAGGACGCGGGCCGTCGTATGCACCGCTACGAGTCCCTGCTGAGCCCCGGCCGGCAGATCCTGGCCTTCGACCCCGAGGGCTCGGGCCGGGTCGCGGAGGTGTTCGGGAACCTGGACGAGGCCCAGCGGATCTCGGTCGTCGTCCCCGGCGTCGACACCGATCTGCTCACCTTCCAGAAGACCTACCGCCAGTACACCGCCCCGGTCGGCATGGCCAAGGCGCTGTACGCGGCGGAGCGCGCGCAGAGCCCCACGACCCGTACGGCCGTGATCGCCTGGGCCGACTACACCGCCCCCGGCGGGCTCGGTGTGGACGCGGCCACCGGACTGCGCGCCGAGGAGGGCGCCGTACGGCTGAACGCCCTGCTGCCCGGCCTGCCCGGCCGCGCCCCGGTGGCGATGATCTGCCACAGCTACGGCTCGGTGGTCTGCGGAGTCGCCGCGCACGCCATGCCCGCCCGGGTGACCGACATAGCGGTGGCCGCGAGCCCCGGCATGCGCGTCTCCAGCGCCGCCCACCTGGACACCGGGGCCCGGGTGTGGGCGATGCGGGACGCCACCGACTGGATCCAGAACGTGCCGTATCTGGAGTTCGGCGGACTCGGCCACGGCGCCGATCCGGTGTCCTCGGACTTCGGGGCGCGGGTGCTGTCCGCCCGGGACGCGCAGGGCCACGCCGGCTATTTCCAGCCCGGCACGGACAGCCTGCGCAACCTCGCCGACGTCGGCGTCGGGGCGTACGGCGCGGTCACGTGCGCTCGCGAGAACGACGGGTGCCGGGCCGGTGCGCCCGGCACGACGACGGCCGGACGCGCGTAGAAACAGCAGGAAGTGCGGTCTGCGCGGGTGGCGACGGAGGAGCACGTGCCGCATACGATGAGCCGCATGGGTGACGTACTGGCGGGATTTCATGCCGTCTGGGAGTTCGAGTCCGACTCCGTGCTCATCCGTTACGAACGGGGGATTCGGGCACCGAAGCTGTTCCAGGCGCTCGGGGAGCGGCGGATCCCGCTGTCCGCGGTCGAGGGCGTGACACTCGCCCCGGGCAGACGCGGCACCGTCGTCCTGCGGCTGCTGCCGCGCGCCGGCGCCGATCCGCTGATGGAGGCGGCGGCCGGGCAGCTGAAGGAGGGCTCCGATCCGTACCGGCTGGTGCTGCCGGCCGAGCGGGAGACGCTCGCCGAGTACTACGCGGACGAGCTGAAGGGACTGCTGGCCGAGTCCGGGTCCGGGCCGGCCGACCGGTTCCTGGTGCCGGCACCGGAGCGTCCGCTGCACTTCAAGGCGTACGACGGGAAGGCGTCGTTCGACGGGACGTCCGTGCAGTTCCGCTGGTCGTGGACGGGCGCGTCCTCGGCGAAGTGGAAGGCCGGTGACCAGCGCTTCGCGGTCGCCGACCTCAGCGGGGTGGAGTGGCGCTCGCCGGAGCTGTTCGAGGGGCACCTGCGGCTGGTCAGGCGCTCGGCCGACTCGGCGGCGGCCGTGCAGGCCGACCAGGATCCGGCGACCGTCGTCTTCGGGCTGGGATACGGGCCGGTGCACGAGTCACTGCCGTTCGCCGCGGCCGTCCTGGCGGCCGTACGCACACGGGGGCCGGTACCCGTGGTACCGGCCCCGTCCCGGCGCGACCCCGCCGACATCGCCGAACGGATCCGGCATCTCGGGGAGTTGCACCAGGCCGGGCTGGTCACCGACGAGGAGTTCTCCTCCAAGAAGGCGGAGCTGCTGGCGGAGCTGTGAGCTACTCCCGGCCGGCAGAGGTGAACGTCATGTCCGCATAGCGCTCGCCCGCCACCTTTGCCGCGATCGGCTCCAGTGCGGACAGTTCCTCGTCCGTGAGGACGATGGCCGTCGCCGCCACGTTCTCCGCCACCCGGCCCGGCTTGCGGGTGCCCGGGATCGGTACCACCGGCAGGGCGTCGATCGCGGCGCGCCGCTGCACCCAGGCCAGGGCGATCTGGCCGGGGGTGGCCCCGTGGGCCGCGGCGATGGTGCGCAGGGGCTCCAGGAGGGCCGCGTTGGCGGCCGCGTTGGCCCCGGTGAAGCGGGGCTGCTGGCGGCGGAAGTCGCCGGCCGACAGCTCCTGTTCGGCGTTGGTGAAGGAGCCGGTGAGGAAGCCCCGGCCGAGCGGCGAGTACGGGACCAGGGCGACGCCCAGGTCCCGCACGGCCGGTACGACCTTCGCCTCGATGTCCCGGCTGAACAGGGACCACTCCGACTGCACGGCCGCGATCGGGTGCACGGCGTGCGCGGCGCGCAGCTCGTCGGCGGTGACCTCGCTCAGCCCGAGGTGCTTGACCTTGCCCTCGCGGACCAGCTCCGCCATCGTGCCCACGGTCTCCTCGATGGGGACGTCCGGGTCACGGCGGTGCATGTAGTAGAGGTCGATCGCGTCGACGTCGAGCCGCCGCAGGCTGGCCTCGACGGCCTCCCGGATGTACGGCGCGTCGTTGCGGATGATCCGCTTGGTCGGGTCGTCCTTCGGGATCGACAGGGCGAACTTGGTGGCGATGACCACCTCGTCGCGGTGCGCCTTGAAGAACGGGGACAGGAACCGCTCGTTGTCCCCCTCGCCGTAGGCGTCCGCCGTGTCGTACAGCGTCACGCCCAGCTCCAGCGCCCGCTCCAGTGCGGCGCGCGCCTGGCCGGCGTCCGTGGGGCCGTACGCGAAGCTCATGCCCATGCAGCCGAGGCCCTGTACGCCGACCTCCGGTCCGCTCTCGCCGAGCCGTACTGTCGGAATCCTGGCGTCGGTCATCGCGTGGTCCCCTCCATCGCGTAGAAACTGATCTTGCGGTCGAGCACGGCGAGCGTGTCCCGTAGTTCGGCGATCCTGTTCAGCACGTCCCGGCGGGTCGACTCCAGCAGCTCCTGCCGCTCCCGGTAGGTGCTCTCACCCTCCCGGACCAGCTCCGCGTACCGGACCATGTCCGCCACCGGCATGCCGGTCAGCCGCAGCTTGGTCACGAAGTCCAGCCAGTCCAGATCGCGGTTGCTGTAGCGCCGCTGGCCGGTGTGCGAGCGGTCCACGTGCGGCATCAGGCCGATCCGCTCGTACCAGCGCAGGGTGTGCGCGGTCAGGCCGGTGAAGGCGACGACCTCGCTGATCGTGTAGCGGTCCTCGCCGTCGGGTCGCGGATGGCGCCTGGGCGGGGCGGAGCAGATGTCTGCGGGGGCCGTTCGGTCGGTGTCCGCTGGCGTGGTCTGCATCACCGTCATGACCACCACGCTATGACCTTGGAGTGCACTCCAAGCAAGCGGATCCGGTAAGAAATCCGCAGGACGTGCGCCGGGACGTGGAACTAGCGTGCCGGGTATGAGTCTTGCACGCCGGGCCCTGCCCGAAGACGCCGGTGAAGTGCTACGCCTGCGGCAGGTCATGATCGACGCGTTGTGGAGCGGGGGCGGCGGCGGGCCGACCGACTGGCACGCCGAGTCCCTGCCGACGCTGCGGGAGCGGCTCGCCGAGGCCGACGGGGACTTCGTGGCCTTCGTCGTCGACCATCCGGACCGGCCGGGGGCGCTGGCCGCGCTGGTGGCCGGGACGCTGGACTACCGCATCGGGAAGGCCGGCAATCCGCAGGGGCGGGTCGGGCACGTGTTCAGCGTGGCGACCGCCCCGGACGCCCGGCGCCGCGGGTACGCGCGCGCGTGCATGGAGGAACTGCTGGCCTGGTTCCGGGAGCGGGGCGCCGGGCATGTGCTGCTCAACGCCTCCCCGCAGGCCGAGCCGCTGTACGCCTCGCTCGGCTTCAGCCGGGATGCCGACCCGTCGATGCGGCTGCTGCTGTGAGCCGCATAGGCTCGGACGCATGTCGTTGAACAGCCTGACGAGCTTGGCGTCGATCGAGAACTGGCCCGTCCCCACCGCCGCGGCGGGCGTCGTACGAGCCGACGGGACCGTCCTCGGGACGCACGGCCCCGCCGGGCACCGCTTTCCGCTCGCCTCGGTCACCAAGCCGCTGGCGGCCTACGCGGCGCTCGTCGCGTACGAGGAGGGCGCGATCGAGCTGGACGAGCCGGCCGGGCCGGCCGGCTCGACCGTCCGCCACCTCCTCGCCCACACCTCCGGGCTGGCCTTCGACGAGCACCGGGTGACGGCGCCTCCCGGTGAGCGCCGCCTCTACTCCAACGCCGGGTTCGAGCAGCTCGGCGACCACGTCGCCAAGGCGACGGACATTCCGTTCGCCGAGTATCTGCGGCAGGCGGTGCTGCAGCCGCTGGGCATGATGTCCACGTCGCTGGAGGGCTCCCCCGCGAAGGACGGTGTGTCCACGGTGGCCGACCTGCTGCGGTTCGCGGCGGAGGTGCAGGCGCCGCGGCTGCTGGATCCGCGGACGGTGGCGGAGGCGATGAGCGTGCAGTACCCGGGGACGAAGGGGGTGCTGCCGGGGTACGGGCACCAGAACCCGAACGACTGGGGGCTGGGTTTCGAGATCCGGGACGGCAAGTCGCCGCACTGGACGGGGAGTTCGTCCTCTCCGCGGACCTTCGGGCACTTCGGGCAGTCCGGCACGTTCCTGTGGATCGATCCGGAGGCGGGGGTGGCGTGCGCCGCGCTGACCGACCGGGCGTTCGGGCCCTGGGCGATCGAGGCGTGGCCGGTCCTCACGGATGCGGTGCTCGGCGAACTGCGCGGCTGAGACCGGCGGGACGACCGACGCCCCCTGCTACGCCGCCATCTCCCACATCAGCAGTTCTGCCGACGTCACCCCCACCGCCTCCAGGCCCTCCGCCCCGGTGATCCGTGCCGCGTCGCCCGGCCGCAGGGCCGTCCCCGCCAACGCGATCTCCCCGTGCACCACGTGCACATACACGTACGCCGCGTCCGGCACGGCGGTCCGCTCGCCGGAGGCCAGGCGACGTACGTGCAGCATCGCTGCCGCCGCCGGTACCGCGTACGGCGTGGAGTCGGCGATGCCGGGGACGATCTCGTACGACGGCTCACCGCCGGGGTCCCGGGGGGCCAGCCACAGCTGGATGAAGGTGAGCGGGGACGGGCCGTCGTTGCGTTCGACGTGGCGGACGCCCGCGGCCGAGCTGAGGCGCTGTACGTCGCCGGGCCGTACCCGGGTCTCGTGGCCGGTGGAGTCGCGGTGGGTCAGCTCGCCCTCGACCACCCACGTGACGATCTCGGTGTGGCTGTGCGGGTGTTCGTCGAAGCCGGCGCCGGGGGCGAGCCGCTCCTCGTTGCAGGCGATGATCGCGCCGAAGCGGAGGTTGCCGGGGTCGTAGTGCGGTCCGAAGGAGAAGGCGTGCCGGGACTCGATCCCGGTCGCCGGGTCGCCCCCTTCGTAGCGCTCAGCGGCGCGCCGTACGTCCATCACGCCCACCACCGTAGACGGCGCGCGGGCCGCGCGGATCCCGCACCCCCGACCCAGCGGCGCACGTCGGCGTCCGGATAAGGCAGTCTTGTCCCGTGCCCGAACCCGAATCCCGCAGCAGCGCACTCCACGCCGATCACCACGCACACGCACACGACACGCACCAGCATGCCGCGACCCTGAAGCGGCTGGAGAAGTCCTCCGGGTCCCTTGCCGCACAGGCCATCGCGCGCATGGACGAGACCCTGCCGTGGTACCGGGCCATGCCCCCGGAGAACCGTTCCTGGATCGGGCTGGTGGCCCAGGCGGGCATCGCGGCCTTCACCGAGTGGTTCCGGCACCCGGACGCCCCGCAGGCGATCTCCACCGATGTGTTCGGGACCGCGCCGCGCGAGCTGACCCGGGCCATCACGCTGCGGCAGACCGTGGAGATGGTGCGGACCACCATCGAGGTCATGGAGAGCGCGATCGACGAGGTCGCGGCTCCCGGGGACGAGAGCGTGCTGCGGGAGGCCCTGCTCGTCTACGCGCGGGAGATCGCCTTCGCCACCGCGCAGGTGTACGCCCAGGCCGCCGAGGCACGCGGTGCCTGGGACGCGCGGCTGGAGTCCCTCGTCGTGAACGCCGTACTGAGCGGGGAGGCGGACGAAGGGGCCGTCAGCCGGGCCGCCGCGCTCGGGTGGAACTCGCCCGAGCATGTGTGTGTCGTCCTCGGGACCGCGCCCGACGGGGACAGCGAGCTGACCGTCGAGGCGATCCGGCGGGCCGCCCGGCACGCCAAGCTGCAGGTGCTCACCGGGGTTCTCGGGGATCGGCTCGTCGTCATCGCGGGGGGCAGCTCCAATCCGCTCGCCGTCGCCAAGTCGCTGATCGGGCCTTACGCGGCCGGGCCGGTCGTCGCGGGGCCCGTCGTACCGGATCTGCTGGCCGCGACCCGGTCCGCGCAGGCCGCCGCCGCGGGACTGAAGGCGTGTTCGGCCTGGCAGGACGCACCGCGACCGGTACTGGCGGACGATCTGCTGCCGGAGCGCGCGATCGCGGGCGATCCGAGCGCCCGCGAGCAGCTGGTGGAGGAGATCTACAGACCGTTGGAGGAAGCGGGCTCCGCCCTACTGGAGACCCTGAGCGTCTACCTGGAGCAGGCGAGCAGCCTCGAAGGCGCGGCCCGGATGCTCTTCGTTCACCCGAACACCGTGCGCTACCGGCTCCGACGTGTGACTGACGTCACCGGCTGGTCGCCATCGGATGTACGATCCGCGTTCACACTGCGGATCGCGCTCATCCTCGGGCGTCTGGCCGACGGTGAGGCCCAGACATAGGGTTTTGTCGAGGCCCCACAAAAGCCCTTCGTGTTCTTCGTCCCTGTCCCCACGGGCGGCCCCTGCCGTCCCCAAGAGAGAGTGTGAGAGTGCTCGTACTCGTCGCTCCCGGCCAGGGCGCCCAGACGCCCGGCTTCCTGACCCCCTGGCTCGACCTCCCCGGTGCCGCGGACCGCGTCGCCGCGTGGTCGGACGCCATCGGACTGGACCTGGTGCACTACGGCACCCAGGCCGACGCCGACGCCATCCGTGACACCGCGGTGGCCCAGCCGCTGCTGGTCGCCGCCGGGCTCCTGTCCGCCGCGGCACTCGGTGACATGCGCGAGATCGCGCCGGGCGCGGTCGCCGGTCACAGTGTCGGCGAGTTCACGGCCGCCGCGTTCGCCGGTGTGCTGGACGACACCGCCGCGCTGAGTCTGGTCCGCAAGCGGGGCCTGGCGATGGCCGACGCCGCCGCCATCACCGAGACCGGTATGTCGGCGCTGCTCGGCGGCGACCCGGAGACCTCCCTGGCGCACCTGGAGAAGCTGGGCCTGACCCCGGCGAACATCAACGGCGCGGGCCAGATCGTCGCCGCGGGCACGCTGGAGCAGCTCGCCGCGCTGAGCGAGGACAAGCCCGAGGGCGTCCGCAAGGTCGTCCCGCTGAAGGTCGCCGGCGCCTTCCACACCCAGCACATGGCCCCCGCCGTCGAGACGCTGGCCAAGGCCGCCGCGGAGCTGACGCCCGCCGACCCCGGCCTCCGTTACGTCTCCAACAGGGACGGCCGGGCGGTCGCCGGCGGCGCCGAGGTGCTGGAGCGGCTGGTCGGCCAGGTCGCCAGCCCCGTGCGCTGGGACCTGTGCATGGAGACGTTCAAGGAGCTGGGCGTCAGCGCGCTCATCGAGGTGTGCCCGGGCGGCACGCTGACCGGCCTGGCCAAGCGGGCGCTGCCCGGCGTCAGGACGCTGGCCCTGAAGACCCCCGACGACCTCGACGCGGCCCGCGCGCTCATCTCCACAGCATCCGATTCTGCCGCTGACGCAGCGGGCGCCGACGCCTAAGGAGCCGTACATGGCAAAGATCAAGCCCAGCAAGGGCGCCCCGTATGCGCGCATCCTCGGTGTCGGCGGCTACCGGCCGACCCGGGTGGTCCCCAACGAGGTGATCCTGGAGAAGATCGACTCGTCCGACGAATGGATCCGCTCGCGCTCCGGCATCGAGACCCGGCACTGGGCGGGTCCCGAGGAGACCGTGGCCGCGATGGCCATCGAGGCCTCCGGCAAGGCGATCGCGGACGCCGGTATCGACGCCGAGCGCATCGGTGCCGTGGTCGTCTCGACCGTCTCGCACTTCAGCCAGACCCCGGCCATCGCCACCGAGATCGCCGACAAGCTCGGCACCGACAAGGCCGCCGCCTTCGACATCTCGGCCGGCTGCGCGGGCTTCGGCTACGGCCTGACCCTGGCCAAGGGCATGGTGGTGGAAGGTTCCGCCGAGTACGTGCTCGTCATCGGCGTGGAGCGGCTCAGCGACCTGACCGACCTGGAGGACCGGGCCACGGCCTTCCTGTTCGGCGACGGCGCGGGCGCGGTCATCGTCGGTCCCGCGCAGGAGCCGGGGATCGGCCCGACCGTGTGGGGCTCGGAGGGCGACAAGGCCGAGACGATCAAGCAGACCGTCTCGTGGAACAGCTTCCGCGTCGGCGACGTGGCCGAACTCCCCCTGGACAGCGACGGCAGCATCAAGTTTCCTGCGATCACGCAGGAGGGCCAGGCGGTGTTCCGCTGGGCCGTGTTCGAGATGGCGAAGGTCGCCCAGCAGGCGCTGGACGCGGCCGGGATCACCCCGGCCGAACTGGACGTCTTCATCCCGCACCAGGCCAACGAGCGGATCATCGACTCGATGGTGAAGACTCTCAAGCTGCCGGAGCACGTCACGGTCGCCCGGGACGTCCGCACCACCGGCAACACCTCGGCCGCCTCGATTCCGCTCGCGATGGAGCGGCTCCTGGCGACCGGGGAGGCGAAGAGCGGCGACACCGCGCTCGTCATCGGATTCGGGGCGGGTCTCGTCTACGCCGCCACGGTCGTTACTCTCCCCTAGGCACTCCGTGCCGGATCCTGCGATCGGGCACGGCACCAATTGCCGCAAACCGTCTGATACATCGAAATACACCGAAGAAGGAGCGCCAACATGGCCGCCACTCAGGAAGAGATCGTCAAGGGTCTCGCCGAGATCGTGAACGAGATCGCTGGCATCCCGGTTGAGGACGTCCAGTTGGACAAGTCCTTCACCGACGACCTGGACGTCGACTCGCTGTCCATGGTCGAGGTCGTCGTCGCCGCCGAGGAGCGCTTCGACGTGAAGATCCCGGACGAGGACGTCAAGAACCTCAAGACCGTGGGCGACGCGACCAAGTACATCCTCGACCACCAGGGCTGAGTCTCAGCCCGGCTGCTAGGCCCCGCCACCCGGCGGTGGCGCCGTTGAATCCCGTATCCGTTGGAGAAAGAATTCCCGTGAGCCCGACCAATCGCACCGTGGTCGTCACCGGTATCGGCGCAACCACACCGCTGGGTGGCGACGCAGCCTCGACCTGGGAGGGTCTGATCGCCGGCAAGTCCGGCGTGAAGCCCCTGGAGCAGGAGTGGGCCGCCGAGCAGGCCGTCCGCATCGCTGCCCAGATCGCCGTGGAGCCCACCGAGGTGCTCCCGCGGCCGCAGGCCCGCAAGCTGGACCGTTCGGCGCAGTTCGCGCTGATCGCGGCCCAGGAGGCCTGGAAGGACGCGGGCTTCACCGCCAAGGCCGGGGAGGACGGCAGCGTCGACCCGGACCGGCTGGGCGCCGTCATCGCCTCCGGCATCGGCGGCGTGACCACGCTGCTCGACCAGTACGACGTGCTCAAGGAGAAGGGCGTCCGCCGCGTCTCCCCGCACACCGTTCCCATGCTGATGCCGAACGGCCCCTCGGCCAACGTGGGCCTGCTCGTGGGCGCCCGGGCGGGCGTGCACACGCCGGTCTCCGCGTGCGCCTCCGGCGCCGAGGCCATCGGCTACGCCATCGAAATGATCCGCACCGGCCGCGCCGACGTCGTCGTCGCCGGCGGTACGGAGGCCGCCATCCACCCGCTGCCGATCGCCGCGTTCGGCAACATGATGGCGATGTCCAAGAACAACGAGAACCCGCAGACCGCCTCGCGTCCCTACGACGTCGACCGCGACGGCTTCGTCCTCGGCGAGGGCGCCGGCGTGATCATCCTGGAGTCCGCCGAGCACGCCGCGAAGCGCGGTGCGCGCGTCTACGCGGAGGCCGTCGGGCAGGGCATCTCGGCCGACAGCCACGACATCGTGCAGCCGGAGCCGGAAGGCCGCGGTATCTCGCACGCGCTGCAGAACCTGATGGACAACACCGACCTGGACCCGGCCGAGATCGTGCACGTCAACGCGCACGCCACCTCGACGCCGGCCGGTGACATCGCCGAGCTGAAGGCGCTGCGGAAGGTGTTCGGCGACGACGCGGACCACATGGCGGTCTCCGCGACCAAGTCGATGACCGGTCACCTGCTCGGTGGCGCCGGCGGCGTGGAGTCGGTCGCGACCGTGCTCGCGCTGTACCACCGGTTGGCGCCGCCGACCGTCAACGTCGAGAACCTCGACCCCGAGGCGGAGGCCAACGCCGACGTCGTACGGGGCGAGGCCCGGAAGCTGCCCGTCGAGGGCCGCATCGCCGCGCTGAACGACTCGTTCGGATTCGGCGGCCACAACGTCGTTCTGGCGTTCAGGACCGTCTGAGAACGTGGATGAGGGCCCCTGCCGAACGGCGGGGGCCCTTTCCCGTACCCGGATACTCCGTACCCAGATACTCCGTACCCGGCCACTGCGGATTCCGAGGCTCACACCACCTGGTGGAGCCAGCGCACCGGGGCGCCCTCGCCCGCGTACCTGAACGGCTCCAGTTCGTCGTCCCACGGCTTTCCGAGGAGCTTGGCGATCTCCGCTTCCAGGTCCGTCTCGCCGCGCTGGGCACGGGTGAGGGCCGCGCGGAGCCGGTCCTCGGGGATCAGGATGTCGCCGTGGATGCCGGTGACGGCGTGGAAGATGCCCAGCTCGGGGGTGCAGCTGTAGCGCTCGCCCTCGGCGGTCGCGCAGGGCTCGGCGGTGACCTCGAACCGCAGGAGGTGCCAACCGCGCAGCGCGGAGGCCAGCTTGGAGGCCGTACCGGCCTCGCCCCGCCAGGAGAACTCCGAACGCCAGGTGCCGGGGGCCGCGGGCTGCCGGATCCAGTCGAGGCTGACGCGCGTGCCGAGCACCCCGGCGACGGCCCACTCGACATGCGGGCACAGCGCGCGCGGCGCGGAGTGCACGTACAGAACTCCACGTGTCGTCACCGGAACCTCCGGACAGAGCGGGACATCTTGCGGACTGGCTGGCGGCTGTGGCGCGACGGCCGCGTTGATGGCGAGGCTACCCTGCGGCGGTGCAAGGAGTGTGACGTACCGTCGGTCCCGCTGCCAGGAAACCTCCGCCATTCACCCAGGGGGACGCTTGTACGGGGGTGGTCCGTTCCAAGGCGCCGGGTCGGGAACCCTCGCACGTTGTTATGGAAGGAAGCACCGTAACCATCGGATCAACACCATCGGATCAACACCATCGGATTCCACACCACCGGATTGCACACCACCGGATTCGACGACGAGGGGATCATCAGGGGATGCGGAAGCGAAGCAGCCAAGTTCGGGCGGCTCTCGTCTTCGTGGCGGCCGCCGTGCTGGGCCTCGCCGGATGCGACGCGGGCGGCAGTTCACCCGCGCCCAAGGGCAGCAAGGCGCACGCGGACAGACCGGTGCCGCTGTGGAACCGCAGCCCGGACTCCATCGCCGCGGTCGGCGACTCCATCACACGCGGCTTCGACGCGTGCATGGTGCTGTCGGACTGCCCCGAGGTGTCATGGGCGACGGGCAGCGACGCGAAGGTCGACAGCCTGGCGGTGCGCCTGCTGGGAGTGGCGGGCGCGGCGGAGCGCAGCTGGAACTACGCGGTGACCGGCGCCCGGATGGCGGACCTGCCGGAGCAGATGTCCCAGGCGGCGGCGCGCGACCCGCAGTTGGTGACGGTGATGGTGGGCGCGAACGACGCCTGCCGGGCCTCGGCGTCCGCGATGACCTCGCCGGCCGACTTCCGCACGGACTTCGAGGAGGCGCTGCACGCGCTGCGCTCGGCGCGGCCGAAGGCACAGGTGTACGTGGCGAGCGTGCCGAATCTTAAGCGGCTGTGGTCGCAGGGGCGGACCAATCCGCTGGGCAAGCAGGTGTGGAAGCTCGGCATCTGCCCGTCGATGCTGTCCGACGCGGACGATCTGACCGGCGCGGCCGTGGGGCGCCGGGACCAGGTGCAGCAGCGGGTGCTGGAGTACAACAAGGTGCTGAAGGAGGTCTGCGCCAAGGACCGCCGCTGCCGCTTCGACGGGGGCGCGGTCTACGACTACCGCTTCGACACGGACCAGCTCAGCCACTGGGACTGGTTCCATCCCAGCAAGGACGGTCAGGCCCGGCTCGCGGCGATCGCGTACCGGACGATCACCGCGGCCCGTCCGGAGGGCTAGCCACTGATCGCCTATGTTTTCCACATGAGCGAACTTTTCGGCACACTTCCCGACGGCTCCGAGGTGCACCGCTGGACACTGGAGCGGGCCGGGACCCGGGTCGAGGTCCTGACGTACGGCGGGATCGTGCGCTCGGTCCGAGTGCCGGACCGGGAGGGCCGGACGGCCGACGTGGTGCTGGGGTTCGCCGGCCTGGACGGCTATCTCGCGCACCCGGAGCCGTACTTCGGCGCCCTGGTCGGACGGTACGCCAACCGGATCGCGCACGCCCGCTTCCCGCTGGACGGCGCGGTCCACGCCCTGGAGCCGAACAGCGGCCCGAACTCCCTGCACGGCGGCGGGCGCGGTTTCGACAAGCGGGTGTGGGAGGCGGAGCCCGTCGCGGACGGGGTACGGCTGAGCCGGGTGAGCCCGCACGGCGAGGAGGGCTTCCCGGGCCGGCTGGAGGTGGCGGCGACGTACACGCTGGACGCCTCCGGGGCGCTGCGGATCGCGTACGAGGCGGTCACGGACGCGCCGACCGTGATCAACCTCACCCAGCACAGCTACTTCAACCTGGCCGGCGCGGGCCATGCGGGCGGGCACGAACTGCGGCTCGCCGCCTCCCGCTTCACCCCGGTCGACACGGACCTGATCCCGACGGGCGCCCTCGCGGACGTGAGCGGCTCCCGCTTCGACTTCCGCGCCTCCCGCAAGGTCGGCGCGGGCTACGACCACAACTTCGTCCTGGACAAGGGCGTGACCGGCACCCCGGAGCAGGTCGCCGAGCTGCACGACCCGGCCTCGGGCCGCACCCTGACGATCTCGACGACCGAACCGGGCCTCCAGCTGTACACCGCCGACCATCTGACCGAGCCGTTCGCCCCGGCCGACGGCATCGCCCTGGAGGCCCAGCACTTCCCGGACTCACCGAACCGGCCGGAATTCCCGAGCACGGTGCTGCGGCCGGGGGAGGTGTTCCGCTCGGAGACGGTGTACGGCTTCTCGGTTCGCTGAGCGGACTGGGTCCGCTAGGCGGTCTCGCCGCGCATCCGCTTGGCCGCCTTGCCCAGCAGGGACATCGCGCCACCGCAGATCAGCAGCGCGGAGCCGCCGATCGCGATGCCGGGGAAGTCCATGCCCTTGATGCCCTCCCCCGTCACCGTCGTGGCCAGCACGAAGATGATCGAGTACAGGCTCCGTCCGACCTTCGCACCCGCCGGGATCACCTGGAGCAGCTGCGGAATGGTGGTCGCGGCGGCCAGCGCCATGCCGAAGGGCAGGGCGGCGGCGGTCATCAGCGCCCCGAAGCCGAAGGAGTTGCCGTACGCGCCCCAGCCGGCGCCCTTGTAGAGCAGATAGCCGGTGGCGGCCAGGGACAGCAGGACCAGCAGGCCGTTGAGATAGGCGGCCTGTGTGGCGGCCTTGCGGGCACCGGGCAGATGCGCGGCCGGGGAACGCCAGGCGTCCGCCGTGATGAGCCGCAGCTGCCGCTTGAGGCCCTGCATCTGCAGCAGCGAGAGGACACCGAAGGCCAGCAGGCCCAGTCCGGCGAGGGCCGCGACGAATCCGAGGGGCTTCTGCGTGATGCCGTAGTGGACGCCGCCGAAGGTGAGCGGGAGGCCGAGGACCATGCCGTAGGCCATGGGCTTGGCCTTCGCCTGGATCTTCAGCACCAGATCGCGCTGGTCCGGCGTGAGGTTGGGATCCAGCCGCATCCGGCCCTCACCGACGTGCTGGCCGGGCGGCTGGGGGGCGGTCTGCTGAGGGGGGTAGGGCTGCTGGGGGTACGGCTGCTGCGGATATCCCTGCGGCGGATACGGCTGCTGCGGCGGCGGATACGGCTGCTGCGGGGCGTAGGGCTGCTGCGGATACGGCTGTTGAGGCGCATACGGCTGCTGGTACTGCGGTTGCGCGTACTGCGGCTGCTGGCCGTACGGTCCCGGTGCCGGCGGCTGCTGGGGGCCGTGGGAACCCGGCTGTTGCGGCCCGTACGGACCCGGCTGTTGTGGCTGGCCTGGATACACGATCTCTCTCCCCCGTACCCGGTGTCTCCGGTACTCGCGGCCCGGGAGTCTGCCATACCGCCCCGGACGCCACGAGCCCCGGTCCAGGGGTCAGGTCCCGGACCGGGGCTGCTCGTGGGGGACTTGTCCCGGATCAGACGTTAATAGGCGCGGTGAGCCCGCGGTCCGCGATCGAGCGTCCGGCGGCGATCTCGTACGAACCCTTCACATACGCCCACGCCTTCGCCTTCTCGTCCCAGATCTCGAAGACGCGGCGCGGCAGGGCGACGCTCACCTCGACGCTCTCGCCGGGACCGGCCTCGGCGGAGGCGAAGCCGGCCAGCAGCCGGGCCGGGCGCTCGGGGTCGGGCTCGGCCGGGGAGACATAGACCTGGACGACTTCCCGGCCGGGGCGGTCGCCGGTGTTGCGGAGGCGGACGCTGACGGTGGTGCCGTCGATGTCCAGGGACTCGTAGGCCCAGTCGGTGTAGCCGAGGCCGTGGCCGAACGGGTACGCCGGGGTGCGGCCGGCCTTCTCCCAGGCGCGGTGGCCGATGAACACGCCCTCAGAGTAAGGGAGTTCACCGTCGCGGGGAGTGACCTGGGTGACCGGGGCGTCGGCGAGGGAGCCCCAGGTGGTGGGGAGCCGGCCGCCGGGCTCGTGGGCGCCGGTGAGGACGTCGGCGAGTGCGGCGCCGCCCTCCTGGCCGGGGAACCAGCCGAGCAGTACGGCGGCCACGTCCTCGCGCCAGGGCAGTTCCACCGGGGAGCCGGAGTTGACGACCACGACCGTGCGGGGGTTGGCGGCGGCGACCGCGCGGACCAGGTCGTCCTGGCGGCCGGGGAGCCTCAGGTCGGCGCGGTCGAAGCCCTCGGACTCGACGCGGTCGGTGGTGGCGACCATGACGACGGCCGTGTCGGCGGTGCGCGCCGCCTCGACGGCCTCGGCGATCAGCTCATCGGGGTCGCGCTGCGGGGCGGCGTAGGCGAGGGCGAAGGTGATGACCGTCATGGGGATGTCGTCGGGGAGCTGGACGACGTGGGTGAGGGAGACGTCGACCGGCCGGCCGGCGGTGAGTTCCGCCTGGGCGCGGGGCACGGGGGCGCCGAAGAAGGCCTCGAAAGGGTCCTCCTTGCCGGGGCGCTGGACGTCGTCGAAGTACGTGGTGCCGTCGACGGTGAGGGTGAAGAGGCCCATGCCCTTGATGCCGAAGGTGTGCGGGCCGGACTCGCGGGGAGTGAAGGTGCCGGTCAGCTCCACGGTGTGGAGCGTGTCGTGGGTGACGCCGTCGGGGAGGTCCGAGCCCATCCACTGGATCAGGCCGCCCGGGGCGGAGCGGCGGCCGATGACGGTGCCGCCGGCGTCGCGGCAGACCGCTTCGAGCGTGAATCCCCGGTCGGCGACGGCGAGTTCGGTGGCCGGGTCGGCGCCCACCGCGTAGCTGAGCGTGCCTTCGGGGAGTGCGGCGGTGAGGCCGTCCAGCGGGGAGACGATCCGGGCCGGGAAGACGGTGGCCGAGCCGCCGCCGAGGACACGGGCGTCGCGGGCGGCGGCGCCGATCAGGGCCACCGTGCCGTTCGGCCGCAGGGGCAGGGCGGCGTTCTCGTTGCGGACGAGGACGAAGGAGCGGCGGGCGATCTCGCGGGCGAGCGCCTCGCCGTCGACGGGCGCGGGCGGTTCGGTGACGGCGGGTTCGGCACCGTCGAGGATCCCGACGCGGGCGGCGAGCCGCAGGACCCGTCGTACCGCCGCGTCGACGGTGGCTTCGGCGACCTCGCCGTCCCGGACGGCCCGCGCGAGGGCCGCGCCGTAGACGGTGCGCGGCCCGGGCATGGCCACGTCCAGGCCACCGTTGATGTCACCGACGGTGTCCCGGGCGGCCATCCAGTCGGAGACGTTGAAGCCGTCGAAGCCCCATTCGCCGCGCAGGACCTCGTTGACCAGGTGGTGGTGCTCGGTCATCGTCGTGCCGTTGACCGAGTTGTAGGCGGTCATGATGCCCCAGGGGCGGGCGTTCTCGACGATGGCCTCGAAGGGGGCGAGGTACAGCTCGCGCAGAGCGCGTTCGGAGACCACGTTGTTCACCGTGAAGCGGTCGGTCTCGGCGTCGTTGGCGACGAAGTGCTTGACGGTGGTGGCGACGCCGCCGGACTGCACACCGGACACGTAACCGGTGCCGATGGCACCGGTCAGGTACGGGTCCTCGCTGTAGCACTCGAAGTGCCGTCCGCCGAGCGGGGAGCGGTGCAGGTTGACCGTGGGCGCGAGCAGCACATGGACGCCCTTGCGCCGGGCTTCCTGGGCGAGCAGCACGCCTGCCCGGCGGGCGAGTTGGGGGTCCCAGGTGGCGGCGAGGGCGGTCGGCGAGGGCAGGGCGACGGAGGGGTCGTCCGCGGTCCAGCGCACGCCCCGGACGCCGATCGGGCCGTCGGACATGACGAGGGGCTTCAGGCCGATCTCCGGCAGGGCGGGCAGGGTCCACATGTCCTGGCCGGCCAGCAGCCGCGTCTTGGCGTCGAGGCCGAGCGCGCCGAGGGCGTCCTCGACGACCGCCTCGCGGGCCGTGTCGGCCGGGGTGGGCTGGGATCCCGCCATCGCGGTGCCTCCTCGTAGCAGTGCGTGCAGGTGTCTCCCATCGTGCATCCGTAACCTGTAGACGGGTAGGTTTCGTTATGTTCACGTTATATTCACGCGAGGTGGATGCCGTAGCTTGATGTCATGAACGCGAGGGTCAGGAGCGAGGAGCGGCGCGCGGAGATCGTCGGGGCCGCACTTGAGGTGATCGCCGAGCGCGGTTACCGGGGGGCGAGCCTGGCCGCCGTGGCGGAGCGGGTCGGTCTCACCCAGCAGGGTCTGCTGCACCACTTCCCCACCAAGGACGCACTGCTGGTGGCCGTGTTGCAGGAGCGGGACCGATGGGACGCGGTGCCGGACACGCAGTGGCGGCTCGACCTGCTGGCCTCCCTGGTCGAGTACAACGCCATGCGCCCGGCGATCATCCAGACCTTCTCGGCACTGCTCGGCGAGAGCGTGACGGAGGACCACCCGGCGCGCTCCTACTTCACCGAACGGTACGCCCGGGTCCGGGAGTCCATGACGGCGGTGCTGCGCGCGGAGTACGGGGAGCGGCTGCCGAACGGCCTCACCCCGGAGCGGACCGCCCCCCTGCTCGTCGCCGTCATGGACGGGTTGCAGTACCAATGGCTGCTGGACCCGGAGTCGGTGGACATGCCGGGAGCGTTCCGGGACTTCCTGCGGCTGCTGGGTGAGCCGGTGGACTGAGGGTCACCCGGCCGTGACGGGGGCTACGCGGGCCGTACGGCCGCCACGACCTCCACCTCCACCTGGGCCTCGGGGAGGAACAGCCGCGGCACTTCGAAGGTCATGCTGGTCGGCGGGGTGCCGGTCAGGAACTGCCGTCGTACGGCACCGTATTCGTCGAGCTTGCCGATGTCCGTCAGGTACGTACGGATGTTGATGATGTCCGCGAGGCCCGCGCCGTGCGCCTTCAGCAGGGCGTCGATCGTCTCGAAGACGCCCCGGGTCTGCTCGGCCAGTGTCGCCCCCTCGGCGATCTGGCCCGAGAGGAACAACAGGGCGCTGCCGTCGGCGTGTTCGACGCGGGCGACCTGGGAGTAGTAGGGGGAGGCGGGCTGCGGCGCGGAGGCGGGGCTGTCCAGGGTGATCTGCACGGGGAGTCCTTCAGGCGGCATGGATGATGCGGGTGGCGGCCCGGCTGATGTCGGCGCCGGCCAGCTCGGGGTCCTCGGCGGCCTGCCGGAAGTGCTCCAACACCGCTGCGGTGACCGGTAGTTCGGCGGCACCCGCGGCGATCCGCAGGTCCTTCACGGCCAGGTCGGTCGTGAAGTGCACCCCGTCGGCGAAGGCGCGGGCGACCGCCCCGCCGAGCGGGCCCGCGCCGAGGGCGTCCCGGGCGGTGCCGTCGTCGAGACCCAGCGCGGCGGCGAGCCGCAGCGCCTCGGCGACGAGGCCGACGCCACCGATCACCGCCGTGTTGACGACGAGTTTGAGGGCCGCGCCCGAGCCGAGGGGGCCGGTGCGGGTGACCGTGCCGAGGTGCGCGAGGACCTGGTCCACGGCGTCCGCGTCCCCGCCCGCGAGGATGCCGAGCGTGCCCTCGGCGGCCCGGTCCGTGCTGCCCATGACCGGCGCGTCGACGAGGGCGATCCCGTCCTTCAGCCGCCCGGCCAGCTCCCGCACGGCGTCCGGTCCGACGGTGGACATCTCGATCCAGGTCGTGCCCGGCCGCAGCTCCGGTGCGACGGCGTCGGTGACGGCGGTGAGCGCCTCGGGTCCGGCGAGCATGGTGATCACGACGTCGGCGCCCTGGACGGCTGCGGCGGGTGACGCGGCGAGCGCGGCGCCCTCGGCGACGAGCGGCTCGGCCCGGGCCGGGGTGCGGTTCCAGACGGTCAGCGGGTGACCGGCCGCGAGCAGCCGGCGGGCCATGGGGGCACCCATGTGGCCCAGTCCCAGAAAGGCGATCCTCTGCTTCTTCTCCGTCTTCTGCTTCTTCTGCATGCCGTCGACGCTAGGACCGGAGGATGCGATGCGACAAGCGAATGTCTAGCATCGCTGACATGCCGATATCGCATGCCGTCGAGCCCGAGTTCCCGGATCTGTCCACCGTCTGGCTGCGGGTGTTCCTCGAGGTCGCCCGGCACGGGTCGTTCACCGTGGCCGCGCGGACGCTGGGCTGGACCCAGTCCGCGGTGTCCCGGCAGATCTCCTCCCTGGAGCAGGCCCTCGGCGGCGGTCCGCTCTTCGACCGGCTGCCGCGGGGCGTACGGCTCACCGAGGCCGGCCGGGCCCTGGTGCCGCACGCCGAGTCCGTCACCGACTCGCTGCGCGGCGCCGCGCGCGAGCTGGCCGAGCTGCGCACGGCGGCGGGCGGGCGGCTGCGGTTCGGCGCGTTCGCGACGGCGGACGCGGCGCTCGTCCCGCAGGCGCTGGCCGCCTTCCACACCCGCCATCCCCGCGTCCGCGTCTCGCGCGAGGAGGGCCTCTCCCCCGCCCTGCTGGACCGGCTGACGGCCGGTCATCTCGACCTCGCCGTGGTCTCGACGACCGGCCGCGCCCCGCTGGAGGCGTACTCGCTGCACCACCTCCTCGACGAGACCCTCTACGTCGCCGTGCCCGCCGGTCATCCGCTCGCCGCGACCGACGGGCCGGTGCGGCTGGGCCGGCTCGCCGACGACGACTGGATCGCCGGCAGCACACGGCCCGAGGGCACCCTCCTCGACGCGGCCGTGCGGCAGGGGTTCCGGCCGCGCGTCGCCCATGTCGTCGCCGAGTGGACCGCCAAGCAGGGATACGTCGCCGCCGGCCTCGGCGTCACCCTGGTCCCGGCGCTGGCGGCCACGTCCGTACGGCCGGACGTGGCCCTGCTGCGGGTGCACCCCGAGGACGCCCCGCCGCGCGCGGTGTACGCGGCGACGGCCCGGGGGCGCTCGCTGACGGCGGCGGTCCGGGCCTTCGTGGCGACCCTGCGTGAGGCGGCGGCGCGGATCCCCGTCTGAGCCGGTGCCGCACGGGCGCCCGGCGTCGCGGCGTCGCGGCGTCGCTACCGCGGCGCGGTTGGGGCGGCGTCGGGCCCGGAGTCGTCCGGCTGGGAGTCGTCCGGCTCGAAGTCGTCGGCGCTCTCCTCCCCCAGCAGGTCACGCGCGAGCAGGGTCGCGCCCGCCACCGCGCCCGGCATCAGGAACACCGCGACGAACGGGATCAGGAAGGCCAGGCCGAGGGGGGCGCCGAAGCCCCAGGCCAGGGGCTTGCGGGAGCGGAGCAGGGTGAGGCGGGCGCGCAGTTCGACGCCCCGGCGCTGGAGGGCCACGGCGGTCAGTTCCTCGGTGAGGAAGAAACCCGTGACGAAGAAGCCGAGCACGGGGACGGCGGTCTGGCCGACGACGGGCAGGAAGCCGAGGGCGAAGAGGAGTACGCCCCACAGGCCGGCGCGGACCAGGACGCGCAGGCTGTCGCGGCCGGAGATCCACAGCTCGCGCCAGAGCGGCAGCGGCGAGGCCGGGGCGGTGCCGTCGGGCGAGACGTCGGCGTCGACCCGCTCCGACAGGTTCTCGTAGAAGGGCTGGCCGACCAGCAGGGTGACCGCCGTGAACGTCAGCACCGACAGCAGCAGGCCGAGGGCGAACAGGACGGCCGTGAGGAACCCGCGGAACAGGCCCTGCCAGGGGCTGGACCAGTCGTCGGCGAACGGGGTCGCCCAGCTGACCGCGGACTCGCCCCACACGGCGAGCGCGATCAGCGCCGCCGCGTAGAGGACCAGGGTGATCAGGCCGGGCAGCAGCCCGAAGCCGTACTGGCGGCCGTGCCGGGCCATCCAGCGCTGGCCCTCCAGCAGATGGCGGAATCCCACCCCGAGATCGCGCATGACCGGAACTTTACCGACTCTCAGTCGGCCAGCATCCTGCGCAGCAGGTCGCGCAGGCTGCGGCGCTCGTCCGCCGAAAGGCCGGCGAGCGGCTCGCGGGCGAAGTGGAGACCCTCGCGCAGGTCACGGGCGACGCGCAGACCGTCCTCGGTGGCGGCGGCCACCTTCACCCGGCGGTCGGCCGGGTCGGGGCGGCGCTCCACCAGGCCGCGGGATTCCAGGCGGTCCACGATCCCGGTGACGTTGGACGGCTCGCACTTCAGCTTGTGCGCCAGCTTGCGCATGGGAAGCGGTTCCAGCGAGAGCAGGCTGAGCAGCCGGGCCTGCGGTCCGGTCAGCGTGTGCTCGCCCGCCGCCTTCTCGTAGTCCGCGTAGAAGCGGGCCACGACGTCACCGATCAGCTCGACGACCTCCAGGGTGAGGGCGTCGGCGCGGGGGGGCTGGGCGGGGCTGGGCGTGGGTGACATGCCGTCCAGGATACCCGGTTACTTGACATCCTGAAATATTCAGGTGCAGGGTTGTTTCAGGTTCTGAAGTATTTGAGGAAGGTCGGCATCATGTCCGAGTCCCCCGCGCTCCCCACCGTCAACCGTGAGTGGCACCTGCTCAGCCGCCCCGTCGGCTGGCCCAAGCCCGAGGACTTCGCCCTCGTCGAGGCCCCGGTCCCGGCCCTCGGCGAGGGCCAGGTGCTCGTACGCAACAAGTACCTCTCCGTCGACCCGTACATGCGCGGCCGTATGAGTGCCGCGAAGTCCTACGCCGCCCCCTTCGAGCTGGGCAAGGTCATGCAGGGCGGCGCGGTCGGCGAGGTGATCGCCTCCAACGCCGAGGGCCTGGAGCCCGGCGACCACGTCCTGCACTTCTTCGGCTGGCGCGAGTACGCGGCCCTGGACGCGAAGCACGCCGTCAAGGTGGGCCCGACGGCCGTGCCGTCCGCGAAGGTCGAGGCGCAGGACGTACCGCTGTCGGCGTTCCTCGGCGTCCTCGGCATGACCGGCCTGACGGCGTACGCCGGCCTGCTGCGCACGGCCTCCTTCAAGGAGGGCGACGTCGTCTTCGTCTCCGGCGCCGCGGGTGCCGTGGGCAGCGAGGTCGGCCAGCTCGCCAAGCTCCTGGGCGCCTCACGGGTCATCGGCTCGGCCGGCTCCGACGAGAAGGTCAAGCTGCTGGTCGAGGAGTACGGCTTCGACGCCGCGTTCAACTACAAGAACGGCCCGGTCGCCGAGCAGCTGCGCGAGGCCGCGCCCGACGGCATCGACGTGTACTTCGACAACGTCGGCGGGGACCACCTGGAAGCGGCCATCGGCTCGCTCAACCAGGGTGGCCGTATCGCCGTCTGCGGCATGATCTCGGTCTACAACAACACCGAGCCCGCGCCCGGCCCGAGGAACCTCGCCCGGCTGATCCAGACCCGGGGCCGTATCGAGGGCTTCCTCG
The DNA here is from genome assembly GCF_040680235.1 of Streptomyces sp. NPDC052101. Taxonomy (NCBI): domain Bacteria; kingdom Bacillati; phylum Actinomycetota; class Actinomycetes; order Kitasatosporales; family Streptomycetaceae; genus Streptomyces; species Streptomyces sp. NPDC052101. The sequence goes on from NZ_JBFAWH010000009.1 coordinate 28,973, forward strand.
TCGGCGACCACTACGACCTGCAGCCGGAGTTCGTCCAGAAGGTCGGGCCGTGGGTCGCCTCGGGCGAGCTGCAGTACCGCGAGACGGTCGTCGAGGGCATCGAGAACACCCTGGAGGCGTTCCTCGGGGTCCTGCGGGGCGACAACATCGGAAAGATGATCGTCAAGCTCTGAGGCTCGGGCGAGCCCTTCCCTGGCGTTTCCGGCATGCGGTAACTTCTTTCCGAAATCCGTCGTCGATCGTGGGCGCGAGTCGCGGCGGACCGAGGAGGAAGACAACCGCATGCCCATCACGCAGTCCGATGTCGTGTACACCGCCGTCGCCACCGCCGAGAACGGCCGGGACGGCCGGGTCGCCACGGATGACGGCCGAATCGACGTCGTCGTCAACCCGCCGAAGGAAATGGGCGGCAGCGGGTCCGGGACCAACCCGGAGCAGCTGTTCGCCGCCGGGTACTCCGCCTGCTTCCAGGGCGCGCTGGGGGTCGTCGCCCGGCAGGAGGGGGCCGACGTCTCCGGATCGACCGTCACCGCGAAGGTCGGGATCGGCAAGAACGACGACGGGTTCGGGATCATCGTGGAGATCTCGGCGAGCATTCCGGGCGTTTCCGCCGAGGTGGCCCGGGAACTGGTCGAGAAGGCTCACCAGGTGTGCCCGTACTCGAAGGCGACACGGGGAAACATCAGCGTGACGTTGGTCTGACAGTCGTCGTTTCAGACAGCGGAGGCCGCACCCTTGGACGTGGGGTGCGGTCTCTTTTTCGGCCGGGGGGTGGGTGCCGGGTGCGGCCGGATTCCGAGTGCGGGTTGTCTGTGGTTGCTCGCGCAGTTCCCCGCGCCCCTTGGGTAGGTCCACTCGTCCTCTGCTGCGGAGGCGACCCTCAGTCGGTGGTCAGCGCCGCCCGGTGCAGCACGCGCACGAAACTGTCGTTCTCCGGGGCCGCCCCACCCGGAAATGCCATGCGGCGGCGCGTGTAGCCGTAGGCCAGGCCGGTGCGGGGGTCGGCGAAGGCCTGGGAGCCGCCCGCGCCGCTGTGGCCGAAGGCGCCGGCACCCAGGACCGGGTGCCACATGTCCGCGGTCGCCTGGAAGCCCAGGCCGTACGACTTGTGGGCGCGGGCCACCAGGTCGTAGCCGACGGAGTGGATCTGGCCCACCTCGGCCACCGTGTCCGGCTTCAGCAGCGGCGGCCGCTCGTCCAGCTCGCTGATCGCCGCCGCGTACATCTTGGCGAGGCCCCGCGCGGAGGCGACGCCGCCCGCCGACGCCGGTCCCTTGGCCCGTACGAGACGGGAGTTGACGTAGTCCGCCGGCGTGCCCGGCTCCGGGACATGGGTGTTGAAGGCGATCGAGGCCAGGGTGTGCGGGCCGGCCGGCCGGGCGTCCAGCAGGGCCTGCTGCCCGGGGGTCGGGAGCATCGGCTGGACCGGGCGGAAACGGGCTTCCTGGGGCGCGGGCAGGCCGAGGAAGAAGTCCGTGCCGTACGGTGCGCGCACCCGTTCCTCGTACACCTCCTGGAGGGTTCGGCCCGTGGCCCGGCGGACCACCTCTCCGGTGAGCGCGCCGATGACCAGCGCGTGATAGCCGAAAGCGGTTCCCGGCCGCCAGAACGGCTTCTGGCCGGCGAGCCGTTCCGCCATCGCGCGGTCGTCGGCCATCTCCTCGGCGGAGAACCCGGCGTCGATCCCGACCAGGCCCGCTCTGTGCGCCAGCAGCTCCCGGAGAGTCACCGCGCCCTTGCCCTCGGCGCCGAACTCGGGCCAGTAGTACGTCACTTTGCGGTCCAGCTCCAGTGTGCCGTCCTGCACCAGGAGGGCGACCACCAGATGCGCGGCTCCCTTGGTGGACGAGAACACGCCGTACAGCGAGTCCGCCTCCGCGCCCGCCCACAGGTCGACGACCCGCCGCCCGCGCACATAGGCACACAACTGGCCCTCGTAGTCGTCCCGTGCGGCGGCCACGAAGGCGGCGAACTCCTCGCGCACCGCCTCGAAGCCCGCGACGACCGTGCCGTGGACGGTGATCTGCTGCGTCATCCGCTCTCCTCAACCGAGCCGCTTTCGCCGCTCCCCCTCAGCACAACGCCCGTTCCCGCTCCGGACGTTCCCGAGACCGGTACGGCGCGACGGACCTGTTCGACTCAACCGCCCTGAGCGCCCGCGGGTGTCATCGCTGCCCCGGATGGCGGATGGCGCGAGGTGGCGCGCGAGCGCGCGGCAGGGCTCAGATGCGCCACCGGCTCAGGTGCACCACCACAGGAACCGGGTGCAGGGCTTGGTGGGCGAAGGCGCCGGGGACGGAGCGGACGTCGTCGGGGCGCTGGTCGGGGTGCCGGCGGGCCGGGAGTGGGCCGGGGTCACCGGAGTGGTGGTGGCACCGGAGCCGGTCGAGCCGGTCTGCCGCGAGCTTTCGGTGTCCTTGGCGCCGGGCGACTTGGAGTGCTTGTCCTTCGGGTCCTTGGTGGCGGACGCGGAGGCCGAGGCGCCCGGGGAGGCGGCCTTGGAGGCGCCCGGGGTCACGCCGGAGGTGTCGGAGGCCGGGTCGGCCGTGGCGCCGGGGGACGCGGAGGACGCACCGCCGTCGGGCCCGGCGGCCCCCGGGGTGTCCGGCCGGCCGCTGGAGAAGGGCGAGAAGGGCGCGTCCGTGCCGAGTTCGGCGAAGCTGAGGCCGCCCGCGGCCAGCACGAACCCCGCGGTGATCAGCAGGGTACGGCGGCGTCGGCGCCGGTGCGCGGCGGCCTTGCGGTCACGGCGGCTGGCGTCGGCTTCGGCGGGGCTCACGGTGGCGGAGGCGCGCCCCCTGCGCCGGGCCGCCCGGCCGCCGGGCTCGCCGTCGCGCTCGGACGCGGACTCGTGCTCGGACGCGGACTCGTACTGGGACGCGGACGCGTGCTCCGCACCCTCGTGCAGTTCGGGGTCCTCGTACGGCTCCGGGTCTTCGTGCGGTTCCGGGCCATCGTGCGGCTCCGGTTCCGGTTCCGCTTGCGCGGGCTGTGCCTGCCCGTACTGGTCCTGCCCGTACTGCTCCTGCCCGGTCTGTACCGGACCGTACTGCTGGGGGATGCGGTACCCGTGGGTCCCGTACGGCTGCTGCTCGTACGGCTGCTGCTCGTACGCCTGAGGCGCGCCGCCCGGCGCCTCACCCGTGCCCGCGTAGGCGTGCGCGGCCGGCGCCTCGACGGCGGAGCGCGCCGGTGTTCCGCACCCGGGGCAGGCCAGGGCGCCGTTGAGGTGCCGTTGGCACGGGTGGCAATAGTCCATGACGCCGGAAGACTAGATTCCCCATCGGTCAGGTTCCTAGGCACCACTGTGAAGGTTTCGTAGAACACGAAAGAATTCTCGAAAGGCTTGTCGAAACCGTTACCTGTTCGACCCATTGACACCCCTACCGCCGCCTCCTTACTGTCACGCCAGCATTTCGAACGCGTGACGAAATCTCGAACAGCTGAAGGGCAACTGCCGTGCGCATCACCGGAATCAGCACACACGTGGTCGGCACGCCGTGGCGCAACCTGACCTACGTCCAGGTGCACACCGACGAGGGGATCACGGGAGTCGGCGAGACCCGGATGCTCGGTCACACCGACGCGCTGATCGGCTACTTGCGGGAGGCCGAAGCCAATCACATTCTCGGCTCGGATCCGTTCGCCGTGGAGGATCTCGTACGCCGGATGAAGTACGGCGACTACGGCCGCGCGGGCGAGATCGTCATGTCCGGCATCGCGGTCGTCGAGATGGCGTGCTGGGACATCAAGGGCAAGGCGCTGGGCGTGCCGGTGTGGCAGCTGCTGGGCGGCAAGGTGACCGACAAGGTCAAGGCGTACGCCAACGGCTGGTACACGACCGAGCGGACGCCGGAGGCCTATCACAAGGCCGCGCAGAGGGTCGTGGAGCGCGGCTACCGGGCGCTGAAGATCGACCCGTTCGGCACCGGGCACTTCGAGCTGGACCACCGGGAGACCCTCTACGCCGTCTCGCTCATCGAGGCCGTACGGGACGCGATCGGCCCGGACGCCGAACTGATGCTGGAGATGCACGGCCGCTTCTCCCCCGCCACCGCCGTCCGGCTGGCCAGGGAGCTGGCGCCCTTCAAGCCGGCCTGGCTGGAGGAACCGGTTCCACCGGAGAATCTGAAGGCGCTGGAGAAGGTCGCGGCCAAGGTGGACATCCCGCTCGCCACCGGTGAGCGGATCCACGACCGGATCGAGTTCCGCGAGCTGTTCGACAGCCAGTCCGTGGACATCCTCCAGCCCGACGTCGGCCACATCGGCGGCATCTGGGAGACCAGGAAGCTCGCCGCGACCGCCGAGACGCACTACATGCTGGTCGCGCCGCACAACGTCGGCGGGCCCGTGCTCACCGCCGCCTCCCTCCAAGTCGGCTTCACCACACCGAACTTCAAGGTCCTGGAGCACTTCAACGACTTCGCGGACGCGGAGATCAAGAAGGTGGTGAAGGGGGCGCCGCAGGTCGATCCGGCGGACGGGTGCTTCCATCTGTCCGACGCGCCCGGCCTCGGGGTCGAGCTGGACGTCGACGCGGCCGCCGAGTTCCCGCAGCAGCAGGCCCGGTTCGACCTGTGGGCCGAGGGCTGGGAGCAGCGCAAGCCGAAGGGGAGCAAGTGAGCGGCGCCGTCGTCGTCGAGGCCCCGGGCCGGCACCGGCTCGCGGAGCACACACCCCGCGAGCCCGGCCCGGGCGAGGCGCTGGTGGCCGTGCACGCGGTCGGCATCTGCGGCAGCGACCGCGAGGTGTATCAGGGCAACCGGCCCGAGGGGTATGTGCGGTATCCGCTCACGCCCGGGCATGAGTGGTCGGGGACCGTGCGGGCCGTGGGCGCCGGGGTGCCGGACGGCCTGGCCGGGCGCAAGGTGGTCGGCGAGGGCTTCCGCAACTGCCAGGTGTGCGACCGCTGCCACGCGGGCGAGACCACGCTGTGCACGGCCGGGTACGAGGAGACCGGGTTCACCCAGCCGGGCGCGATGGCCACCACGCTCACCCTGCCGGCCCGGCTGCTGCACGTCCTGCCGGACGACGCCGACCTGACCGCCGCCGCCCTGCTGGAGCCGGCCGCCTGTATCGCGGCGGCGGCCCTGAAGGCGGGCGCACAACCGGGCGAGCGGGTCGCGGTGGTCGGCACCGGCACGCTCGGGATGTTCGCGGTGCAGTTCCTGAAAGCGGTCTCACCGGCGGAGTTGCTCGTCGTGGGGACCAGGAACGACCGGGAAGCGCTGTCCCGGCGTTTCGGCGCCACCGACTTCCGGCTGCGCGAGCAGCGGCTGCCGGACGACTTCGACGTCGTCGTCGAGACGGCCGGTTCGGCCTCCGCCGCACGGACCGCCGCCGCGCTGCTGCGGCGCGGCGGACGGCTGGTCCTGACCGGGATTCCGGCGCCGGGCGCGGACGGACTCGACCCGACCGATCTCGTCGTACGACAGCTGGAGGTGCACACCGTCTTCGGAGCGCCGCCGGCCGCCTGGGCGCACACCGTGCGGGTGTTCGGCGCCGGGCTGCTGGACCCGCTGCCGCTGGTCACGCACGAGCTGCCGCTGACCGAGTTCTCCCGGGCCATCGACCTCGTGGGCGCCGGCGACCCCAAGGTGGGCAAGGTGCTGCTCCGCCCGTAGCCGTACGCCGGTCGGAGCGCGACCTGACGGCGCCCCGACCGGCGTACCCCAAGGCCCGAAGCCATGGCCTTTTCCTACCCAGAGCCGCGAACCTTGTCCGAAATATCGAACATTAAGGACAGCTTGTGACCGACGCTTCCGCTCCGGCAGCCCGCAGGCCCGGCGAGCAGACCCTCGCCGCTCTCGGCCTGGCCGCGCCCGCCCTCGACCCCGCCGACGCCTCCGCCCACAGCTTCCCTGGCGGCGGCCGCTGGCGCACCGAGATCCCTTCGTGCGAGGGTCCCGAAGCGCTGGCGGTCATCCTGAAGGAGGCCTCACGCCTCGATGTGCCGATCCACCGGATCAGCCAGGGCAGCGGTGTGTGGATGCTCACCGACGCCGAGATCACCGAGATGGTCGAGGCGGCGGGTGCACGCGACATCGAACTCTGCCTGTTCACCGGCCCGCGCGGCACCTGGGACATCGGCGGCTCGGCGCGCTCCGACTCGCGGGGGGCCGGACTGCGCGCACGCGGCCACGACGCCGTCGCCGGATGCGTCGAAGACGCCGTACGGGCCACGGAGTTGGGCGTCAACTGTCTGCTGGTCGCCGACGAGGGCGTGCTGTGGACGCTGCACCGGGCGCGGCAGAGCGGCATCATCCCCGCCGACACCACGCTGAAGGTCTCGGCGCTCATCGGCCCCGTCAACCCGGCCTCGTACGCCGTCTTCGAGCGGCTCGGCGCCGACTCCGTCAACGTGCCCAGCGATCTGACGCTGGATCACCTCACCGAGATCCGGCGGGTGTCCGGCGCCCCGATGGACATGTACATCGAGGCCCCCGACGACCTCGGCGGCTATGTGCGGATGTACGAGGTCGCCGAGCTGATCCGGCGCGGCGCCCCGCTCTATCTCAAGTTCGGCCTGTCCAAGGCACCCGGCATCTACCCGTGGGGCGCCCATCTGCGGGACGTGACCCTGGACACCGCCCGGGAGCGGGTGCGGCGCGGCCGGCTCGCCCTGGACCTGCTCGCCCGGCACGGCGCGGACGGCGACATGGCGCCGCTCGGCTCACGGCTGCCCGGACCGCTCAACCGCTTCCCCACCACCGCGTGACCTCTCCACGACGAGACGACCAAGGAATGATCATCATGCGCAACCGCAGAGCCGCACTCGCCGCGATATCCGCAGCCGCCTCGCTCGCCCTCACGCTGACCGCCTGCGGGCAGAGCGGCTCGGGCGGCAGCAAGGAGAAGACCGGCGACGTCAAGGGCGCCACCATCGGCATCGCGATGCCGACGAAGTCCTCCGAGCGGTGGATCAACGACGGCAACGACATGGTCAAGAACCTCCAGGCCAAGGGCTACAAGACCAAGCTGGTCTACGGCGAGGACGACCCGAGCACCCAGGTCTCGCAGATCGAGAACATGATCACGCAGGGGGTCAAGGGGCTGATCATCGCGGCCATCGACAACAAGTCCCTGAACAACGTGCTCCAGGAGGCCGCCCAGGCCAAGATCCCGGTCATCGCCTACGACCGGCTCATCCTCGGCACCAAGAACGTCGACTACTACGCCTCGTTCGACAACGAGAAGGTCGGCACCCTCCAGGGCACCTACATCGCCCACAAGCTCGGTCTGGACAGCGGCAAGAAGGGCCCGTTCAACATCGAGCTGTTCGCCGGGTCCAACGACGACAACAACACCCAGTACTTCTTCAACGGCGCGATGAAGGTGCTGCAGCCCTACATCGACAAGAAGGAGCTGGTGGTCAAGTCCGGGCAGACCAAGATCAACCAGGTCACCACCCTGCGCTGGGACGGCGCCACCGCGCAGAAGCGCATGGAGGACATCCTCACCTCCACCTACTCCAGCGCCAAGGTCGACGCGGTGCTCTCGCCGTACGACGGCATCTCCATCGGCATCATCGCCGCGCTGAAGTCCGACGGTTACGGCTCCGCCGGCAACCCGCTGCCGGTCATCACCGGCCAGGACGCCGAGCTGGCCTCGGTGAAGTCGATCATCGCGGGCCAGCAGACCCAGACCGTCTTCAAGGACAGCCGCAAGGAGACCGCGGTCGCGGTGTCCATGGTCGACGACGTCCTGCACGGCAAGAAGCCGCAGGTCAACGACACAACGACCTACACCAACGGCGCCAAGGTCGTCCCGTCCTACCTGCTCCAGCCGGTGAGCGTGGACAAGACCAACTACGCGGACGTCCTGATCAAGGGCGGTTACTACACCGAGTCCCAGCTCAAGTGATCCCGCCCGTCTGCTCCGGGCCGAACCGACCCCACATCTGATTGGAAGGCACGACCATGGCGGGACCCGTCCTGGAAATGCGCTCGATCGTCAAGACCTTTCCCGGTGTCAAGGCGCTGTCGGACGTCACGCTGACCGTCCGCCAGGGCGAGGTCCACGCCATCTGCGGGGAGAACGGCGCCGGCAAGTCCACCCTGATGAAGGTGCTCTCCGGCGTCCATCCGCACGGCACCTACGAGGGCGAGATCCTCTTCGACGGGGAGGTCTGCCACTTCAAGGACATCCGGGCGAGCGAGCAGCACGGCATCGTCATCATCCACCAGGAGCTGGCGCTGGTGCCGTACCTGTCCATCGCGGAGAACATCTTCCTCGGCAACGAGCACGCCACGCGCGGGTTCATCAACTGGAACGAGACCCTCAGGCACGGCACCGAACTGCTGCGCCGGGTCGGCCTCGACGAGCATCCGGAGACCCGCGTCGCCGACATCGGCGTGGGCAAGCAGCAGCTCGTGGAGATCGCCAAGGCGCTGTCCAAGGAGGTGAAGCTGCTCATCCTCGACGAGCCGACGGCGGCGCTGAACGACGAGGACAGCGGCAAACTCCTCGATCTGATCCTGGAGCTGAAGAACCAGGGCATCACCTCGATCATCATCTCCCACAAGCTCAACGAGATCCGCAAGGTCGCCGACTCGGTCACGATCATCCGCGACGGCAGGTCCATCGAGACGCTCGACGTGAAGGCGCCGGAGACGACCGAGGAGCGGATCATCAGCGGCATGGTGGGCCGCGACCTCGACCACCGCTTCCCCGAGCGCACCCCGCACGAGCCCAAGGAGGGCGCGGCACCGGCGCTGGAGATCCGCAACTGGACCGTCCATCACCCCATCGACCAGCAGCGCAAGGTCGTGGACGATGTGTCGATCAGCGTCCGCCGGGGCGAGATCGTCGGCATCGCGGGCCTGATGGGCGCCGGCCGCACCGAACTCGCGATGAGCGTCTTCGGCCGTACCTACGGCCGGTACGCGGGCGGCACGGTCCTCAAGGACGGCACGGAGATCCGTACGAAGTCCGTCGCGGAGGCGGTGGACCACGGCATCGCGTACGTCACCGAGGACCGCAAGCACTACGGCCTCAACCTCATCGACACCATCAACCGGAACATCTCGCTGACCGCGCTGAAGAAGGTGGCGCGGCGGGGCGTGGTGGACGAGCAGGCGGAGCGGCAGGTCTCCGAGGGCTTCCGCACGTCGATGAACATCAAGGCGCCGACGGTCTTCGAGCCGGTGGGCAAGCTGTCCGGCGGCAACCAGCAGAAGGTCGTCCTCAGCAAGTGGATCTTCGCCGGGCCCGACGTACTGATCCTGGACGAACCGACCCGCGGCATCGACGTGGGCGCCAAGTACGAGATCTACACGGTCATCGACCAACTGGCCGCCCAGGGCAAGGCGGTCGTCTTCATCTCCTCCGAGCTGCCGGAGCTGCTCGGCATGTGCGACCGCATCTACACGATGGCCGCCGGGCGGCTGACGGGTGAGGTGCCGCGGGCCGAGGCCACGCAGGAAGTGCTGATGCGCCATATGACGAAAGACAAGGCGCCGATGGACCACGCAAAGGACGAAGAGGTAACGCGATGAGCACGGACGTCACCGACAAGACTCCGGCGGCCGCCCCGCCGGGCAAGGGCGGACCGGCCGCCGGAGAGGGCCTGCTGCAGCTGGTGCTCGGCGGCCTGCGCCGCAACATGCGCCAGTACGGCATGCTGATCGCGCTCGGTCTGATCGTCGTCCTCTTCCAGTTCTGGACCGACGGCGACCTGCTGCTGCCGCGCAACGTCTCCAACCTGGTGCTGCAGAACAGCTACATCCTGATCCTCGCGATCGGCATGATGCTGGTGATCATCGCCGGGCACATCGACCTGTCGGTCGGCTCGATCACGGCGTTCGTGGGCGCCTTCGCCGCCGTGCTGACGGTGCAGCACCATGTCGCGTGGCCCGTCGCCCTGGTGCTGTGCCTGCTGGTGGGCGCGGCGGCGGGCTCCGTACAGGGCTTCCTGATCGCCTATCTCGGCATACCGTCGTTCATCGTCACCCTGGCGGGCATGCTGCTGTTCCGCGGTCTCACCGAGATCCTGCTCAAGGGCCAGACCCTCGGCCCGTTCCCGAACGGTCTGCAGAAGATCGGCAACGGCTTCCTGCCCGAGGTCGGCCCGAACACCAACTATCACAACCTCACCCTGCTCCTCGGCATCGTCCTGATCGCCGCCGTGGTGTGGCAGGAGGTGCGCGACCGGCGCCGCCAGCAGGAGTTCTCCCTCGACGTCGTGCCCGTGAAGCTGTTCCTGCTCAAGCTCGTCGCCCTGGTCGCCGCGATCCTCGTCCTCACGATGCTGCTGGCCAGCTACGACGGCGCGCCGATCGTCCTGATCATCCTCGGCGCGCTGGTGGGCGGCTACGGCTACGTCATGCGCAACTCGGTCTTCGGCCGCCACATCTACGCCATCGGCGGCAATCTGCCGGCGGCCAAGCTGTCCGGCGTGAAGGACAAGCGCATCACCTTCCAGGTGTTCCTGAACATGGGCGTGCTCGCGGCCCTGGCGGGTCTGGTGGTCGCCGCCCGTCTGAACGCGGCCTCACCGAAGGCGGGCGACGGCTTCGAACTGGAGGCCATCGCCTCCTCGTTCATCGGCGGCGCCTCCATGAGCGGCGGTGTCGGTACCGTACTCGGCGCCATCATCGGCGGTCTCGTCCTCGGTGTGCTGAACAACGGCATGAACCTCCTCAGCGTCGGCACCGACTGGCAGCAGGTCATCAAGGGCCTGGCCCTGTTGGCGGCGGTCGGGTTCGACGTGTGGAACAAGCGCAAGTCCGGTTCGTGAGGGTCCAGAAAAGGGAGCCGTACCCATGGAACTGAACAGACGCACGGTCATCGCCGGCGCCGCGGCGGCGGGCCTCGCGGCCACCGCTCTCGGCACAGGCACCGCAGCGGCGGCTTCGGGAAGGAAGCCGGTGAAGGAGTACTTCGGCACGCTCGCCGACGGCACCAGGGTCCACCGCTGGTCGCTGGCGAACGGCGGCACCCGGATGAAGGTCCTCTCCTACGGCGGCATCATCCAGTCACTGGAGATCCCGGACCGGCACGGCCGGTACGCGAACGTCTCCCTCGGCTACGACAACCTCGCCGCGTATGTCGCCGGGACCACCTTCTTCGGCGCGACCATCGGCCGTTACGGGAACCGCATCGCCAAGGGCCGGTTCACGCTCGACGGCACGACGTACCAGCTGTCCGTCAACGACGGCGTGAACAGCCTGCACGGCGGCAAGCAGGGCTTCAACACCAAGGTGTGGGGCATCGAGCCGTTCGTCTCCGGCTCCGACGTCGGCCTGCACCTGCACTACACGAGCGCCGACGGCGAGATGGGCTACCCCGGCACGCTGAGGACGAAGGTCACCTTCACCCTCACCCGGCACGGCGACTGGCGCATCGACTACGAGGCCACGACCGACAAGCCGACGGTCGTCAACCTCACCAACCACACGTACTACAACCTCGCGGGCGAGGGCAGCGGCAGCATCTACGACCACGAACTCTGGCTTGCAGCGGGCCGGTTCACCCCCACCGACGCGGGCCTGATCCCCACCGGGGAGCAGGCGAAGGTGAAGGGCACCCCCTTCGACTTCACCCGCCCCAAGCCGATCGGCCGGGACATCCGCATCGGCCACCCGCAGCTGGTCACGGCAAAGGGGTACGACCACAACTTCGTCCTCGACAAGGGTGTGACCGCGAGGCCCGAGCACGTGGTGACGCTGCGCGACCCCGGCTCCGGCCGCACCCTGAAGATCCTCACCGACCAGCCCGGTGTGCAGTTCTACTCGGGCAACTTCCTCGACGGCACCCTCGTCGGCCCGTCCGGGCACACCTACCGGCAGGGAGACGGACTGGCCCTGGAGACCCAGCACTTCCCGGACTCGCCGAACGAGCCGGCGTTCCCCTCGACCGTGCTGCGTCCGGGGCAGACGTACCGGACGACGACGATCCACACGTTCAGCGCGTGAACCGGCTCACACCGCCGGTGAGTTGAACGCCACTGCCGTCCCCTCCGTATCCATGGGTGGCCCGTGCTCCCCCGCACGGGCCACCTTGAACGGAGGTCCCCTTTGGCCGGCAACGTCACCTCGTTGTTCCGCGGCGGCGCCGCCCACAGCCCCTCGATGGCGGCGCTGACGCGGGAGGGCGGCGACGGAACCGGCCCGGTGGACTTCTGCATCCCCTGCAACCCGTACTTCCCCACGCCGGCCATGTTCGAGGAGTTGTCGGCCCGGCTGCACGAGATCGTCACGTACTACCCGAGCAGCGCCGACACCATCACCGGCGAGCTGTGCTCGCTGCTTCAGCTGCCGCCGCAGTGCGTGGCGATGGGAAACGGTTCCACCGAGCTGATCACCTGGATCGACCATCTGCTGGTCCGCGAGTCCCTGGCGATACCGGTTCCCACCTTCGGCCGCTGGACGGACCAGCCGATGGAGACCGGCAAGCGGGTCGACATGTTCCCGCTCCAGGAGGCAAGCGGATTCGCCCTGGACCTCGCCCAGTACGCCGAGTTCATCCGCCGGCGCGGCACACGAGCCGCGGTGATCTGCAACCCGAACAACCCCGACGGCGGCTATCTGCGCAAGCAGTCGGTGGTGCAGTTCATGGACGCGATGGCGGACCTGGACCTGGTCGTCGTGGACGAGTCCTTCCTGGAGTTCGCCGACGCCGAGACCGACCCCAGCGTCGTCCAGGAGGCCATGCTCCGCCCGAACGTCATCGTGCTGCGCAGCCTCGGCAAGAACTTCGGCCTGCACGGCGTCCGCTTCGGCTACCTGGTGGCGAATCCGGCGCTGGCCGGCAAGGTCCGCTCGATGCTGCCCAAATGGAACCTCAACTCCTTCGCCGAGCACCTGGTGTTCATGCTGAGGGAACATGGCGCCGAGTACGCGCAGAGCCTTCAGCAGATCCGCCGCGACCGCCTGGAGATGGCCAGCCACCTCTCCGCACTCCCCGGCCTGACGGTGTACCCCTCCCAAGGGAACTTCCTCTTCGTACGCCTGCCCGTCGGCGCCGAGGGCACGGTGGTCCGGGACCGGATGCTCACCGAGCACCGGATCCTGGTCCGCGAGTGCGGCAACAAGATCGGATCCTCCAGCCGCTTCCTGAGACTCGTGGTGCGCCCCCAGGTCGACGTGCGTCGCCTGGTGTCCGGCCTGGAACAGGTGCTCTACGGGTCCAGGAGGGGAGCCGCCGTACCCGAGCTGGGTGCCGGGACCAGCTACAGCTCGGGTACGGCGGCGGTGGACCGGCTGGTGAGCGAGACCAACGGAGCCGGCCTGCCCCTGCCTGCGGTGCCTCCGCCGATGCCCGCACCGATGCCGGTGGCACCCGCGGTGGCCCAGCCCCTGCCCGCGGCCCAGCCCATGGCACCTCAGCCCGCGCCGGTGCAGCAGCCCGTGATGCCGGCGCCGGTCCCGCAGCCGGCCCCTGTGCCGGCACCCGCTCCCCTGCCGACACCGCTGCCTGCCCCGACTCCGGTTCCGGCCCCCGCGGCCGCTTTCGCGCCCACTCCGCCCGGCGTCCCGGCGCGCGGCGGCCTCACGGCGGCCCAGGTCCGCGGTATGACGGCCCCGGCCCCTCCGACGGGCCTGACCCCGGCCCCGGCCACGGGCTGGCCCAACGCCCAGAGCTGGCCGAGCGCGGCCGGCGCCTGACCGGTGCCGACCAGCCGCCCTCAGAAGGACTCGACCTTTTGACCGTCCGGGACCTTGTAGCAACCGGACACGACATGCAGGCTGAGCTTCGGTGGGTCGTTCTTGGCCATCTGCACGATGTTGACGCCGGCCTTCTGCTGATCGTTGTCAGCGGTCAGATTAATGTTCCTGTTCTTGCTGGTGTCCGGCCCGTACGAGATGATCTTCCATCCGTGCTTGGACAGCTCCGCCTTGAGTCGCTCCATCGCCACGTCGAGGTCCTTCGCCGACGCAGGGTAGAAACTCCACCAGTGGAAGATCCGGAAGTAGGTCTTCGTGTCCTTTCCTGAGCATTCCGTTACGAATGGACGGCTGTCGGACGCCTTCCCCTTGACACCGATCATGTTGTAGATACCGCTGGACAGCTTTTCCATCGCGTCGGAGGCATCACGCGAGGTGCTTGTTCCGGCAGACGGGGTCGCGTCGGAGTCTTTCTCGGTCATGCCGCATCCAGTGATGGTGGTCAGGGTAAGAGGTAGGGCGAGCACACAGGCGCTCAGTCTGATCTTCACGTCGGTGAGCCTCACGTCGTCGCAGCTACTTGACATACGCCCACTTATCGGGCGGCGGCTTCAACGGCACATCATCACCCTTCCCGACGACGACCAGTGCCTGGTTCTTCAGGCTCTGTGAAGGACCGTTGGACGTCTCGTCCCAGTAACCGCTGTGCCCTTCGGTGTCCGTGGTCATCTCGTTGGCGCCGAACTCCGGATCGCTGGGGATGATGAAGCCGTCCCCGCCATGGCCCCAGCGGCCGATGTCCGGAACCACGTCTCCGTCGGCCTCCTCATTCCACACGTGGCCCTTGGGTACGTCCAGCTCGTCGGCGCTGGACACCTTGACCCCGGGACTGCCGGCGAAGACAAGATCATCGGCGCTGACATGTCCCGTCTGGGCCGCGGCGCCGACGAGCGTCGTTCCATACGAGTGAGCGATCACTGTACGGTGCGGATGCGTGCCGCCGGTGTAGGAGGTGTCGAGCCCGTCCAGGAACTTGTCGAACGCGGGCGCCCCGTCATATGCGTAGTGTTCGAACGGCGCGTCTTTCCAGACACTGTCAGGTGCGTCGTAGCCGAGCCAGGTGATCGTGGAAACGGACTTTCCGTCGGCTTCGTCATGAGCCGCGTACCAGACCTTGGCCATCCGGTCGATGTTCCCCCCGATGCTGTCCAAATCCGAGGTCGTACCCGGAACATAGACAGCCTGGTGATCCGCGGTGTCCGGGTTCCCGTTGGCGATGATCGCGCGGCCGTCTCCGTCGGCGCTGAAGCCCAGTAGGTATGCCTCGGGCAGTCCGCTGGTGCCCGTCTTGTCGAAACGGTCCTGTATCGCGTTCATGCCGTCAATCCCTTTGTACATCTTCTCCCGTTCGGCTTCCCATTCCTTCCACGCCGGGTTTTCCTCCTTGCCCTGCTTCACCCCGGTGTGCAGGTTGATGTGGTCCTGGTACCGCGGGGGCTCAGGGTTATCCTTCAACCAGGCGTCGTATTTGACCTGTGCGACACCGTGCGTCTCGGAGAGCACTGTCCGGTTGGCCTCATCCCGAACCGTGGCAGGGAGTCCGTCGAGTGCGCCGACCGAGTCGGGACGCATGGAGATCCACGCGGCCTGCTGCTCCGGGCTGAGCCCCTTCCACCACTTCGCGTTGTCCGCCGGTTTGCCGTCCTTGGGCGGCTGCGGCAGCGAGTCGAGGTACTCCTTGCCCGCGTCGCGCACGCCGCTCGTGTCCGAGGACGCGTCGGCAAGGTCCTTGTCGGAGACGGTGAGATCGTCGTCCGCCTTCAGTGCCCGCAGCTTCGGCGCCCACTTCTCGTCGGACTCCGTCGCCTCCATGAGGGCGCGGGCGATGTCGTCCGCGTAGTCCAGTGCGAGGCGGTGGTTCGGGTTGGGGTCGAGTTCGGCGAACTGATGGCTCACGGCCGAGACCATGCCCTCGAACAGGCCGCCCGCCGTGCCGCTGACCGTGCCGCCCCCGGGAACCTTTCCGTCCGTACCCTTCTCCCCGCCCGCCGGATAGGTGATCGAGCCGTCGGCGTTCACGGTGAGCTTCGCCGCCTGCGCGCCGTCGATGGCCGCTTGAAGCTTCTTCTTGGCCGCTTCGATCTCGTACGAGAACGCCTCAAGAGCCGCACTGACCAGTCCGCATTCGATCTGGACGTAGTGGAAGTCCTTGCCCAGCTCCGACAGTTGGCCGAGCGCCGCGGTCGAGGACTTACTGTTGAGGGATTTCCTCATGGCCGCGGCGATCTCGTTCTCGATGCGGTCCTTGGCCGCGCTGGCCATGTCACTGGTGCTGCGGTATCCGTCGGCCGCGTCCCGGAACTCTTTGGGGTCGAGCGCCTTCAGGGTTGCGAGGTCCATGACTTATGGTCACCGCCCCTTGTCCTGGCCGCCGACCGCCGGCGTATCCGCGTAGTCCACCTCGAGGTTGCCGATCTCGACCTTGACGGACTCATCGGTCTTCAACAGGTCGCTGCCGACTTTGCCCAGCAGGTCCGAGAGCCTTGTGCAGCGCCCGCTCACAGCCTTGACATAGCGATCCCACGAGTCGTGGACTTCCTTCTGAGCCCCGGACGTCTGGCAGCCGCTCTCCGCGACAAGGCCCTTCTGTCCGTCCGTCAGCTTTCCGAGCGCCGTGGTGATGGAGCTACTGAGCGTGCCGACGGCTTGGCCTGCCTTGGACCAGGCCGGTTTGTTCGTCACCAGAGTGCCGGATCCTCCCGGTTCCGGCGGCACATGGTTCAACTGCATGTGGGCGCCCTGCCCGTTGGCCGCGGCTGCTTTGAGCTGCTCCCACTCGTCCCACGCCATGCGTGTTCCCTCCCCCGTGTCCGCAGTAACACAGTGCGGTGACCGACTCGTACCGTATCCGGAAGGTGGCCGTACCGCATCGGCGTCAACCGCTACGGCGACTGAGTATCCGTACTCATGCGTGTGGCGAGCGTGACCTCGCGAGTCAACGGTTCGCGCGGCAACTCGCCTGTTCCGTCAGGTTACTTGGCGACTGAGCCAGGCAGGCATGTCGACCTCGGCCCGCACGGTCTTCCCGGGCGGGTCGCGGTCGACCACCTCCCACCGGTCCGCCAACGCGTCCACCAGCACGAGCCCACGCCCCGCGTCGGCGAGCGGCGCGGGCTCGGTCACGTCCTCGGGACCCGGTGGGCGTCGTTCGGCGCGCGTGTCACTCACCTCGACGCGGATACTCGCTGCCAGCCGGACCAGCCGGAGTTCGAAGTCCCGGCCGGGTACGCGTCCGTGAGTGACGGCGTTGGCCGCGAGTTCGGCGACGATCGCCGCGACCGAGTAGGCGGTGTCGGTGCCGTGCGGAATGCCCCAGGCGTCGAGCTGGGTCAGCACGAGGCGCCTTGCCAGGCGGGCGCCGCGCGGGGTGGAACTGAGGCGCTGAGTGACGGTGCGGATGGAGGCGGGAGGTGCTGTCATGGGGCCAATGTGGTGGGTGGGAAGGGCACTTCACCGGGTCCGCCGGTTTGCGGACGTTCGGGGCGGTAGTGCGGGCGCTTCGCGAGTATCGCGGGCTGAGCAGCTGGCGATCAGTCTCTACACGTACGAGTGCCGGATGATCCCGGGTCTGATATCCGACCCGAAAGTGGTCGGCGTCCTCCAGGCCAGGCATGCGTGGAGGTGGCCGCCCGCCCGGCCACCGTCCACGTCCGCGACTCCAAGGCCCAGGAGGGTCCGGCGCTCGCCCTCTCCCCCACCGCCTGGTCGGCGTTCGTCACCTTCGCCGGGGAGTGACCGTCAGGACCTTCAGGGCCACCAGGGGGTGGAACAGGAGGGCCGGTGAGGCCACCATGTTCACCACTCGTACGAACCTGGTCCAGACGGCCGCGTCCTTCACCGCCACATGGAAGAGACGCGTGTTGTACCAGTGGGCGAAGCGCACGGCGAGGGGTTGGCCCTTCGGGCTCCACATCAGGTCGGAGTTGGTGGACACCGTCCACGGCAGCAGCACCAGGCGGCCCACCTTCCTCTGGAATCCGCGGGCGAGGCCGTCCAGCCGACCGCTCGCGCGGTGCCGCTTCAGCATGTCCTGCAGCAGCTCCGCCTCCATCGCGGCGACCGTCATGCCCTGGCCGTAGACGGGGTTGAAGACACAGACCGAGTCGCCGACGGCGAGGAGGCGGTCCGGCCAGTTCTTGACGGTGTGGAAGGGCCGCCACTGGTTGTCGACGTTGGTGTAGCGGCGGGTGGGCTCCTGGACGGAGCGCATGGCGATCTGCTCGGCCAGGCGCGGGTTGGTCAGGCTCTCCGCGAACGCCAGGTAGCCCTCGTCGTCGGTCGGCGGCATGTCCTGGAACCCGAACAGCGAGCAGGTCCACCGGTTGCGCTCCACGGCGAGCAGGACCCCGGCCCGGGGCACGCTGGGAGCGAACAGCATCTGGTAGGCGACGTAGTAGTCGGGGTGGTCGGGGTGGCTCTGGGCCGGCCGGTCGAAGTTCATCGACGTGTAGGTGACCTTCGCCTTCACGGTCCGCTTGGGCGGGACGGTGATCCCCATCTCGTCCAGCCAGTCCGTCAGGGAACTGGACCGTCCGGAGGCGTCGATGACCAGATCGGCGTCCAGGCTGTAGAGCTGGTCGCTCTGCGACTGGCATGTCACGCCGGTCACGCGGCCGGAGGAGTCCCGGGTCAGTCCGGTGCACTGGGTGGCCGGCACCAGTGTGACCTGGGGAATCGCGAGCACCTTGCGCCGCAGGCGGCGTTCCAGCTCGTCGCGGGTGAAGGTCTGGACCGGGACGCCCGTTCGCTCCCGTGGCGCGAGTCCGACGGGCAGGAGGAAGTCGATCCCCTCTCCGTAGTCGAAGACCGGCGCTCCGGCTTCTTTCAGCTCCGCGCGCAGTCCGGGGAACAGCCGTTCCAGGATCTCCCCGCCCTTGGCCAGCATCGCGTGCGCGTGGTAGCCCTGCGGAGCGCCCGGATGGGCGCCGGTGTCCTCGTCGACTTCGTCCCGTTCCACGAGGACGACCTCGCTGAAGAAGTCGGCCAGGACGCGTGCGGTCACGAGTCCCGCATAGCTGCCGCCGATGACAACGGCCTTGCCCCAAGGGCGATCTGCTCTCATGTCGTCTCCCACTTGTGACTCGTTACCCCCGCAAGCGCGTGTCAGCCCCGGGATCAGGCTTCCGCGCCGGGCGTGGTGTCGCATGTCCCGCGCGTACGACACCACGCATGCGCCCTGGTTCCGTTCAGATCCGGTCAGCCGCGATCAGGAGGTAGTGGAAGCTGCCCTCCTTGTACGCGGTGAGGAACGGGTCCTCGATGCCCGTGGCCACCGAGGACTTCGCGCGCAGTTCCCAGTACGGGATCGTGTCCGGGGTCAGGTCGATGACCTGGATCGGCACCAGGTTGTTCGCCGCCAGTGCCCTGAAGTACTCGCTGCGCGGATGGATGTTGCAGGTGTAGTGCTCGTCGATCCTGCTGACGGCCTTGGAGCGCATGCCGGTGACGTCGTTGGAGCAGCCGGTGATGCAGACGTACCGTCCGCCGTACTCCAGCAGGCGGGAGAACTCGGCGAAGAGTTCGAACAGGTCGACGTACATGGTCGTCTCGTTGGTCCAGATCGCCCGGCGTGATCCGGTGTCGAGACGGGTGTCGAGCATGTTGCGGAAGTGGAAGCGGACCTTGTCGTGCACGGCGCGCTGCGCGGCCTGCTCGTTGGCGAAGTCGACCTGCTGCTCGGAGATGCTGACGCCGTCCACGTGGCAGCCGAAGCGGTCGTTGGCCATGAAGCTGGTGCCGCCGCGGCCGGAACCGGCGTCCAGGAGGCGGTCTTCGGGGGTGAGGCCACCGAGGTGGTCGAGGAGCACGTCGGCCTGGGCGGTCTCCAGGCGGTGCAGTTCCTCGATGATGTGCTGGTCGCGGGTCTCGGGCGGGCCGGCGAGGACCGAGGGGTCCCAGTCGCCGAGGCCGTAGTGGTGGTGGTAGAGGCCGTCGACCTCCCCGAGCTTGATGTTGACGGGATCCTTCTCCTGATTCCAGTACTCCGCGACCGACTTCTGGTAGTCGGTGCGCAGGACATCGCGCATGGCGATGCTTTCCATCTGGGTGGAGATCTTGGACATGGGTGATCCTTACTGGGGGTGGGGGATGCGCGGGGGACGCGCGCGGGGTCAGGCGGCGTTCGCGGTGCCGTGGTAGCGGCCGCTGGTGGCGTGCCACTCGCGGCTGCCGCCGACCCAGGCCCAGGTACTGGCCAGGAAGCGGCGTAGTTCCGGGGAGCCGGTCCGGGCGAGCGCGGCCGCCTCGGTCTCGAAGGTGAGCATCAGCTCGTTGTGGATGTCGATGGTGCGGTCGACGGCCTCTTCCAGCGAGCAGTCGTCCTCGGTGGCGATCAGCCGGGGCAGGCTGAAGTCCGCCGGGTCCTCCTTGGCCATGGAGTAGATGTCGTTGACGATCACGGTGGCGGTGCCCGCCAGGGTGAACGCGCGCCGTACCCGGAGGTCGGAGAACTCGCCGTACGGGATCTCGTAACCGGCGATCGCGTCGACGAGCACCATGCACGGGATGAAGCTGTTCTCGTGCCGGTGCATCAGGTACTCCCACACCGGCGGGCGGTGCCCGGAGGCCTGCCAGTAGCCCTCCTGGCCGTAGGCGACGAACATGATGCCCAGCTCGTGGCGGAGCCGGCGCACCTGTGAGGTCGTCGCGAACGAGTGGAGGTTGCGCAGGCTGTCCCGCAGGGCCCGCGCGACCGGGTCCGCCCGGACGACCTCCTCCAGCTGGGGGGCGTACTGGAGCGGGAGGTTCGCCTGGTCGATCACCGAGTGGGCGATGGCGAGCCGTTGGCCGAGCTGCTCGGGCCGGGCCTGCTCCACCTCGCCGTCCACGTAGTGGTCGTCCACGGCCCATTCCGCCAGCCCGCACTTGGCCGCCGCCAGCAGCCGGTCCGGGTCGTCCGTCTCGGGGTGGGCCAGCATCATCAGCCGGCCGAAGTCGGCCTGGCGGATCATGTCCAGTTGGCCCGGGTAGATCCCCATCTCCCCCGCCCACTCCACCAGGCGCGCGGTGACGGTCTCGCCGAGGGCGCGGTCGTCCCGCACGGCGGGCGGACAGTGGAGCCGGGGACCGGGATCGGACACCGACGACGCCGACGCCGAGGCCTCCCGGCGGGGCTCGGCGGCCGTGGCGCGGAGAGGGGCCACCGACGCGCCGTTACCGGTGCGCCCGAGCGCCGCCGCCGAGACACCCAGCCCGGTGGGCCCGGTCGGCAGCCCGACCAGAGACGGCCCCTCGCCCGCCTCTGGCTGCCGGGCCTCCGCAGGCTCCACGGGCGCCGGCTGACGCCCGGCCACCATCGCATCGCCGTCCGCCGCCGACTCCCCCGCCTCCGCCGGACGCACAGCCTCCGCCGCCTGCCCGGTCGCCTGGGCCGACGACGTACCCAGACCGGTGGGCCCGGACGGCAGACGGGCCACGCCCGCCCCGGACGTATCCCCCGGCAGCTGCACGGACGCCGGCGGAATCCCGTCGGACGCCGCCTCCCCATGACCGACCCCCGCCGGAGCCGACAGCGGAAAGCCGCGGCCGGTCGCCTGGGCCGACGACGTGCCCAGACCGGTGGGCCCGGACGGCAGACGGGCCACGCCCGCCCCGGACGCGTCCCCCGGCGGCTGCGCGGGCGCCGACGGAATCCCGGCAGGCGCCGGCCGATCACCCGCGCTCGACGGACGGGCCACCGTCGGCTGACGCGCGACCGCCGGAGTCGGCAGCGGGAGCGGGAGCCGGGGAGCGGTCGGCTGGGTCGCGCCGCGGGCCGTGTGTGTGCCGGGCGATGTGGGCGCCGCTCCGAAGGGGGCGTGGGCCGCCGACGTGCCCAGTCCCGTGGGGCCCGATGGCAGGCCCGGCGCGCCGGGCTCGGGCACGGGAGCCGGCGGGTGGGCCGACAGCAGTGCCCGTACCAGGCCCGCCATGTCGTGGGCCGCGGCGGGCGCCGCGACCCGGGAGATCAACGACACCGGCGTCAGCTCCCGTTCGTGCGGGCGATCTCGACGTTCTCCAGGACGCCGAGGGCGTCGGGCACCAGGACGGCCGCCGAGTAGTAGGTGCTGACCAGGTAGGAGATGATCGCCTGCTCGTTGATGCCCATGAAGCGGACGTTCAGGCCGGGCTCGATCTCGTCCGGGATGCCGGTCTGGTAGAGACCGATGACGCCCTGGTCGTCCTCGCCGGTGCGCATGGCGATGATCGACGTGGTGCCCTGCTCGCTGATCGGGATCTTGCTGCACGGCAGCAGCGGCACCCCGCGCCACGCGGGCAGGTGGTTGCCGTTCAGGTCGATGCTGCCGAAGTAGATGCCCCGCTTGTTGCACTGGCGCCCGAACGCGGCGATGGCCTTGGGGTGGGCGAGGAAGCAGCGGGTCTTGCGCCGCATGCTGAGCAGTTCGTCCAGGTCGTCCGGGGTCGGCGGGCCGGCGTAGGTGGAGATCCGCTGGTCGAAGTCGGCGTTGTTGAGCAGGCCGAACTCCTCGTTGTTGATCAGCTCGTGCTCCTGCCGCTCGCGCAGTGCCTCGATGGTCAGCCGCAGCTGCTGCTGCGTCTGGTTCATCGGCTGGTTGTAGAGGTCGGCGACCCGGCTGTGCACCCGCAGCACGGTCTGCGCCACGCTCAACTCGTACTCGCGCGGCTTGAGTTCGTAGTCGGCGAAGGTCTGCGGCAGCGTCTCCTCACCCATGTGCCCCGCGCTGAGCACGATCTCCGCCTCGCCCGAGCGGTTCATCCTGCGGTGCCCGTTGGCGCTGATGTGCTGGACATGCCGGCGCAGCGCATCGTGCCGGTCGGCGACCGCCTTGTACGCCGTCAGCGGCAGCGCGAGCACCGTGGTGGCGGTCGTCGCGCGGGCCGTGAAGTCCCATTTCTTGGCCTGTCCGGCGAGCACCCGGCCGCCGAAGGTGTCCCCGTCGGCCAGCAGTCCGATCACGGCCTCGTCGCCGTACGGGCCCTCGCCGATCTTCTCGACCTTGCCGTGCGCGATCAGGTACACGTGGTCGGCCTTGCGGCCCTCCTGCACGATGACCTGGCCCGGCGTGAACTCCTTCTGCACGAACTTGTCGGCCAGCGCGCCGAGTACGTCGGCGTCCGTGAAGCCGCGCAGCAGCGGCAGTTCGCCCAGCTCTGCGGGGATCACCTCGACCTTGGAGCCGGTCTTCACGAAGGACACCCGGCCGTCGCCCACGGTGAACGACAGGCGGCGGTTGACCCGGTACGTCGCGCCGGGCACGTTGACCCAGGGGAGCATGCGGGTGGCCCAGCGGGAGCTGATGCCCTGCATCTGGGGTTCGGACTTGGTGGTGGTGGCGAGATTGCGCGCCGCCGCGGTGCTGAGGCTCTGCTGCTCGCGCTGCTGCTGCTGGGACTCCGGGCCCGCCGCCGGCGCTGTCACTGTGTCGAGGGGCATGGCTCTACCTCGTCTTCCCTGGGCACGTAAGAATGCGACGACCCGTTGTCGTCACGCTGCGTACACAGGAGTAGCAGAGGCGCGCTTACGTTGAGTGACCAAAGCAGACGGCGCGCGAGGTAGTTGACGCACTTCGCGTGCGCCCCTCGCGCGCCCCTTGCGGGCATCACTCCTGGTCTAACGTTTCCGCATGTCAACCGCTGGATGACTGTTCACCGACGAAATCCGGGGAGAGTCGTCACATACGCAGAGTGACCGGCGTGGCGCCCGCCCGCCTAGCTGCTGGGACACTGCTTCCACGCCAGGTGGTACACCGTGCTGATGTCCCCGTCCGTCGAGTCCATCGTCATGAAGCTGACCTTGTCGGGTGAGGTGGTGCCCGCGTTCACCCGCAGCTCGGTGTTGATGTTGAAGTTGCGCAGCACCCCGCAGGGTGCCCAGACCAGTTGGGCCCAGTCCGTGCTGTCGGTGGCCTCCCAGTTGTCGTTGAAGGGGGCGCTGAAGGGGTGGCTCTTGGGCACGGTGTTCGGGGAGCCCTGGAAGTAGTACGAGGCCTTCTGGGTGGCGCTCGCGCCGGGCTGCAGGGCCAGGAAGCCGCGGTAGTCGGCGCTGGCTATCGCGTAGGTGAAGCCCTGGGGGACGTGCACCACCAGGTTCAGCTGGCAGTTCTTGCGGAAGGCCGTGGGGTCGGAGTTGCCGCCGGCCTGGGCCAGGTAGCTGCTGTAGGTCACCGTGAAGGCGGTGTTGTCGGGCGAGACGGCGACCGCGGCCGTGCCCGCGGGGCAGCCGGAGCCGTTCACCGTCGCCACATCGATGACGATCTTGTCCGGAGGCGGGCTGTCGAACACGCCGGAGGCGGGTGTCCGGCCGGGTATCGCGGTGGTGAGCAGCGCCGCCACGGCGCCGCTCAGGAGGAGTCCACCAGCCATGGTTTCTCCCATAGTCGGATGTGGGGGGTCTGTGTGGAGTCTGTGAAGCGCTCCGCATCGTAGAAAGGCGCGCCCACCCTCGGAAGGCTCAACTCCGGCCATTCACATCCGGAGTTTTCACTGCTCCCCCCACGCCCCTACGGGTCCGCCGAGGTCCCCTACGGGTTCTCCCAGGCCCCCGGTTCCGCCGCCAGCGACCGGACGGGCTCCGGCAGCGCGTCCGCCGCGAGGTCGGCGAGGGTGACGCCCTCCAGGATCCGCCGGACGTTCGCACGCAGCGCGATCCACAGGGGCAGCAGGGGCTGTGCGCTGCCGGTGTAGGCGAGGCCGGTCGGGCGTTCGCCGCGGACCGACACGATCGGCCCGTCCACCGCCCGGATCACATCCGCCACCGTGATCTCGGCCGCGTCCCGCGCCAGCCGGTAACCGCCGCCTCCGCCGCGCCGGCTGTCGACGACTCCCCCGCGCCTGAGGTCGCCCAGGATCCCTTCCAGGAACTTGTGCGGGATGCCCTGCACGGCGGCGATCTCCTCCGCCTTCACCGGGCCGTCGCCCTGCCGCACGGCCAGCTCCAGTACCGCCCGTACCGCGTAATCCGCCCGTGCCGAGATCCTCATGGATCCATTGTGGGCCGCCGCCGCGTGGAGAATGGCCGCACCCGCGCCCCGTAAGATCGCCCGCGGAGGATCCACCTTGGCGCTCAGCAGACGTACTTTCAGTGCCCTGACCGGCTCGACCGCGCTCGGTCTCGCCCTGGGCGGCAGCGGCGGCCCCGGGGCGCCTTCGGCGTACGCGGCGCGCAGTGTGCCGACCGGCCCGGCGCCCGCCCCGCCGAGCGCCGACGGCGAGCGGCACACCATCGGCTACGACCGGTACTCACTGCTCGTGGACGGCAGACGGCTGATCGTGTGGTCCGGCGAGATGCATCCCTTCCGGCTGCCGAGCCCCTCCCTGTGGCGGGACGTGCTGCAGAAGATGCGGGCCCACGGGTACAACGCCGTGAGCATCTACGTGGCCTGGAACTACCACTCCCCCGCACCCGGCCGCTTCGACTTCACCGGCGTCCGGGACCTGGACCTGTTCCTGCGCATGGCCGCCGAGACGGGTCTGTACGTCATCCTGCGGCCCGGCCCGTACATCAACGCCGAGGTGGACGGCGGCGGCTTCCCCGGCTGGCTGACCGCCACCGAGGGCAGGGCGCGGACCGACGACCCGACCTATCTGGGGCATGTCGACGCCTGGCTGACCCAGGTCGACCGGATCGCCCGCAAGCACCTGTTCACCCAGGGCACCGGCACGGTCCTGCTGTACCAGATCGAGAACGAGTACGACGCCCACACCGACGGGACCGGCCGGGCGTACATGTCCCACCTGTACCGCAAGGTGCGGGCGGACGGCATCGACGTCCCGCTGTTCCACAACGACAAGGGGCGCAACGGCTACTGGGTGCCCGAGTCGTTCGACACCGGCGGCGAGAAGGGCGGCTGGCTGTACGGGTTCGACGGGTATCCGTCGCCGGCACAGACCCCGCCGGACTGGGGGACGTTCGGGCCCGGCGGGGCAAAGGGCGGGGCCAGCGCCTCGCCGTCCACGCCCGGGTTCGTGCCCGAGTTCGGCGGCGGCTGGTTCGACCCGTGGGGCGGGGCCTGGTTCGACGGCAAGGGGTACGCCGAGTCGCGGCGGACCCGGGACGCGGCGTACGAGCGGCGTTTCTATCTCACCAACCTCGCCAACGGGCTCACGCTCCACAACGTCTACATGACGTTCGGCGGGACCTCCTGGGGCTGGCTGCCCGCGCCGGTCGTCTACACGTCGTACGACTACGGCGCCGCCATCGACGAGGGCCGGAACGTCACCGCGAAGATCGCGCCGATGCACCAGCTCGGCCATCTGCTGCAGCGCGTGCCCGACTTCGCCAAGCTGGACCGGGCGGCGGAGGTGAAGGCCGAGGGCCTGAAGGTCTACCACCTGGCCAACCCGGACACCGGCGCGCATGTCTACGTCGCCCGCAACGACGCCGCGGACGCGGTCACCGCCGATCTGCCGACCGACGCCGGCCGGGTGCGGATCACCGTGCCCGGCGAGGACGCGCGGCTGCTGACGACCGGCCTGAAGCTGGGCAAGCGGACGCTCAAGTACGCCACCGCCGAGCCCGTGCTGTGCGTGACGGCGGGCCGGCAGGACATCGCGGTGTTCTCCGGGCGCCGTGACGACATGGCCGAGCTGGTGCTGAGGTGCCCGGTCGAGCCGAGCGTCACACGGCTGGACCCGGAGGC
Source organism: Streptomyces sp. NPDC052101 (assembly GCF_040680235.1). Lineage (NCBI taxonomy): Bacteria > Bacillati > Actinomycetota > Actinomycetes > Kitasatosporales > Streptomycetaceae > Streptomyces > Streptomyces sp. NPDC052101. The sequence goes on from NZ_JBFAWH010000009.1 coordinate 55,239, forward strand.
CGCCTGGGTCTTCGACGGCGACGCCGCGCTGCGGGTGAACGTCCCGCTCGGCAAGGGCGGGCTGACCCGGGTGCTGGTGCAGAAGGGCGAGACCGAGACCCCGCTGCTGCTGATCTTCGCCGACGACGCCACCGTCGTACGCGTGTTCCCCTACGACACCCCGTCCGGGACCCTGCTGGTGTACGGCCCGGCGCTGCTGCGCCATGTCGAACTGCGGGGTTCCGAGGTCCACTTGACGGGTGACGTCACCGAGACGACGAGCGTGGAGGTGTGGGGGCCGCGCGGCATCGACAAGCTGGTGTGGAACGGGCGCACCCTGCCCACCCGGGTGACGATGTCCGGCAGTCTGATGACCACCGGTCTGCTGCCCGCCGCCCCCGAGGTGAGGCTGCCCGCGCTGGGCGGCTGGCGGATGCGCAGGGAGAACCCGGAGGCCGGGCCCGGCTTCGACGACTCGGACTGGAAGGCGGCGGACAAGAAGACGTCGTTCAGCACCACCCCCGTCCCCGAGGGCCGGCCGGTCCTCTTCGCCGACGACTACGGCTTCCACTACGGAGACGTCTGGTACCGGGGCTCCTTCACCGACTCCACCGGCCTCCGGGAGATCTCGCTCGCCTACAGCACCGGCACCCAGGGCCTGCTGATGGCCTGGCTGGACGGTGAACCGCTGGGCACCCACCGGATGCCCGTGCCGGACAAGGACACGACGGTCAGGCAGGGGACCTGGGCGGCGACCGCCGCCTTCCCGGTGCGGGACGCGCTGCGCTCGCCCGGCCGGCATGTGCTGTCCGTGCTCGTCCGGCGCATGCAGCACGACCAGGACGGCAAGGGGCTCGACACCCACAAGGCGGCCCGGGGCCTGACCGCCGCCACCTTCGACGGCGCCTCCCCGAAGGTGCGTTGGCGGATCCAGGGCGCGAAGGCTCCCGATCCCGTGCGCGGCCCGATGAACAACGGCGGCCTGTACGGCGAGCGGAAGGGCTGGCATCTGCCCGGCTTCCGGGACCACGACTGGGAGAGGACGGCCTTCCCCCGCGCCGCCCGGTACCAGGGCGTGACCTGGTACCGGACCACCTTCCGCCTCTCGGTCCCGGCGGACATCGACGCGTCGATCGGCCTGACCCTGGACGACGACCCCTACCGCGCCTACCGCGCCCAGATCTTCCTCAACGGCTGGAACATGGGCCAGTACATCAACAACGTGGGCCCGCAGCACACCTTCGTCCTGCCGAACGGCGTCCTGCGCACCCGGGGCACCAACACCCTCGCGCTGGCGGTCCTCTCGGAGTTCACCACGCTGTCGGGGCCGGGGAAGGTGGGCCTGACACTGCTCGGCAGGGCGACCGGAGGACTGCCGGTCACGCCAGTCTGATCACGTTCCAGGACAGCGGCTCCAGTACGGCGGTGAGGGTTCCGTCCTCGACGGCGGTGCCCTCGACCGGGTGCGGGGCGACCCGCTCGGGGTCCTCGAGGGTGTTGCGGGCGTCGGGGTCGGCGTCGGCGAGCGCGCTGTGCTCGGTGACGGCCGGCAACTCCAGCCCGTTGAGCGCGACTTGGAGCGGCAGGGCGTCCGTGCGGCTGCGGTTGACGGCGAACACGGTGACCGTGCCGTCGGCCGCGCGGACGGCCGTGGCGTGCAGCAGGCCCGTGACGCCGTACTTCTTCGTCTCGTACGTCGGCGAGTCCACCCGCACGTCGAGCACCTCGCCCCGGCCGTACCGCGACGCCTGCGCGAACGGGAAGAACGTCGTCTGCCGCCAGGCCGGGCCGCCCGGCTCGGTCATGATCGGGGCGATCACGTTGACCAGCTGGGCGAGGCAGGCGACGGTGACGCGGTCGGCGTGCCGGAGCAGGGCGATGAGGAGCGAGCCGACGACGACGGCGTCCGTGACACTGTAGTTGTCCTCCAGCAGCCGGGGCGCCTCGGGCCAGTCGGACTGGTCGAGGCCCTTGGCGTACTCCTGCCAGCGGGAGAGGTACCAGACGTTCCACTCGTCGAAGGAGAGGTTGATCTTCTTCTTGGACTTGAGCCGGGCCCCGACGTGGTCGGCCGTGGCCACCACGTTCTCGATGAAGGACTCCATGTCGACGGCCGAGGCGAGGAAGGAGTCCACATCGCCGTCCACGGGCTCGTAGTAGGCGTGCAGCGAGATGTGGTCGACCAGGTCGTACGCCTCCTCCAGGACGGTCGCCTCCCACGCGGCGAAGGTGGGCATGGCCTGGTTGGAGGAGCCGCAGGCGACCAGTTCGACGCCGGGGTCGGCCTGGCGCATGGCCCGCGCGGTCTCGGCAGCCAGCCGGCCGTACTCATGGGCGGTCTTGTGCCCGGTCTGCCAGGGACCGTCCATCTCGTTGCCGAGGCACCACAGCCTGATCCCGAAGGGTTCCTTGTCGCCGTGGGCCACGCGGAGGTCGGAGAGGGCGGTGCCGGAGGGGTGGTTGGCGTACTCCTGGAGTTCGAGGGCCTCGGCGACGCCGCGGGTACCGAGGTTCACGGCCATCATGGGTTCGGCCTGGGGGCCGAGCTTCCTGAGGAACGCGATGTATTCGGAGAGGCCGAAACGGTTGGTCTCGGTGGAGTGCCAGGCCAGGTCGAGCCGACGGGGTCGGTTCTCGGCCGGACCGACCGAGTCCTCCCACTTGTAGCCGGAGACGAAGTTGCCGCCGGGGTAGCGGATCGCCGTCACTCCGAGTTCGCGGACCAACTCCAGCACGTCGGTCCGCAGTCCGGCTTCATCCGCCGAGGGGTGGCCGGGTTCGTGGATGCCGGTGTGGACGCAGCGGCCGAGGTGTTCGACGAAGGAGCCGAAGACACGTGCGTCGACTTCGCCGATGGTGAAAGCGGGGTCCAGTGTGAAGCGGGCGGGGTGCATGGGCGCCTTCCGGGGCACTAGGTGCGGGCGAAGCCGTATCCGGCGAACCGTTCGAGTTGTTCGAGATATCGAATTATGCTCGTAACTTCGAACGGGACCGTAGATTCAAAGCGCTTCCGCGTCAATGGCCGGGACACAAGCTCACGGCGTGGCCTTCTCTTTGACGACGGCCGCCGGATCTCATGACGAGGACACGCCCAGGCGCGTACCCTCGGACGGGCTCCACAGCGGCGGCGAAAAGGGGGAGGCATGGGCATCGCGGGCGCGCGTGAGCACGCGGCACGCCTGACCGCACGGCTGCGGCGCTCCCGTCCGGGCTCGGCGATGCGCTCGCTGGCCGGCGACCTCGCCACCGCCGTCCGCGCCCGGCCCTGCGCCCCTGACGGCGTACGGGAGTTGTGCCAGGCGCTGTGCGAGGAGATGAGCGCACTGCGCGGCGGGCGGCCGGTTCGCCTGCGCTTCGAGCGCTTCCCCGACGAGATCGAGGTCACCGGGCTGTGCGTGGAGTTCGCCGACTTCGACCTGGTGATCGTGGAGGAGCGGGCCGAGGCGGTGCAGCAACTGGTCATCCTGGGCCATGAGTTGTGGCATCTGCACGCCGGGCACCGGCACCACCACCCGGTGGACGCGGCGGCCCGCGCGCTCGCCGACGCCCCCGGCTGGCGGGACATGCCCCTCACGGTGGCCGCCCGCAACGGCTCCCGGGAGGCCGACGAGGCCGAGGCCGACGACTTCGGTCACCGCCTGGCCGCCCTGTTCCGGCCCCGCCTCACCGACTCCGGCGCCGGCGCCTCCCTCGGCCCGGTGCAGCGGACCCTCGGCTATCGCGGACGCGGGGGAGCGACACCGTGACGCCGGCACTCCGTTCCCCGGGACACACCGTGAACCTGGCACTCCATTCCCCGGGATACCTCGACGGCCTCTCGATCTCCTTCTGGATCCCCACGGCCGTCCTGACCGCCGCGCTGGCGATCAAGCTGCCCAGCATCATCAAGATGTGGCGGGACCCGATGCTGCGCGCCGTCGGCGGTCTGCTGCTGTTCGCCTGCGCGGTGTTCGTCTTCGCCTCCCCACGGACCATCGCCTGGACCAACCGGGTCACCGGAGTGCCGAACATCTCGGCGCCCTGGGTGTACTCCCTGCTCACCGCGCTCTGCGCGTCCTGGCTGCTGCTGATCATCGCCTGGCGCAACGGCCGCTCCGACCGCACCCGCCGGGTGACCCGCTGGGTGGTGTCCGTCTACGCGGGCGTCGTGGTCACCCTGTGGGCGCTGTTCGCACTCGCCGACGTGCCCGAGGAGCGGCTGCGCGACCTCGACACCTACTACGCCAACACCCCGTTCATGCGCGAGGAGATCCTCCTCTACCTCGTCGCGCACACCGTGGCCTGCTCGATCACGGCCCGGCTGATCTGGAACTGGATCCGCACCGACGGCCTCGACGGCTGGCTGCGCTGGGGACTCGGGCTGCTGGGCGTCGGCTACGCCACCAACCTGTTCTTCGACGCGGCCAAGCTCACGGCCGTCGTGGCCCGCTGGACCGGCAACGACCTGGACTGGCTGAGCACCGATGTGGCCCCGGCGGGCGCCTGTGTGTCCGCCACCCTGGTCGCGGTGGGCTTCATCGTCCCGCACGTCGGCCAGTACCTCCACGAGCGCTGGAACGTCCGGCTGCGCCACCGCTCCCTCGGCCCCCTCTACCAGCTGATGCGCACGGTCACCGGCGAGCGCGAGCCCTTCGCCCCGCACGCCCCCGCCGAACTGCGCCTGATCCGCCGCGAGACCTTCATCCGCGACGCCCTGCTGCAACTGTCCCGGCGCCTGGACGAGGACCTGCGCACACGCTCCTACGAGGCCGCCCTCGCCCTCGGTCACGTGCCCGGCCGGGCCAGGGCCCTGGCCGCCGCCGTGACCCTGCTGGACGCGGCCGGCGGCGAGCGGCCGCCGCGCCCCGACGGCCCCGACTCCCCGTCCGGTCCCGACACGGCGTACCTGCTCCGGGAGATCCAGGCCGTGTCCCAAGCCCTCCGCCACCCGGACGAGATCATGGCGGTACGCGCCCACGCGGCCGCCCCGGCAGAGAGCGTGCCCGCGCATGACTGAACAGCCCTCCCCCGCCAGAACCGCAGTGGTGCTCGGGGGATCCCACACCGGCATGCTCGCGGCCCGCGCGCTCGCCGGGTCCGCCGACCGGGTCGTGGTCGTCGAACGCGACGCCCTGCCCGAGGGTCCCGAGCCCCGCAAAGGGCTGCCGCAGGCCCGGCACGCCCACATGCTGTGGTCGGGCGGGGTACGGGCCGTGGAGGAGCTGCTGCCGGGCATCACCGACGCGCTGCGGGCCGCCGGAGGGCGCCGACATCCGGTCACGACGGGCATGGTCGCCCTCTCCGCGCAGGGCTGGTTCAGGCGCTGGCCCGAGTCCCACCATGTGATCCTGGCCGGCCGGGACCTGCTGGACGCCACCATCCGGGCACAGGTCCTCGCCGACGAGCGGATCGACCTCGTCGACCGCACCGAGGCCCTCGGCCTCACCGGGACCGGCGCCGCGGTCACCGGCGTACGGCTGCGGGCACGGGACGGCGCCGAACGCACCCTGGCCGCCGATCTCGTGGTCGACGCCACCGGACGCGGATCCCGGGCCACGGCATGGCTGGCGGACCTCGGGCTGCCGGCACCGGAGCACCGGGAGATCGACCCGGGCGTGGTCTATGCCAGCCGGCTCTTCCGCGCCCCCGAGGCGACCAGGGGCGACTTCCCGGTGGTCAACCTGCAGCCCGGTCCGCGCGGCGGCGGACCCGGCCGGTCGGGCTTCCTGCTCCCCATCGAGGAGGGCCGGTGGATCGCCACCCTGTGCGGCACCCGGGGCGGCGAACCCTCCGCCGCCAACGAGGACTTCATCCCCTTCGCCCGTGAGCGGCTGCGCCATCCGCTCCTGGGCGAGCTGCTGGAACGCGCCGAACCGCTGTCCGACGTGTCCGTCACCCGCTCCACCGTCAACCGCCGGCACTTCTACGAGCGGATGCCGGTGTGGCCCGAGAACTTCACCGTCCTCGGCGACGCGCTCGCCGTGTTCAACCCGGTCTACGGCCACGGTCTCGCGGTCGCCGCGCAGAGCGCGGTGCTGCTCCGCGAGGTGATACGACGGCACGGCTGGGGCACACCGGGGCTGGCGCGCCGGGTGCAGCGGGCCGTCGCCCGGCCGGTGCGCGCGGCCTGGGACCTGGCCCTCGGCCAGGACGTGTTCTACCCCGGCGCGACGGCCTCCGGCCCCACCGTGCGGGACCGGCTCGTGTCCGCCTACGTCGGCCGACTGCTGTACACCGCGACGGGCAACGGCCGCGTCGCCCGCCGGGTGACCGACGTGACGTCACTGGAGCGGGGGGCGGAGGTACTGCTCGCTCCACGGGTCCTGCTGGCGGCGGCGGTGGGCCCGCTCAGACCCCCCTTGGCGGAACCCCCGCTGACGGCGGAGGAACGGAAGGCGGCGGGCGTTCTCTAGTGCCGGAGCACCGGGCCGTCACAGCGCCGTGGCCGGGGGCAGGCGTGCCGGTGGGGCGGCCGTCATCCCTTGAACGCCGTTTGGGGCAGGCCCTCGCCCGCGTCCGGGATCACCAGGAGGGAACCCGACAGGGGGTCCGGGGAGGACAGGCCGACGCGGGCGGTCGTGATGTACAGGTCGGTCAGAGCGGCGCCGCCGAACGCGCAGGCCGTCGTGCGCAGCGTCGGCAGGCCGATCACCCGGTCCAGCTCGCCGCCGGGCGTGTACCTCCGCACCGCTCCCCCGTCCCACAGCGCCACCCACACACATCCCTCCGCGTCGACCGTCAGACCGTCGGGGAAGCCCGCGCCCTCCTCGATCTCCACGAAGGGCCGGCGGTCGTGGGCCCGCTCACCGTCGTAGCCGAAGACGTCCACGCGGCGGGTCGGGGTGTCGACGTAGTACATGAGCCGGCCGTCGGGGCTCCAGCCCGTGCCGTTGCTGACCGTGACGTCGGGCAGGACCGTCTGCACCGTGCCGTCGCCGGTCAGCCGGGTCAGCGTGCCGCCGCCCGGTGCCTCGTCGTAGCGCATCGTGCCCGCCCACAGCGAGCCGTCGGGGGCCACGGCGGCATCGTTCGCGCGGCGGCCCGCGACCGGCTCGTGGTGCAGCCAGCGGAACGTGTCGTCGGGGTCCAGCAGGCCCACGCCGTCCCGGAGGTTGAGGACCAGGCCACCGCCCGCCCGGGGCTTGGCCGCGCCCACGTGCTGTTCCGTCGTCCGCACCGTACGACGGCCCGTGGCGGGGTCGTAGGTGTGCACGCGCCCGCCCAGGATGTCGAGCCAGATCAGCCGGCCGGTCGCCGGGTCCCAGGTCGGGCCCTCGCCCAGCGCCGCCTCGGCCCGTACCGCGACCTCGTGTCCACCGCTCACGCCGCGCCCCGGTGGCCCAGCCGCTCGGACAGCTCCGCCGCGCCCTTCACGGCCAGCTGCTCCAGCTCGGCGCGGCGCTCGTCGCTCCAGCGGATCATGGGGACCGAGATGGACAGGGCGGCCACCACCTGACCCGTGCGGTCGCGCACCGGGGCCGCCACACAGCTCACGTCCGGGTTGGACTCGCGGCTCTCCACGGCGATGCCCCGCTGCCGGATCTCCGCCAGCGTCTCGCGCAGCGCGGCCGGGTCGGTGATGCTGTTGGGGGTCATCGCGGTCAGCTCGGCGCCGTCCGGGATCCGTGCCGTCAGCTCCTGCTCGGGCAGCGCGGCCAGCAGCATCTTGCCGACCGAGGTGCAGTGGGCCGGCAGGCGGCGGCCGGCGGCGGAGACCATGCGGACGGCGTGCGTGGAGTCGACCTTGGCGATGTAGATGACGTCGGTGCCTTCGAGGATCGCCACATGGACCGTCTCGTCGCAGGTCTCGGCGACCGAGCGGGCCACCTGCTGGCCCTCGGCGGCGAGGTCGAGCTGCTCGGCGTAGCGGCTGCCGAGCTGGTACGGGCGTACGCCGAGCCGGTAGCGTCCGGGCTGTCCCGGCACCTGCACGATGTACGAGCGTGCGGCGAGCGTGGTGACCAGCTCGTGCACGGTGGTGCGCGGCAGCTGTAGCTTGCGCACGATGTCGGGGGCGGAGAGCGTCCCGTCCCCGTCGAGGAACAGCTCAAGAATGTCGAGAGCCCGGGTCACGGCAGGCACGAGGCGTCCCACGTCCGGCCCCCTCCCTTTAGATGTAAGCGCCTATGTTCGAGATTTCAACAGGCGATCGGCATGACGAACATAGGCTAGCCATGCGGGGTGGCCCGGGCAATGGGCGGGGACCTGCCGGGCACCATGGATGGCATGGATCTCGACTTCCAGCTGGTGCTGCTGCGCCGCATGGCCGATCACAATCCCGACCTGGTCGAGGACGCCCGCCGGACGCTGGGCGCCTCGATCGCGGACATGCGGGAGGCCAACAAGCGCTGGCAGGCGATGGTCCGTTCGCCGAGATCCCGGTCCGCCGCCGCCCGGTACCGGTCCGTCCTCGGTGAGCCCGAGGCCGTGCTGCCGCGCCGGCTCGGGGACGTCGACTGCGAGGCCCGCCACTGGGCCCTGCCCCTCTGGCCCGACCTGCGCTTCGAGGTGCTGGTCGGACCGGACGGGGCGGTGTGGAACGAGTGGCTGGTGCGCGCGCCCGGCGCCCCGGCGCCGAGGCTCAAGACCCTGGACGACCTCGCCCCCTGGTCCTGCGCCGTCGACGAGGCCGCCCGCGCCTTCGCCCCCGCCCGCCCGCTGGAGGGCACGGCACCGACCAGGTGGGGCCTCGCCTTCACCGCACCCGGCCGGGACGGCGTACGGCACGAGGTGGTCGCCGAGTTCACGTGGGGGCTGCTCCAGCGGACGGCCCTGCTCGGCCAGTGACCCCGGCAGGTGACTCAGACGTCGAAGGCCGTCGCCCTGGTCCGCTTCTCCCAGGCGGTGACCTCCTCGCGGACCTGGTCGGCGTGGGCGAGGACCCCGCTCACGCCGTCGTCACCGAGCGGCAGCCGCAGCGGGGTGTCGTCCGCCTCCAGCGCGGCCAGGATCAGGGCCGCCGCCTTGGCCGGGTCGCCGGGCTGGCTGCCGTGGCCGCCGGAGACGAAGCCCCGGGTCTCTCCGACCTTGGCGTACACCCCGGTGTCGGAACTGGCCCCGGCGCGGTCGGCCTCGAACAGCGCGGTGCGGAACGCGCCCGGCTCGACGATCAGCACCTTGATGCCGTACTCCCGCGTCTCGTCCGCGAGCGCCTCGGACAGGCCCTCCAGGGCGAACTTCGTCGCGCTGTACGCCCCGAAACCCGCGAAGGACATCTGGCCGCCCACGCTGCTCATCTGCACGATCGCGCCGGAGCGCCGCTCGCGCATCCGCGGCAGCACCGCCCGCACGAGCGCCGCCGGACCGAAGAAGTGCAGGTCGAACAGGTCGCGCAGCTCGGCCTCGGTGGTCTCCTTGACGGCGCCGACGTGGGTGCGGCCCGCGTTGTTGACCAGCACGTCGATCCGCCCGTGCCGGGCCACGACATCCTGGACCGCCGCCTCGATCGCGGCGGTGTCGGTCACGTCCAGCCGGAGCGCCTCCACCTGGTCGGGGTGGGCGGCCACCAGGTCGGCCAGGGCCTTCGGGCGCCGGACCGCGCCGACCACCACGTCACCGGCGGCTACGGCCGCCTCGGTGATCGCCCGCCCGAACCCGCTGCTCGCCCCGGTGACCAGCCTATACCTTGTTCATCACAACTCCCCGTGGATCTCGGTGGGTCCCGCTGACACGAACCAGCCTGCCGCCGGATTCCGTTGCCCGTCCAAGACCCCCGGTGATAACCAATGGTCATGAAGAGGGATCCGGGCGCTGGAGCGGCAGTTGGGGGCGGAGCTGTTCCGGCGCGACCAGCACGGGGTGGCGCTCACGGCGGCCGGTGAGGCGCTGCTGCCGCACGCGCGCGACGCGCTGGCCGCCTGGGAGGCGGGGGCGGCGGCCGTGGAGGCGGCCAAGGCGGCCCAGCGCAGCACACTGGTGGCGGGCATGAGCACCAGTCCGGGCCGGGGCGGGATCGTGGACGAGCCGTTCCTGGCGCTGCCAAAGAGCGCGGGACGGCTGCGCGACCACTGGCTCGCCTGGACGCCCGCACCGGCCGGCCGCCCCGGATCGGCGCGGAGATCTCCGGGGCGGAGGAGACGTACGAGGCGCTGGTCGCCGGTCTCGGGGTCTGCCTGGTGGCCGAGGGCAACGCCCCGCTGATCACCCTGGGCGGGGTCGTCACCCGCCCGGTCCGGGGCATCGGCCCGAGCCGCTATGCGCAGGCGTGTCGAGAGACGGTCCGCCGAGCGCCCCAAAGGGGCGCGGGGAACTGCGCGACAAGCCACGACGAAGCCGCAGCCGCGAGACAGCGGATCAAGGCACCCCAGTAGGCGCTAGTCGGCAGCCTCCAGAATCGCCTCGGTGACCCGCTCCAACGACCCGGGATGCAACCAGAGAAACAGGTTCGGCTCCACCAGTTCCAGTTCCATCAGCCGGGGCTCCCCATCCTCCCCGTCCACGAGGTCAACGCGCCCGTAGAGCAGGCCGGAGGCCCCGGGCACCGCACCCAACGCCTTCTCGGCGACCACCAGTTCGGCCTCCGTCGGCTGCCAGCGCTCCAGGTCGGGATGGGCCACCTTGTCGGCGTCGTACGGCGTGCCGGGTGCGAGGACGGCGCCCTTGCGGCTCGCGTGCAGCAGCCGGCCGCCGAAGAACTGCAGCGCCCGCTCCCCGCTGACGTCGATGCCCGCCACGTACGGCTGCACCATCGCGGTGAAGCCCTCGGCGTGCATGCGGGCCAGGTGTCGTACGGCCTGCTCGTGCTCGGCGGGTGTGTAGCGGGCGGCGAACCGGGCGCCCGCGCCCGAGGTCGGCTTGATCACGTACTCGTGGTCGGCGGGCAGGTCGACGGGCTCGCCCGGCGCCAGGTAGCGGGTGGGGACGGTGGGCACGCCGGCGGCCGCCAGCTCGCCGAGGTAGCGCTTGTCGGCGCTCCAGCGCACCACAGGTGCCGGATTGGCGAGCCGGGTCAGCGCGCCGACCCGCCCCACCCAGGCGTCGAACTCCTCGGCTCGCCAGCTGTAGTCCCAGGTGGACCGGATGACGACGAGGTCGTAGCCGCCCCAGTCCGCATCCGGATCGTCCCAGTACCGCGCCTCGGCCTCGGCCCCGGCGGCCCTGAGCGCCCGCACCAGATCCGGCAGGTCGGTGTCGTGGCTGGGCTCGCTGCCGGGGTCGTAGGTGGCGAGGGCTATGCGGGGCATGGCGGGCTCCCTGTCGTACGTAGGTCCGATCACGGGGAGGCTAACAACCGCCGCCATCCGCTATGAAGCGAATATGACGACCGACGGCACCGCCGCGCACACCGGCATACCCGCCCTCCCGCCCCTCGTACGAGCCGCGCTCACCGCCGCCCGGGCCCACCGCTTCCCCTGCTCCTGCCGCCCCGAACAGGGCCGCCTCCTGCACGCGTTGGCGGGCGGGGCCCGTGCCCGCGTCGCAGAGACCGGTACCGGCCTCGGGGTGGGCCTGGCCTGGCTGGCCTCGGGCACGGCGCCGGGGGTGCGGCTGTACGGCGTGGAGCGGGATCCGGAGCGGGCGCGGGCCGCCGCCCAGGTGTTCGCGCGGCGACCCGAGGTCACCGTGCTGACCGGCGACTGGCGGCGGATCGAGGAGTACGCACCCTTCGACCTGCTCGTTCTCGACGGAGGCGGGCAGGGCAAGGCGCCCGGCGATCCGCCCGCGGACGTCGAGCGGCTGCTCGTAGGGGGCGGGACGGTGGTCGTGGACGACTTCACCCCGGCGACGGGCTGGCCGCCGCTGCACGCGGGCGAGCTGGACCGGGCCCGGCTGCACTGGCTGGAGCATCCCGCGCTGCGCGCGACCGAGCTGCGGCTCGCGGCGGACTTGAGCACGGTGGTCGGGACGAGGCGGCTGGGGTAGGAAGGGTGCCGAACGGTCACAACCGACCAGTGTTAGGAGTGCGCCGCGTGTCCTCCCTCTTCCCCGCTCTGACGGACGGTCCGGCCGAGCGGATCGCCCTGCGGTTCGGCGAGCGGTCCTTGACGTACGGCGAGCTGGCCGGGGCCGCCGGTGCGCTCGCCGCCCGGCTGCGCGGCGCCCGCCGGGTCGCCGTGTGGGCCACGCCCGAGCTGGAGACCGCCGTCGCCGTGACGGGCGTCCTGCTCGCCGGGGCGGCCGCCGTACCGCTGAACCCGAAGTCGGGCGAGAAGGAACTCGCGCACATCGTCTCCGACAGCGCGCCGACGCTGGTGCTGGCCGCACCGGGTGCACAACTCCCGGATGCGGTCGGCGCGTTGGAGCGGATGGACGTCGACGCCACCGGCTCCGGCGCCGTACCCGAGGACACCGTCTCCGGCGAGGACCCGGCGCTGGTCGTCTACACCTCCGGCACCACCGGCCCGCCCAAGGGCGCCGTCCTGCCCCGCCGGGCCCTGGCCACCACCCTGGACGCGCTCGCCGACGCCTGGCAGTGGACGGCGCGGGACGTGCTGGTGCACGGGCTGCCGCTGTTCCATGTGCACGGGCTCGTGCTGGGCACCCTCGGCCCGCTGCGGCGCGGCGGCAGCGTCCGGCACCTGGGGCGGTTCTCCACCGAAGGCGTGGCACGGGAGCTGAACGCCGGCGCGACCATGCTGTTCGGGGTGCCGACGATGTACCACCGCATCGCCGAGGCCCTGCCCAAGGACCCCGAGCTGGCCGCGGCGCTCGGCCGGGCCCGGCTGCTGGTGTCGGGCTCGGCCGCGCTGCCGGTGCACGACCACGAGCGGATCCACGCCGCGACCGGGCGGCGGGTGATCGAGCGGTACGGCATGACGGAGACGCTGATGAACACCAGCGTGCGGGCCGACGGGGAGCCGCGCGCGGGGACGGTCGGCGTGCCGCTGCCCGGTGTCGAGCTGCGGCTCGTGGAGGAGGACGGGACGCCGATCGCCGCGTACGACGGGGAGAGCGTCGGCGAGATCCAGGTGCGCGGGCCGAACCTGTTCACCGAGTATCTGAACCGGCCCGACGCCACGGCCGCCGCGTTCACCGCCGACGGGTTCTTCCGCACGGGTGACATGGCCGTGCGGGAGCCCGACGGGTATGTGCGGATCGTCGGTCGCAAGGCCACGGATCTGATCAAGAGCGGTGGTTACAAGATCGGGGCAGGTGAGATCGAGAACGCGCTGCTGGAGCATCCGGGGGTGCGGGAGGCCGCGGTCACCGGGGAGCCGGACGCGGACCTGGGCGAGCGGATCGTGGCCTGGATCGTGCCGGCCGACCCGGGGGCGCCGCCCGCCGCCGAGGAGTTGGCGGAGCACGTGGCCCGTCGGCTCGCCCCGCACAAGCGCCCGCGCGTCGTCCGCTACCTGGACGCGCTGCCCCGCAACGACATGGGGAAGATCATGAAGCGGGCACTGGCCGATGTCTGAGCGCCGCTCGGCCCGGGAGATCCTGACCCTGGTCACGGACCCCGACACCTTCGGCGAACTCCCGTCTCCACCAAGGGAGTCGCGGCCGGACGGCCCGCTCGGCTGGGCGGGTTACGACGCCTCCCGCGCCCGTGCCGCGGATCGCACCGGCGAGGAGGAGTCCGTCGTCTGCGGCACCGCGAGCGTGGACGGCACCCGGGCCGTGCTGATCGCCTTCGAGTTCGGCTTCCTGGGCGGCTCCCTCGGCGAGCGCACCGGGGACCGGCTGGAGGCGGCGTACGCCCATGCCCGCGCGCACCGGCTGCCGGTCGTGCCGTTGATCGCGACCGGGGGCAGCCGGATGCAGGAGGGCATGCTCGCGCTGAGCCAGCTCCAGCGCGTGGCCCGGCAGTCGGCGCTCACGCGCGCGGCGGGGCTGCCGCAGATCGCGGTACTGCGGGATCCGACGACCGGCGGCGGCTGGGCCACGCTCGGCGCGGGCGCCGACATCGTCCTGGCCCTGCCCGGCGCCCAGGTCGGCTTCGCCGGCTCCCGCGTCCGCCCGCCCGCCGCCGACCCCCGCGCGTACACGGCGGAGTCCCAGCTGGCGGCGGGAGCGGCGGACGAGGTGGTCCCTCCGGCCGAGCTGAAGGGGGTATTGGGGGCATGGCTACGCCTGCTGACGAACCGCCCGCCCGACCGCTTCAGCGCCCCTCCAGGCGCTGCAGCGTCGCCCACACTCACGGCCGCCGATACCCCGACAGCACCGGCCGCCGGCAGCCTGGCGGCCCCCGCCGCCGAAACCCCAGTAGCACCGTCCGTCGATAGCTCGACGGTCCCGGCCACGCACACCCTGACAGCCCCGTCCGCCGACAGCCCGGCAACCCCCGCCACCGAAACCCCAGTAGCACCGTCCGCCGATAGCCCGACGGTCCCGGCCACGCACACCCCGACAGCCCCGTCCGCCGACAGCCCGGCGGCCCCGGCCACGCACACCCCGGCAGCACCGTCGACCGACAGCCCAGCAGCCCCCGCCACCGACACCCCAACAGCACCCGCCGGTGCGGGCAGTGTGCGGTCGGGCAGCGCGCGGCTGGAGGCCAACGCCCACCCTGCCTCCGTCCCCGCCGACCCTTCCGGCGAGGCGGGCGGGACCGGGGTGCCGGAAGGGTACGCGGGGTGCATCGAGCCCGCTCCCGTCCCGGTCGCGCTCGGTGCCGTCGGTCTCCCGGCCGCCGGCTGGGACGCCGTCCGGCGTGCCCGGGCCCCCGAACGGCCCCGTGCGCACGCCTACTTGGACGCCTACTTCAGCCACCGCCGTGACATCAGCGGTGACCGGTGCGGAGGTACGGATCCCGACGGCATGCTGTGCGGGTTCGGTGAGCGGGACGGCCGTACCGTGGCCTATGCGGCGCAGACCGGGGCGGCGACCCGGCCCGCCGGGTACCGGACCGCGGCCCGGCTGATCCGGCTGGCGGACCGGCTCGGCATCCCGGTGCTGACGCTGGTGGACACCCCTGGTGCCGCGAACGACGCGGAAGCGGAGCGGCAGGGGGCCGGCGCGGCGATCGCGGAGGTGTTCGGGGCGGTGGCCGCGGCCCGTGTCCCGGTCACCACGCTGGTCATCGGCGAGGGCGGCTCCGGCGGGGCCCTCGCGCTGGCCGCCCCCGGCAACACCTGGGCCACCCCGGACAGCTACTTCTCGGTGATCGCCCCGGAACTCGCGGCGGCCATCCTCAAGCGCCCGAAGGACGAGATCGAGGCGACCGCGGAACAGCTCCGGATCCGGCCGCAGGACCTGGTGGAGCTGGGGGTGGTCCGGGGGATCGTGCACCACCGTCTCTGAAGACCGAGCGCGGGAAACGACGGTCGAGCTGGAGTTCGACAGGGAGCCGGTCGCGGGGTGTGCGCCGAGTGGGGCATCCGGCCGGAGTCCACCACCGCGCGGTGCGACGCGGCCGAAACCCCCCATTCGGCCGCCCCCCACCCGGCCCCCTCCAGCAGGCGTCCGGGGGTGCGGCCCGCTCAGGATGCTGTGAGAGGCCCGCCAGCCCGGCCGGGCGAACCGAGGCCCGCGCGCACCGGGAGGATCGCCGTGACCGTCAGTCTGGATCAGTTGCGCCGCTGCCACTTCGCCGTCGACCTGGGCGCGGCCCGCACCAGGGTGTACGTGAAGGGCTCCGGCCTGGTCGTGGACCAGCCCTCGGTCGCCGCCGTGAACACCCGTACCGGCGGGCTCATCGCCGTCGGCGACTTCGCGGAGCGGATGACGGGACGGACACCGCACTACATCACGGTCGTACGGCCCATCTCCGGTGGCACGGTGATCGACATCGAGATGGCCCACCGCATGCTGCGGCAGCTGCTCGGCGACAAGACGCGCCGTGCCCTGCGCCGCAATCTGCGGCTGCGCGCGGCGGCCTGCACCCCGCACGGCGCCGATCCGCTGGCCCAGCGGGCGATCACCGAGACGCTGGTCGGGCTGGGCGCGCGCCGGGTCGAGCTGGTGGACACGCTGATCGCCGCCGCCATCGGCTGCGGGCTGCCCGTGGAACAGCCCGAGGCCACCATGATCATGATGTGCGGGGCGGCGACCACCCAGGTCGCGGTGCTCTCGCTCGGATCCATCGTGGCCGCCGAGCGGATCCCGGTGGGCGGCGAGGCCGTGGACAACGCGATCGTGCAGCATCTGCGGCACGAACACCATCTGATGCTGCCCGGCCAGTCCGTGCGTCCGCTGCAGGTGACCCTGTCCGACACCGGGCTCACCGCGCAGGGCCCGGCGCAGACCGAGATCCACGGCCGCGATGTGGTCACCGGGCTCCCGCGCAGCGTACGCATCGACACCGCCGCCGTGCGGGACGCGATCGAGACCCCGCTGACCGCCGTCCTCGACGGTATCGGCAAGGTGCTGCGCGACTGCCCGCCCGACCTGGTCGCCGACCTCGCCGACCGGGGGATCGTGATGGCCGGCGGCTCCGCGCTGCTGCCCGGCTTCGACCAGATGCTGCGGGAGGCCACCGGGATGCCGGTGCACATCGCCGAACAGCCCGACCTCTGCGCCGCCCAGGGCATCGGCGCCATGCTGGAGGGCCGGATCGAGCCCATGGTCCTCAACCCGCTGGCCGCCTGAGCCGGGCACGGCACCGCGTACCCCGCATGCCCGGTGATCCCGTCCCGCGCCTGCCGCCGCTGCTCGAAGCGGTCCTCGGGGTCGGCTCGGAACTCGAACTGCGCACCACCCTGCAGCGCCTCGTGGACGGCGCCGCCGAACTGACCGGCGCCCGGTACGCGGCGCTGAGCACCGCCGACCCCGGTCAGGAGGGGCCGGCCGAGATCCGTACGGCCACCACCGCGCCCGAGGACGCCGCCGGCCTGGACGTGCCGATCCTGGTCGGCGCGGAGCCGTTCGGGCGGCTGCACCTGGTGGGCAAGAGCGGCGGCGGACCGTTCACCACCGAGGACGAGCAGCTGCTGCGGGTGCTGGCCGTCCAGGCGGGCAGCGCGATCGGCAACGCCCGCCTGTACGAGGCGGCCCGGCAGCGCGAGCGGTGGATCGAAGGCGCGGCGGCCGTCACCACCGCGCTGCTGTCCGGGGAGGGCGCCGCGGACGCGCTGATGACGGTCGCGGAGCGGGCCCGGCTGCTCGCGGACGCCTCCGCCGGTGTCATCCTCCAGCCCACCCCCGAGGGCGGCATGGAGATCGTGGCCGCGTCGACGCACGACGCCCCCGGGGACATCGTCGGTACGACCATCGAGCCGGGCAGCCCGGTGCTGGAGCAACTGCTCGGCGGCGAGCCGGTGTTCATCGAGGACTCGGCGACCGACCCGCGGATGACGACGCATGTCCGGCACCGGTTCGGGCCCAGCATGATGCTGCCGTTGCAGGCGGGCGGACAGCTCATCGGCACGCTCGCGCTGCCGCGCCGGCGCGGCGACCGCCCGTACACGGACGCCGAACGGCGCCTGGCCGGCCAGTTCGCCTCCCAGGCCGCGCTCGCCCTGGTCCTCGCCGGCGCCCGGCACCGCAGGGAGCGGCTCGCGGTGTACGAGGACCGGGACCGGATCGCCCGCGATCTGCACGACCTGGTCGTCCAGCGGCTGTTCGCGACCGGCATGATGCTCCAGGCGGCGCAGCGCCGGGCCCGGGTGCCGGCGGTACAGGACATGCTGGGGAAGGCGGTCGACGAGCTGGAGTCGACCGTCCAGGAGGTGCGGACGGCGATCTTCGCCCTCCAGCAGCCGCCCGCCGAGGCGCCGGCCACCCTGCGGGGCCGGGTGCTGCGGGAGACGGCGGGCGCGGCGGCACTGCTCGGCTTCCCGCCGTCCACCCGCTTCCTCGG
Source organism: Streptomyces sp. NPDC052101 (assembly GCF_040680235.1). Taxonomy (NCBI): domain Bacteria; kingdom Bacillati; phylum Actinomycetota; class Actinomycetes; order Kitasatosporales; family Streptomycetaceae; genus Streptomyces; species Streptomyces sp. NPDC052101. The sequence goes on from NZ_JBFAWH010000009.1 coordinate 72,874, forward strand.
CCCGGTGGACAGCCGGGTCCCCGACCGCGTCGCCGGCCAGCTGCTCACCGCACTCCGCCGGGCCCTCGACACCGCCGCCCGACGCCAGGGCGTCTCCCGCATCGAGGTCACGGTCGACGCGACGGCGGCCCTGACGGACGGCCGGGCGGCCGTACGGCTGACGGTGTACGACAACGGCGGCACCGGCACCGGCACCGGCACCGGAGAAGATCCGGAGGGAACGACGGTCACGTGGCAGGCGCCCTTGTGACCAGCCCCCAAGGTGCGCGGGGCCGTGTCGATATGCGGCCGCCGCCACCCGCTCTCACTCACCGGTGCGCCCCAGCGACAGCACCGCCAGCGCCCCCACGCCGACCAGCACATACCCCGAGCCGCCGAGGGACCCCATCGTGCCGAGGACCGCGACCCCGAGGGCCGAGCCGGCCTGGCGGATGCCGTTGAGCGCCCCCTGGCTGGTCGCGGCGTACTCGGCCGGCGCCGAGACGGCCATCGCGGCGGCCGCGCCCGGGATGGACAGCGTGCCGCTCGCGGCGAGCGCCAGCTCGGCGGCGACCAGCAGGGGCAGCGGCGGATGGGGTCCCCCCGCCCCGGCCAGCAGCGCGCCCGCGACGACCGCGGCGCACATGCCGGTCAGCAGGACCGGGCGGGGGCCGTGGCGGGCCACGAGCCGACCGGTGAAGAACGGCATCACGCAGACCGGGAAGGCCATGGGCAGAGCGGCGAGCCCGGCGTCGAACGGCGCCAGGTGGTAGGTGCGCTGGAGCCATACGGCGAGCTGGTACATGCCGCCGAAGTAGGCGAAGCAGGACACCGCGGCGGCGATCAGCGCGGCCCGCACCTTTGGCAGGGCGAGCAGCGCGGGCGGCAGGACCGGGGTGGCGGACCGGCGTTCCACGGCGGCCAGCGCTACGAAGCAGCCGATCGCGGCGGCGAGCGGGAGCAGCGCCGCGGGCGCGCCCCAGCCGTCGATGCCGGCCTGGACCAGGCCGAAGGTGAGCAGGCCGAGTCCGGCGGTGGACAGGGCCAGGCCCGGCCGGTCCAGGGTGCGGCCGCCCCGCACGGGCGGCGTGGGCAGCCGGCGGGCGAGCAGCAGCGCGGCCACGGCGAGGGGCGGGTTGACGAGGAACACCAGCCGCCAGCCGCCGAGTTCGACGAGGCCGCCGCCGAGCACGGGTCCGGCGGCGGCGCCCAGCCCGCTGAGCGCGGCCCAGGCGCCGATGGCGCGGGTACGGCGGGCGGGGTCGGGGTGCAGATGGATGAGCAGGGCCAGGGAGGCGGGCACGAGTCCGGCGCCCGCGGCGCCGAGCAGGGCGCGCCCGGCGATCAGGGCGCCGGCGCCGGGCGCCAGGGCGCAGGCCACGGACAGCACGGCGAACAGGCCGAGCGCCACGGTGTAGACGCGGCGCGCGCCCCAGCGGTCGGCGATGACTCCGCCGGCCAGGAGCAGTCCGGCGAAGACGACCGTGTAGGCGTCGACGGTCCAGGGCAGCGCGGCGGCGGCCGGGTGCAGCGAGGTCTGGATGTCCGGGACGGCGACGTTGAGGATCGAGGTGTCCAGCAGGACGAGCAGATTGCCGGTGGCGATGCCGGCGAAGGTGAGCCGGGAGGTCGTACGGGCGGTGGTGCCGGTGACGGCGGTGACGGCAGGGTCGGCGGAGTCGGCAGGGTCGGGGGCCGGTGCTGATGGCTCGGCGACGGGATCGGCTGTGGTCATGGGGGCAGCGTGTCCCTGCGGGCGCGGGTGCCGCGACGCCGTGATCGCGATAACCCCATCGGAGAGTCCGATGGGTTGGTTACGCTGCTGTCGTGGACTCCCGCTATCTGCGTGCCTTCGTCGCGGTCGCCGAGCACGGCGGCATCTCCGCCGCCGCCCAGGCCCTGGGCTACGCACAGTCCAGTGTCAGCGCCCAACTGAAGCGACTGGAAGCCGACTTGGGCGTGAGTGTGCTGGTGCGGGCGGGCACGGGGGCGCAGCTCACCGAGGCCGGCACCCGGCTGCTGCCGTACGCGCGCGAGTCTCTGGAGCTGGAGGAGCGGATGCGGCGGGCGGCCCGCGGCGGGCGGCCCCGGCTGCGGATCGGGGCGCAGGAATCGCTGGCCCATGCGTGGATGCCCGAGGTGCTGGCCGCCCTGGAGTACGGCGCGGGCGGCACGGACACCGGCGCGGACGTCGAGCTGACGGTGGCCCCGCGCAGGGCACTGGAACAGGCCTTCGTCGCGGGCGAGTTGGATCTTGTCTTCCAGTACGACAACGGTGTCCGCACGGTCCGCCCGCACCAGGTCGTGGGGCACGACCGTACGCTCCTGGTGGCGGCGCCGGCCCATCCGCTGGCCCGGCAGGAGACGGTGACGCCCGAGCAGCTGCTGTGCCACGACTTCCTGGTGGCCGAACGCGGCTGCACCTCGGAGATGCTGATGGACCGCTTCGACCGGGATCTGCTGGCGGGCGCCCAGCAGACCCTGCTCCAGGGCTCGATGGCGGCGCTGCTGCGCCTGCTAGGCCACGGGCGCGGCATCACCCTGCTGCCGCACCTGACGGTCGCCCGGGAGCTGGAGGAGGGCGAGCTGGTCGAACTCCGGCTGACCGAACCGATCCGCCCGGTCAGCATCGTCGCCCAGTGGCGCCCGCGCCTGGGCCCGGCCGAGCGCACCGTACACACCCTGCTCGCCCTGGCCCGCCGCGCGGATCCGCTGCCGGAGGTGACCCGTACGGCACAGGCGGCACAGGCCTCCTGAGCAGTCCGCCGCGGCCGCGGCAGGGATCGCCGGTGGCCGTCAGTACGGCAGGATGCGCCCCGACGGGGTCCTGCGGTCGATCTCCCGCTCGCGCGGGGCGGCGGGGCGCCGGCTGACGCGTACCCGGATGCGACGGTCCATGACGCCCTCCCTCTGCCGAAACGGCCCGGCGATGGATGCCGGTACGGGGTGGGTGCCCAGCACACGGACCGTTCAAGCATGTACGGGTCAACTCAATGGCCGTATACCGCTGTCGGCGAACACGGTGGCCGGGAGGCTACCGGTTCGCGTACCGGCCGAGGACGAAGTCCAGCCGGGCCAGCCACTCGCCGAACCGCGCCGACCGCCGGGCGTTCACCTCGCAGTCGTACACGCTGCCGTCCCACAGCCGCACGGCCACCGTGAGGTGGTGACCGCGCCGGCTGCGTCCGACATACGCGATCTCCGTCCACGCGAAGTCCGCGGCCAAGCCCGCCACTTCGAGGACCACCCCGGTGGCGTTCACGACGACACGCGACTCCCCGTCGGTGAGTTCGACCTCCGGAGGCGTGTACGCGAGCGGCGGACCGAACCCCTGGGCGGACTGCGGCGGGGGCGTGGCCGGGTACGGCGGAAGCGGGGCCGGGGTGACGGGGACCGGCGGGAACCGCACGGGCTGTGCGGCCGGCTGAGGAGGCGCAGTCGGGGCCGGGGTGTACGGCACCTCCGCCGGGACCTGCGCCGGGACTTCCGCCAGGGCCTGCGCCGGGGCGGGCACCGGCGTCCCGTCGGTCAGCAGGTCCAGCAGCTCGGTGGGGGTCGGCCGGGCGGCCGGGTCCTTGGCCAGGCAGCGCGCGACCAGGCCGGCGAGTGAGGCCGGTACGGCGGCCAGGTCGGGCAGTTCATGCACGGAGCGGTACATCAGCCCCATCGGCGTACCCTCGCCCCAGGCGCTGCCGCCCGCCGCCGCGACGAGCACCGCGCCGAGGGCGAACACATCAGCGGCGCCGGACACGGCGTGCCCCAGGGCCTGTTCGGGCGCGAGGAAGCCGGGTGTGCCGAAGGCGGTGCCGGTGGCGGTAAGCCGGGTGGACTCGACGGCGCGGGAGATGCCGAAGTCGAGGACGCGCGGGCCGTCCACGGCCATGATGATGTTGCCGGGCTTGAGGTCGCGGTGCACCAGCCCGCAGGAGTGGATGGACTCCAGCGCCTCCGCGAGCGCGGCGGCCAGCGCCCGCAGTTGCGGCTCGTCCATCGCGCCCTCGTCGGCGAGCCGCGCCGCGAGGGTCGGTCCGGGGATGTAGGCCGTGGCCAGCCACAGCGGGTCGCCGTCCACGTCCGCGTCGACGACCGGCGCCGTGTGGAAGCCGCCCACCGCACGGGCCGCCTCGACCTCGCTGCGGAACCGTGCACGGAAGACCTCGTCGGCCGCCAGCTCGGACTTGGCGACCTTCACCGCGACCGCCCGCCCGCCGCGCGTCCGCGCGAGATACACGGTGCCCATTCCCCCCTCGCCGAGCCGCCGCTCGACCAGGTACCCCCCGATGCGTTCCATGCGCACAGTATGGCCGCCGGGCAGTACCGCTCCCCCGCGCCCCCGGCATCGCCGTCGACGCCGCGGGCGACGGCCCGTCCAAGCGGACAGTCACCTCCGCCAACGCCTGGAGCAAGGAGAAGGAGGTGGACTGGTCCGGGGGCGACAGCAAGTCCTCCGCCTTCAAGATCCCCAGCTGGCAGACCGCGGTCCAGGCGAGCGCCGGCGGCGTCTACGGCCACGCCCCGGACATCTCGGCCCACGCCAACCCCAGCCCCGGCGTCTCGATCAACTCACAGGGCTCCCTCGATCGCGGCCCCCGAGTGACCGGCATTCGCGGCCTCTACAACCAGCAGGCCGCAGCGTCCGACAAGGCCGACCTCGGCGTCACCAACCCGCCCCCTGCACACGGCGAATGGCACCGGCTTCCACGACATCACCAGCGGCGGCAACGGCACTACTCCACGGCCACCGGCTGGGATTCGTACAACGCCGCCACCGTGGCGGGCAAACTGCTCGACCGACGCCCGGCGGCTGAACCCCACGAACGCTGCACTATTCCTCACCTGGCGCCACCACAAGGCCACATCGTTCCTGCACCTGCGATGCGCGGCGGGGGCGAGTGGGACTCGAACCTATGTCAGCGACGCATCTCACCTGCACTGTCGCCGAAGGACCGGACCCCCATCCATCCGTTTCCATTCGGCTGCATCCCACTCGGTCCTGCTCGGTCCTACTCGGCCCTGCTCGACCGGGAGCCGTTAGGCATTCGCCACACGGCCTTTCTGAACCCCTCTAAGCTGTGCGGGAACGCCCTTGCTCTGCAACGATGCTTCGCGCCTACGGCACCCCCTTCGTGTGTGATGACCTGGGCTCTTACAACCGTCTCGATCGAAGGCCAGGCCATCGGAGGACCGACGCACGGAATGTCCGTTTCTCAAGAAGTAATCGCGAGCCATCCACTACCCACATGAATGCCCAGCTCGCGGCCTGTGGTCCCCGCGCCCGCGGGGGTGATCCCCAGAAAGACCCGGCGGAGACGAAGCTGCACACGTGGTCCCCCCGCCTGCGGGGGCCCCAACCAGCAGATGTCTGTGACCGGCATCAGCGGGGTTCCTGCTGTATCCCTCCCAACGAAGTAGCCCCGAAGCTGGTGCAACTCAGCGGGCTGCAACAGGAGTTCAACGTTCAGAAAACCTGATGTGGTCGAGAGTCCACCACTCAGCTTGAGGTCGGCATCGGGCACGTACACCAGTCCCTATGTCGGCGGCAGCTGAAGAATGGCTATGTCTCTGAACCGCGCCAAAGCCACGTAGGGTCACGGCGATCGCGATCACGAACGGCCGTGGGTGATGCGCTTGTCCGGGACTTGTGGTTCTACGGCGTCGAAGTGAGCCCGTCGCGCCCTCCGGCTGCTCCACACCGTCGACGTGGACGTGCCCGCTGTGACCGTGGTCCGGGTTGCGGTCGGCCAGGATCTCCACCCGCGGTCCACTGCTGTTCACGGAACTATGGCCTCCGCCACAGCGCGGCTGGTCTGGTCCTGGTGAGATCACCGAATGCTCGGTTTCCTCCTCCGCCTCCTGCCCTTCTGGGTCCGCGAGCCCCTGCTCATCGTGGTCGGGTCCGTTCTCGGCGTCCGCATCATGTACCTCGCCGTCCGCGACGACGACCGGGTCGCGGCTGGTCTCGGTGCGGTGTTCCTCGTCTTCACCGCGATTCGCGTCCACACGGTGGTCCGGGCGCTGCGCGCACGCCGGAACTCGAACACGGCGGTCCCAGCGCCCGCAGCCGGGCCGGTGACCGATGCGGCCGCGCGGGCCCAGGCCCAGGCCCAGGCGGCAGCCGTGCCGGGCCCGGTCGCTCCGGCGAAGGAGCCCAACGCATGGGGCCAGGCCGTCGCGGCCATCGCCGTGTTCGGGGCTATCGGGGCCGCGTTGTGGGCGGCGCCGCACGTGCTGCCGTCCGACGACAACACGCCGAAGCCCGCCTCGTGTTCGGTCGAGGAACACGAGGAACTGCCGAAGGCATACAAGACGACGCCCCAGGCTGTGACCGGTGACGAGCTGTGCAAGGCACTCAACCGGCCCGATCTCGCCCAGCTCCTCGGAACGCCGGGAGAGACCGCGACCACGACTTCCGCCAGCAGCGGCACCGCTGCCCTGACCGATGGGAAGGTCGCCGAACCGGAGGCCGAGGTCATGTTCGACACGTACACCGTGAATCTGTCGGCCACCTACAACGAGCTGTCGATAGCCCAGTACGTGAAGCTGAAGAAGATCGGAAACGAGCAGGACATCGAGACGCGTACGGTTCTCGGCCGGCCCGCGGTCTTCTCCTCGGATCACACCATGAAGCTGGAGATCAGTCTCGGGACCGGCGGAACCAGCGGCGGACCCGTCGAACAAGGCCCCCTGGCCCGGACGCTGTCCGTGGCCCTCGGCAAAGACGACAGGGGCGGCTGCTACGACATCACCGTGTGGAGCACGTCCGGAGCCCTCCCCGACGACAGCGCCCTGATCGACATCGCCGAGAAGGTCCTCCCGGCGATCCCCGGACGGAGCGCGCGATGAGACGTAGTGCCGCCGGCCTGGCCGCCATCGCGGTGGCCAGGATCGCCGTGTACGCCTCGGTGTCCGACCCCGAAGAGTCCGTCCGCCCGGTCTGCCGTCGGTCACCCGGCCCAAGCCACTCGTCCGGACCCCGGAACGGGTCGAGCACTGGAAGCGCACCACGCAGAAGCCCGGACCCGTCATGGTCTGGACGCCACAACTGACCGGCGGCTTCCCGCACTTCGTCAAAACCGACTGGCTCTACGAGCTATGCCACTCGTTCGTCTTCCTCGGCCCCCGCCCCGGCCACACGCTCTGGCTGCGGATCTCCCAGCAGATCGTCGAGGTCGCCTGCAAGCTGTACGGAGAGCAGCCGAAGGCCGACAGCGTTCATGACCTCTCGCTGAGCCTGGCATCCGGCGACGACCTCGTCACGACTGGATCTCCCGGCGCGTTCCCGCGTGACGTCCCCTTCGACGTACACACTGCGTACGCACCGCGCTCGAACTCCCCCAGACAGCCTGGCAGGGCGAGGTCGCCAACGCGGCCGTGAAGTGGATACGCGATCACTGCGCCGCCGACGGGCTGGAGTTGGTCAGGGCCGAGAACTTCAGCGAACGCTCCCCGGAAGAGCAGCGGGCGGCGTTCTCGCTCGCCCGCTTCACCGTCGCCCGCGTCATCGTCGCCCGCGTCAGGGCTCCCGGGCTGGACGGCTGGGCGCCTCGACGGGCCTGCCACCGGCATATCCGCGCGGGCTGCTCGCAGGGCGCCAGGGACGGGCCGTAAGGCGGCTTGAGAGCCCCTCTGTCCGCTGTCCCGGTCCCGCGTCCACTACGCGTCCACTACGCATCCACTGGATCTTGGTCTGAACGAGCGAAGGAGGGCCGCCACGCCGAGCGTGGTGGCCCTCCTTCTTCGCTGCCGCAGGTAGAAACGCTTCTGCACCTGCGTCGCCTGGTGGGGCGGGTGGGACTCGAACCCACGGCCGACGGATTATGAGTCCGCTGCTCTAACCGGCTGAGCTACCGCCCCATAGCGGCGTGTCGCGTACAAGTGTGCGCGCCGTCTGCCGCAGCATAGCCGCTCATACGATCTCCTGCTTCGGATGGTCGGCTTCTGCGCTGCTCATGACCTTGAGGACATCGGCGCAGGCGCGGCGGTTCCCGCGGACATGAAAAAGGACCCCCAAGGGGTCCTCGTTCACTGCGCTCCCCCGACTGGACTCGAACCAGTAACCTGCCGGTTAACAGCCGGCTGCTCTGCCAATTGAGCTACGGAGGATCGAAGCTCCCCCGACTGGACTCGAACCAGTAACCTGCCGGTTAACAGCCGGCTGCTCTGCCAATTGAGCTACGGAGGATCGCCTCGATTGCATCGAACGTACCTACCTGGGTATTCGCCAGGGGGCGCTCGCTCGCTGCGACACATACATTAGCGCAAGCAGGGGGGTGCTCCGCCAATCGGTATCCCCGGCGCCCACGCCGCACCGCAGACCAAGGCAAGGGAAGGGTGGCAGCCATGCGCTACCGGCTCACGTTCGTCGCCGGACTGGCCATCGGTTACGTGCTCGGCACGAGGGCCGGTCGCGAGCGCTACGAGCAGCTGAAGAAGTCCGCTCGGCGGATCGCGCAGAACCCGGCCGTGCGGAACACGGCCGAGAGCGCCGCCCAGCAGGGCCGCCAGTACGCCGGCAAGGCCTTCCACACGGTCAGCCACCGGGTGAGCGACCGAGTCCCCGAGACCGTGGCCCAGCGGGTGCGATCGCTGCGGGAGCGCAACCTGAACGGCACTCCCGAGGACGACTGGGGGACGAGCAACACGTAGGGAGCTGGGCGCCCTCGGCCACGGCATCCGCAGGAATGCTGCAAAATTCTCCGTATGGGGATAGTCGCCGGGCTGGACAGCTCACCGGACTTCACACGCATCGTGGTCTGCGACACGGACACCGGTGCCGTACTACGGCAGGGGTACGCCCCCCATCCCGTAGAGGGTCGCCCTAGCGACATAGACCCGCAGGCCTGGCTGCTCTCCCTCGGTGAAGCGGCGGGCGGCGGTCTGCTCGAAGGCGTGCAGGCCATCGGCGTGTCGGCCCAGCAGAACGCGCTGGTCCCGCTGGACGCCCAGGGCAACACGGTGCGCCCGGCGCTGGTCGGCGGCGACAAGCGGGCGCAGGTCGCGGCGGCGGACCTCGTCGACGCGCTCGGCGGCCGGGAGGCCTGGGCGCAGGCGGTCGGCTGTGCGCCGCAGGCCGGGCAGCCCGTCACCAAGCTGCGCTGGCTCGCGAAGAGCGAGCCCGAGAACGCCCGCAGGACGGCCGTACTGCTGCAGGCGCACGACTGGCTGGTCTGGCAGCTGCTCGGGCGGCCCGTGCGGAGGACCACTGATCGCGGCGGGGCGTCCGGTACCGGGTACTGGTCGGCCACCACCGGCGCCTACCGGCCCGACCTGGTCGAGCTGGCGCTCGGCCATCAGGCGATGCTGCCGGAGGTGATCGGCCCGTCGGACGCGGCCGGTACGACCCCGGAGGGGCTGCTGATCTCCGCCGGGACCGGTGAGACCATGGCCGCCGCGTTCGGGCTGGGCATCGGGCTGGGGGACGCCGTCGTGTCGCTCGGGGCCTCCGGGTCCGTGATGGCCGTGCACCCGGAGGCGCTCGCCGACCAGTCCGGGATGATCACCTCGCTCGCCGACGCCACCGGCATGCACCTGCCGGTCGTCACCACCCTGAACGCCGTACGGACCCTGCGCGGCACCGCCGAACTCCTCGGGCTGCCGGATCTGGAGAGCCTGTCCGAGCTGGCGATGAAGTCGACGCCCGGGGCACACGGGCTGGTCCTTCTCCCCTATCTGGAGGGTGAGCGGACGCCCTGTCTTCCGCACACCGCCGGGACGATCGCCGGGCTGCGGCGGGAGTCGATGAAGCCCGAGCATCTGGCGCGGGCCGCGTTCGAGGGCATGCTGTGCGGGCTCGCCGACGCGCTGGACGTGCTGCGCGGGCGGGGCGTCGACGTGCGGCGGATCTTCCTGCTCGGTCCGGCCGCCGAGCTGCCGGCCGTGCAGGCTTCGGCGCCGTCGCTGTTCGGGGTGCAGGTCGTCGTACCGCAGCCGGCGGACTACGCGGCGATCGGCGCGGCCCGGCAGGCGGCCTGGGCGCTGGGTGTGTCGCAGGGCACACTCGATCCGCGGACCCCGCCGGCCTGGCAGGGGGCGGCGGCGCAGGTGCTGGAGCCGGGTGACGAGCTGGCCGTGGGGCAGGCGGTGCGGCAGCAGTTCGTGGCGGTGCGGGAGCAGACCCATCCCGGAGCGTTCCGCCCATGACGCCCCGGGCGCATGGGGCCGTACGAGCCTCGCCGCCCGTTTAATGGGTTGAGGTAACGCAGGTGGAGTGTTCGACGATAGGGGCCAAGGGCAACCGACCAGCCCCTGTCGCCGACTCCGAGAGACGTAGCGTGCTCATACGACTTCTACGGACCTATCTCAGGCCCTACAGGAAATCCATAGCCCTGCTGGTGCTGCTGCAGTTCCTGCAGACGTGCGCCACCCTCTATCTGCCCACCCTCAACGCCCACATCATCGACAACGGTGTCGTGAAGGGGGACACGGGTTACATCCTGTCCTTCGGCGGCCTGATGATCGGCATCTCGCTGGCGCAGGTCGTGTGCAACATCGGAGCCGTCTACTACGGCGCCCGGACCGCCTCCGCGCTCGGCCGGGACGTGCGCGCCGCCGTCTTCGACCGGGTGCAGTCCTTCTCCGCTCGTGAGGTGGGTCACTTCGGGGCACCCTCGCTCATCACCCGTACGACGAACGACGTACAGCAAGTCCAGATGCTGGCCCTGATGACGTTCACCCTGATGGTGTCGGCGCCCATCATGTGCGTGGGCGGCATCGTGCTGGCGCTCGGCCTGGATGTGCCGCTGTCCGGGGTGCTGGTCGCCGTGGTGCCGGTGCTCGGCATCTCCGTGACGGTGATCGTGCGCCGACTGCGCCCGCTGTTCCGGTCCATGCAGACCCGCCTCGACACGGTGAACCGGGTGCTGCGCGAGCAGATCAGCGGCAACCGGGTGATCCGCGCCTTCGTCCGCGACGAGTACGAGCAGGGCCGGTTCGGGCGGGCCAACGGCGATCTGACCGAGATGCAGCTGGCCACGGGCCGGATGCTCGCCCTGATGTTCCCGATCGTCATGACGGTGGTGAACCTGTCGTCGATCGCCGTGGTGTGGTTCGGCGCCCACCGCATCGACAGCGGCGCGATGCAGATCGGCGACCTGACCGCGTTCCTCGCCTATCTGATGCAGATCGTCATGTCCGTGATGATGGCCACCTTCATGTTCATGATGGTGCCGCGCGCGGAGGTGTGCGCCGAGCGCATCGAGGAGGTCCTCGGGACCGACTCCAGCGTGGTGCCGCCGCTCGCACCGGTCATCGAGCTGCCCCGGCACGGGCATCTGGAGATCCGCGGCGTCGGCTTCCGCTATCCGGGTGCCGAGGAGCCGGTGCTGAAGTCCATCGACCTGGTGGCCCGGCCGGGCGAGACGACCGCCGTGATCGGCTCCACCGGCAGCGGCAAGTCGACGCTGCTCGGGCTTGTCCCGCGGCTGTTCGACGCCACCGAGGGCGAGGTGCTGGTCGACGGCGTGGACGTGCAGGAGGTCGAGCCGCTGCTGCTCGCGAAGACCGTCGGCATGGTGCCGCAGAAGCCGTACCTGTTCGCGGGCACCGTCGCGACCAACCTGCGCTACGGCAATCCCGACGCCACCGACGAGGAGCTGTGGCACGCGCTGGAGGTGGCGCAGGCCAAGGACTTCGTGAGCAAGCTGGACGGCGGACTGGACGCGCCGATCGCGCAGGGCGGCACCAATGTCTCCGGCGGCCAGCGCCAGCGCCTCGCCATCGCCCGCACCCTCGTCCAGCGCCCGGAGATCTACCTCTTCGACGACTCGTTCTCCGCGCTCGACTACGCCACCGACGCGGCCCTGCGCGGCGCGCTCACCCGGGAGACGGCCGAGGCGACCGTCGTGATCGTCGCCCAGCGGGTGGCGACCATCCGGGATGCCGACCGGATCATCGTGCTGGACGAGGGCCGGGTCGTCGGCTCCGGCCGGCACCAGGAGCTGATGGCGGACAACGAGACCTACCGGGAGATCGTGCTCTCCCAGCTGACGGAAGCGGAGGCTGCCTGATGGCCGGGCCCATGGGACGCATGATGGCCGGGGGCGGTCCCGACCAGCGCTCGATGGACTTCAAGGGGTCGGGCAAACGGCTCGTCGCCCAGTTCAAACCGGAGCGGCTCACGATCTACGGCCTGCTGCTGTGCGTGGTCGTCAGCGTGACCCTGAGCGTCATCGGCCCGAAGATCCTCGGCAAGGCCACCGACCTGGTCTTCGCCGGCATCATCGGCCGTCAGATGCCCGCCGGGGCCACCAAGCAGCAGGCCCTCGACCAGATGCGGGCCCACGGCCACGGCTCCGTGGCGGACATGCTGAAGAGCACCGACTTCACGCCCGGCAAGGGCATCGACTTCGGCGCCGTCGGCAACATCCTGCTGCTGGCGCTCGCCACGTTCACGGTCGCCGGCCTGCTGATGGCGGTGGCGACCCGGCTGGTCAACCGGGCCGTGAACCGCACGATGTTCCGTATGCGCGAGTCCGTGCAGGCGAAGCTGTCGCGGCTGCCGCTGTCGTACTTCGACAAGCGCCAGCGCGGCGAGGTGCTCTCCCGCGCGACCAACGACATCGACAACATCGGGCAGACGCTGCAGCAGTCGATGGGCCAGCTGATCAACTCGGTGCTGACCATCATCGGCGTGCTTGTGATGATGTTCTACGTCTCCTGGCTGCTGGCGCTGGTCGCGCTGGTCACCGTGCCGCTGTCGTTCGTCGTGGCCACCCGGGTCGGCAAGCGGTCGCAGCCGCACTTCGTGCAGCAGTGGCGCTCCACCGGCAAGCTGAACGCCCACGTCGAGGAGATGTACACCGGGCACACCCTGGTGAAGGTGTTCGGCCGACAGGAGGAGTCGGCCAGGCAGTTCGCCGAGCAGAACGAGGCGCTCTACGAGGCCGGGTTCAAGGCCCAGTTCAACAGCGGTGTCATGCAGCCGCTGATGATGTTCGTCTCGAACCTGAACTACGTCCTGGTCGCGGTCGTCGGCGGACTGCGCGTCGCCTCCGGTTCCCTCTCCATCGGTGACGTGCAGGCCTTCATCCAGTACTCGCGGCAGTTCTCGATGCCGCTGACGCAGGTCGCGTCGATGGCGAACCTGGTGCAGTCCGGTGTCGCCTCGGCCGAGCGGATCTTCGAACTCCTGGACGCGGAGGAGCAGGAGGCGGATCCGGTGCCGGGCGAGAGGCCTGCCGAGCTGCGCGGAAGGGTCGGGCTGGAGCATGTGTCCTTCCGGTACGACCCCGAGAAGCCGCTGATCGAGGACCTCTCGCTCACGGTGGAGCCCGGTCACACGGTCGCGATCGTCGGCCCGACCGGCGCGGGCAAGACCACGCTGGTCAACCTGCTGATGCGGTTCTACGACGTGTCCGGCGGGCGGATCACGCTCGACGGGGTCGACATCCGCGGGATGTCCCGCGACGAACTCCGGTCCGGGATCGGCATGGTGCTGCAGGACACCTGGCTGTTCGGCGGCACGATCGCGGAGAACATCGCGTACGGGGCGTCCAGGGAGGTCACCCGCGGCGAGATCGAGGAGGCGGCGCGGGCGGCGCACGCCGACCGGTTCATCCGTACGCTGCCCGACGGGTACGACACCGTGATCGACGACGAGGGCACGGGGGTGAGCGCCGGTGAGAAGCAGCTCATCACCATCGCGCGGGCGTTCCTGTCCGACCCGGTGATCCTGGTGCTGGACGAGGCGACGAGTTCGGTCGACACCCGGACCGAGGTGCTGATCCAGAAGGCGATGGCCAAGCTGGCGGCGGGACGGACGTCGTTCGTGATCGCGCACCGGCTGTCGACGATCCGGGACGCGGACACGATCCTCGTGATGGAGAACGGGTCGATCGTGGAACAGGGCGCGCATGCGGCGCTGTTGGCCGCGGACGGTGCGTACGCGCGGCTGTACAAGGCCCAGTTCGCCCAGGCCGTGGCCGAGGTGGACTAGGCGCGTGGGGGGCTGCCGGCAGGCGGCCCCCCTTCGTCTCAGTCCAGGTAGCCCCTCAGCTGGTCCGCGAAGGCGTGGTCGCGGAGCTTGTTGAGGGTCTTGGACTCGATCTGGCGGATCCGCTCCCGCGTGACACCGAAGAGGCGGCCTATCTCCTCCAGCGTGCGGGGGCGGCCGTCGATGAGGCCGTAGCGGAGCTGGACGACCTTGCGTTCACGCTCGCCCAGCGTGGACAGGACAGCCTCCAGGTGCTCCCTGAGCAGCAGGAACGCGGCGGACTCGACGGGGCTCGCCGCGTCGCCGTCCTCGATCAGGTCACCGAGGGCCACATCGTCCTCCTCGCCGACCGGAGCGTGCAGCGAGACCGGTTCCTGGGCCAGCCGCAGCACCTCGGAGACCCGCTCGGGCGCCAGGTCGAGGTGGGTGGCGACCTCTTCGGGCGTCGGCTCGTACCCCCGCTCCTGCAGCATGCGCCGCTGCACCCGCACCACCCGGTTGATCAGCTCGACCACATGGACCGGGACGCGGATGGTGCGGGCCTGGTCGGCCAGGGCCCGGGACATCGCCTGGCGGATCCACCAGGTGGCGTAGGTCGAGAACTTGTAGCCGCGGGCGTAGTCGAACTTCTCCACGGCCCGGATCAGCCCGAGGTTGCCCTCCTGGACGAGGTCGAGCATGGTCAGCCCGCGTCCGACGTACCGTTTGGCGACGGAGACGACGAGCCGCAGGTTGGCCTCGATCAGCCGCCGCTTGGCCATCCGCCCCATGACCACGAGCCGGTCCAGATCCAGGGCCAACTGACCGTCCAGATAGGGGGTGTTGCTCAGCTTCTCCTCGGCGAACAGGCCGGCCTCGACCCGGCGGGCGAGTTCGACCTCCTCGGCGGCGGTGAGCAGGGGGATGCGGCCGATCTCGCGCAGGTACTGGCGGAACAGGTCGGCCGAGGGGCCACCGGTCTCGGCCCGCGCGAAGACCGGTGTCCCGACGGGCTCGGCGGCTTCCAGTGGTCCGCCGGCCTCCTCGGGCTCGTCCGTGAGCGCTTCCGCCGGCGGTTCCGCCGGCTCGGCGGGCACCGTCTCCGGGTGCCGGGCGGCGGGGCCCTGCGGGGGCACGGCCACGAGGACGTCCGTCTCCGCGTCCGGCTCGTCCGCGGTGCTGCTGGTGGCGCTGTCGGTCTGGGTGAGGGTCTGGGTCTGCACGGGGGCGACCTCCAGGATGATCACTGCTGAAGGTGTGCGGCAGTGGTACGTCGGGAGCGGAGAGTCGACGGCCTGCGCTCCGGTGACTCGGGCACCGCCCCCAGTGTGGGGTAAGACACATCCCCGCCACGAGGGGCTTGCGGTGACTTTTTGCATCCGGTCCGTGACCGGTTGGTGATCGGCGCTGAAACCGAAGGCGCCGGGGCTGCCTAGAGCGCCTCCGCGCCCCGCTCGCGCAGTGCCTGGTCGTACTGCTGGAGGACCCACATCTCGTTCTGTACGGCCGTCAGTCGGGCGGGGTCGCCGCCGGTGGCGAGGCGGGTCAGCTGGGACTGGATGTCGTGGATGCGGCGCTCGACGGCGCGGCGGCGGATCTGGACCAGGACCGTGCCGGCGTAGGTCTCGTCGACCGTGCGGCGCAGGATCGGCTCGACGGCCAGTTCGGTGACCATCGCGCGGACGGTGTCGTCCGGTGCGGCCTCGCGGACCCGGACCAGATACTCCTGCGGGTCCGGGACGCCGTACTCGGCGCCGCCCGACTCGGCGACCGCCTGGCGCACGGCGGCGTAGGGCGGGGCGGTGAACTCGTCCACGCCGTAGGCGTCGAAGGCCGGGGAGACCAGCTCGGGGCGCTGCAGGGCGAGTTTGAGCAGTTCGCGTTCGGCGGCGTATACGGGGTTGCGCAGGGTGAGGGCCGGGCCGCCGGCCGGGGGGCGAGGGGCGGCGTCGTATTCCGGCATACGGCTTCGCGGCGGTGCGGCAGCCGGGCCGCCGTGCCCGTTTCTGCGCACCAGGTAACCGACGCGATCCACGACGAATTCCTGGTCCAGGATGCCGACCAGGCCCGCCAGCTGCACCGCGACCTCGCGCCGGACGCTGCGGTCCTTGATCTTGGCCACGACCGGCGCGGCCTCGTCCAGTGCGGCCGCCCGTCCGCCCGGCGTGTCCAGGTCGTAGCGGCTCACGATCTGCCGGAGGGCGAACTCGAAGAGGGGCGTGCGGGGTTCGGTCAGGTCCGACACCGACTCGTCGCCCTTCGCGAGGCGCAGCTCGCACGGGTCCATGCCGTCCGGCGCGATGGCGATGTAGGTCTCGGCGGCGAACTTCTGGTCGTCCTCGAAGGCGCGCAGGGCGGCCTTCTGACCGGCCGCGTCGCCGTCGAAGGTGAAGATCACGCGGGCCGAGCCGTTGTCCATCAGCAGCCGGCGGAGGATCTTGATGTGGTCGCCGCCGAAGGCCGTGCCGCAGGTCGCGATGGCGGTCGTGACGCCTGCGAGGTGGCAGGCCATGACGTCCGTGTAGCCCTCGACGACGACCGCCCGGCTGGTCTTGGCGATGTTCTGCTTCGCCAGGTCGATGCCGTAGAGGACCTGGGACTTCTTGTAGATCGCCGTCTCGGGGGTGTTGAGGTACTTGGGCCCGTTGTCCGCTTCGTAGAGCTTCCTCGCGCCGAAGCCGACGACCTCGCCGCCGATGTCCCGGATGGGCCACATCAGGCGGCCCCGGAAGCGGTCGATGGGGCCGCGGCGGCCCTCCTGGGAGAGCCCGGAGAGGATCAGCTCCTTGTCGCTGAAGCCCTTGCCGCGCAGATAGCGGGTGAGGTGGTCCCAGCCCTGCGGGCTGTAGCCGACGCCGAAGTGCACGGCCGCGCCCTGGTCGAAGCCTCGCTCGGCGAGGAAGACCCGGCCGGTCTCGGCCTCGGCGCTGGTGGCGAGCTGCTCGGCGTACCACTGCGCGGCGATCTTGTGGGCCTCGACCAGGCGGATGCGCTCGCCGCGCTGGTGGGCCGGGTTGTACCCGCCCTCCTCGTAGCGCAGGGTGATGCCGGCCTGGGCGGCGAGGCGCTCGACCGCCTCCGAGAAGGAGAGGTGGTCCACCTTCATCACGAAGGTGATGGTGTCGCCGCCCTCCTGGCAGCCGAAGCAGTGGAAGAGTCCCTTGCTCGGGCTGACCTGGAAGGACGGCGATTTCTCGTCGTGGAACGGGCACAGGCCCTTGAGGTTGCCGCCGCCCGCGCTCCGCAGCTGGAGGTACTCGGAGACCACGGCGTCGATCGGGACCGCGTCCCGTACCGCCTTCACGTCCTCGTCGTTGATCCGTCCTGCCACGAGGTGATTCTACGGGGGCGGACCGACAGCCCCGGGCTTCAGGAGGCGAGGCTCTCCAGCGGGACGTGCGGGTCGGCCAGGGCCTCCGTGCTGACCTCGGTCCGGGACCGGATCAGCTTCTGGATCCGCTCTGTGACATCCCACACGTTCACATTCATCCCGGCCAGCACGCGCCCCTCCTTCAGCCAGAACGCGATGAACTCCCGCTTGCCGGCATCACCCCGGATCACCACCTCGTCGTACGACCCGGCCGGCGCCCACCCGCTGTACTCCATGCCCAGGTCGTACTGGTCGGTGAAGAAGTAGGGCAGGCGGTCGTAGACCATGTCCTGCCCGAGCATGGCGCGGGCCGCGGCCGGGCCGCTGTTCAGCGCGTTCGCCCAGTGCTCCACCCGCAGCCGGGTGCCGAACCGGGCCAGCGGGAAGGAGGCCACGTCACCGGCGGCGTAGATGTCCGGGTCGGAGGTGCGCAGCCGCTCGTCGACGACGATGCCGCCGCCGAGCGCCCGGTCGGCGATCTCCAGGCCGGCCGCCTCCGCGAGGCCGGTGCGGGGGGCCGCGCCGATCGCGGCGAGGACGTCGTGCGCCGGGTGTTCCTCGCCGTCGTCGGTGCGCACCGCGAGCACCATGCCGTCCTGCCCGACGATCTCGGTGAGCTGCCGCCCGAAGTGGAAGCGGACGCCGTGCTCGCGGTGCAGCTCGGCGAAGACGCCCCCCAGCTCGGGGCCGAGGACCGTGTGCAGCGGGGTCGGACCGTGCTCGATCACCGTGACCTCCGCGCCGTACCCGCGGGCGGCCGCGGCGACCTCCAGGCCGATCCAGCCGGCGCCCGCGATCACGAGGTGCCCGTTGTCCCGGCCGAGGGCCGTGAGGACACCCTTGAGTCGCTCGGCGTGCGCGAGGCGGCGCAGGTGGTGCACGCCCGCCAGGCCGGTGCCCGGGATGTCCAGGCGGCGGGGCTCGGCACCGGTGACGAGCAGCAGCTTGTCGTAGCGGATCAGGGTGCCCTCGCCGAGGCGGACCGTCTTCGCGGTCCGGTCGATCGCGGTGACCGTCTGGCCGAGGTGCAGCTCGATCTCGGCCTGCGCGTACCAGGCCGGCTCGTGCACGAAGACGCTGTCGCGCTCCTCCTTGCCGAGCAGGTAGCCCTTGGACAGGGGCGGGCGTTCGTAGGGGTGGTCGCGCTCGTCGCAGATCAGTATCACGCGGCCGGTGAAGCCCTCCGTCCGGAGCGTCTCGGCCGCCTTCGCCCCGGCGAGACCGCCCCCGACGATGACGAATGTCTGATCCGCGTCGACCACTTGATGCCTCCTCTTAAGGGTGCCGCCATATGCGAGCGTCCCGCACACGGCGTGCTGCGGGAAGAGGGAGTGACCCGATCAGGCCACCGCCGGTCACGTTCCTCTCACATATGCCCCGTGAGTCTCGCGTGCAGCGAGCGCGCCGAGGCATCGGTGAGCGAGGCGATCTGGTCGACGATCACCCGCTTGCGCGCGTGGTCGTCGCCTGCCCCGTAGAACAGTGCCCGAAACTGCGGATCGAGACCGTCCGGCGCGCGAGCCGTCAGCGCCTCCGCCAGCTCCGCCACGATCACCCGCTGATCCGCGCGCAGCCGCTCCTGCTCGGCGCGCTGCATCACATACCGGTCCGCGACCGCCTTCAGCACCGCGCACTCCATCTGGGCCTCGGGGGGTACGACGAGTTCGGCGGCGTAGCGGGTGAGCCGGCCGTTGCCGTACGCGGCGCGCGTGGCGCCCTCGGCGGCCAGGCAGAAGCGGCCGATGAGCTGGCTGGTGGCGTCCTTCAGCCGGGCCTGGGCGACCGCCGTGCCGTCGTAGCCGTGCGGCCACCACTCCTCGTCCTGGAGGCGGTCGAGGGCGGCGGAGAGTTCGGCCGGGTCGGTGCCGGCGGGGACGTACCGGCCGATGGCGACCCGGAACACCTCCTGCCGTTCGGGCTCGGCGTGCAGGCAGTTGGGGTCGATATGACCGGCGTGCAGGCCGTCCTCGACGTCGTGCACCGAGTACGCCACGTCGTCCGACCAGTCCATCACCTGGGCCTCGAAGCAGGTGCGGGTGCCGGGGGCGTGCGCCCTGACCCAGTCGAACACGGGCCGGTCGTCCGCGTAGACGCCGAACTTCCGCGAGGCCGGGTCGGTGGGGTGGGCGCCGCGCGGCCAGGGGTACTTGGTGGCGGCGTCGAGGGCGGCGCGGGTGAGGTTGAGGCCGACCGAGCCCTCCGGAGTGAACCGTTTGGGCTCGATGCGGGTGAGGAGGCGCAGCGACTGGGCGTTGCCCTCGAAGCCGCCGCAGTCGTCGGCGAAGGCGTTCAGCGCCTGTTCGCCGTTGTGGCCGAAAGGGGGGTGGCCGAGGTCGTGGGCCAGGCAGGCGGCCTCCACGAGGTCGGGGTCGCAGCCGAGGGCCGCGCCCAGCTCCCGGCCCACCTGGGCGCACTCCAGGGAGTGGGTGAGGCGGGTGCGGGGGCTGGCGTCCCACACCTGGCTGCTGGTTCCCGGGGTGACCACCTGGGTCTTGCCCGCGAGGCGCCGTAGGGCGGCGGAGTGGAGGATGCGGGCGCGGTCGCGTTGGAAGGCGGTGCGGCCGGGGCGTTTGTCCGGTTCGGGGGCGTAACGTTCCAGTGCGGCCGGGTCGTAGCTGAGTGCGGTGCCTTCCATGGATCGACAGTAAGCCCACTCGTCTGCCGAGTTCTGTCGCTCGGCGAGTGCGGGAGCGTCGTGGCCGCTCGCGCCCCTAGGCGGCTGCCGCCCCACGCGTCGTCACGTTCTCCTCGTAACGCTGCAGGATCAGGCGGGCCATCGCCGGGTGGGCGCCCAAAGGGGCCGAGGCCATCCACGGGGCTGCTTGCGCGCACTGGGTCGCGAAGCGGCCCGGAGCCGTGAAGTACGACGCGATCGCCACCCGGTGCCGGCCCTTCGCCGCCAAAGCACGCAACGCCGCCGGAACGGTCGGGCTCGCCGCCGAGGCGTACGCCGGGACGACCGGGACTCCCAGGCGGCCCGCGAGGGAGCGGGCGGTGCGGCGGGTGTCGGTGGCGGAGTCGGGGTCGCGGGAGCCGGCCGCGGCGAGGACGACCGCGCTCGCGCGGCGGGCGGCCGCGTCCATGGCCGTGGGCCAGCCGGCCTCCAGCAGGCGGTCGTAGAGGGTCTCGACCAGGAGCGGATGGGGGCCGAGGGGGGCGGCCACGTGTGTGCGGGCCGTCGCCGTGGCCGCCATCTCCGGGATGTCCTGTTTGATGTGGTAGCCGCGCGACAGGAGCAGCGGGACCAGGACGGCGGGGGTGTCGCCCAGCGCGGCGAGGGTGTCCGGGAGCAGGGGCTCGTTCAGTTCGATGTGGCCCAGGTGGACGGGGAGGCCGGGGCGCAGGTCGCGTATGCGGTCGCGCAGGGCCCGTACCGTCTCCAGCGCGCGCGGGTCGCGGCTGCCGTGGGCGACCAGGACGAGGGCGGGCTGGGCCGGGCGGCGGCCCAGGAGGGAGACACGGCGCAGCCGTCCGGCCAGCTCGTCGCCGATGCTGTGCATGAGGTGCGCCGTGCTGTCGAGGGGGGCGAGGGGCTCGGGGTGGAGAGAGTGCGACGCCGTCATGCAAGGATCCTGGCGGAGCCAGGTTGCGTGGCCGTTGCCTGGCCGTCACGAGCGTTTTCCACGGGTTCACGTCGTACACACGGTCGATGTGAGGCGAACCGGACCCGTGTCGCGGGCGTCCTCCATGGTCGACAGCCGAATCCTGGGGGGCCGAATGAAGATCCGTCGACCGCGGCTGCCGCGCACGCGTCAGGGGCAGCGGCGGCTGGTGCAGGCCGTGATGGCCGGGTGTGTGCTGGCGCTGCTGCCGGTGACCTGGCTGTTCGTGTCCACGACGGACCGGCTGCGCACGACGGCCGACGCGCCCCGGGCGCAGGTCGCCGTGGTGTTCGGGGCCGGGCTGTGGAACGGGGAGCCGTCGCCGTACCTCGCGAACCGGCTGGACGCGGCGGCGAAGCTGTACCGGGCGGGGCGGGTCGAGGTCGTCCTGGTCACCGGCGACAACAGCCGCAAGGACTACGACGAGCCCGACGCCATGCGCGCGTATCTCAAGAAGCACGGGGTGCCGGAGAAGCGGATCGTCAGCGACTACGCCGGGTTCGACACCTGGGACTCCTGTGTGCGGGCCAAGAAGATCTTCGGCGTGGACCGGGCCGTGCTGATCAGCCAGGGTTTCCACATCCGGCGGGCAGTGGCGCTGTGCCGGGCGGCGGGGGTGGACTCGTACGGGGTCGGGGTCGACGCCAAGCACGATGTGACCTGGTACTACGGCGGGACGCGCGAGGTGTTCGCGGCGGGCAAGGCGGTGCTGGACGCGGTGTTCCACCCGGACCCGCAGTTCCTGGGGCCGAAGGAGCCGGGGGTCGCGCGGGCGCTGGCCGCCGGGCGCTGACGGACACTCGCCGGCGTACGCTCGCCGACGGCCGCTGACCGGCGCCTCACGGCGGGCGGGGCGGCGCGGGGAGGTCGCCGTGCCGGGCGTGTAACCGGGAGCGGTCGGGGGCCGTAACACGGTCGACGCACGCTGGCGGTATGGAGACGATCGCCTCGACGCCCACCCACTGCCCGTACTGCGCCCTGCAGTGCGGGATGAACATCACGCCCCTGCCGCAGGGGGGCGTCGAGGTGACCGAACGGCCGGACTTCCCGGTGAACCGGGGCGCGCTGTGCGGCAAGGGGCGTACGGCGGCCCAGGTGCTGTCCCCGGCGGTGCGGCTGACCTCGCCGCTGGTGCGGTCCGGGGGCCGGCTGGTGGAGGCGAGCTGGACGGCGGCGCTGGACCTGGTCGCCGAGCGGCTCGGCGGCACACGGCGGGAGTACGGCGCCGACGCGCTGGGCGTGTTCGGCGGGGGCGGGCT
Organism: Streptomyces sp. NPDC052101; assembly: GCF_040680235.1. Lineage (NCBI taxonomy): Bacteria > Bacillati > Actinomycetota > Actinomycetes > Kitasatosporales > Streptomycetaceae > Streptomyces > Streptomyces sp. NPDC052101. The sequence goes on from NZ_JBFAWH010000009.1 coordinate 94,993, forward strand.
GACGAACGAGAAGGCGTACGCGCTCGGCAAGTTCGCGCGGGTGGTGCTGGGCACCTCGCAGATCGACTACAACGGCCGGTTCTGCATGTCGTCGGCCGCGGCGGCCAGTACGCGCGCTTTCGGTCTCGACCGGGGGCTGCCGTTTCCGCTGGAAGACATCCCGCGGACGGGGTGCGTGATCCTCGTCGGCTCCAATCTCGCCGAGACCATGCCGCCTTCGTTGCGGTTCTTCAGCGAACTGCGCGAGAACGGCGGCACGTTGATCGTCGTCGACCCGCGCCGGACGAGGACGGCCGAGCAGGCGGACCTGCACCTGGCCCCGCGCCCCGGCACCGATCTCGCGCTCGCCCTCGGCCTGCTGCACCTGGTGGTGGCCGAGGGCCGGACGGACGAGGAGTACATACGCGAGCGTACGACGGGGTGGGCCGAGGCCCGGGCGACGGCGATGGCGCACTGGCCGGAGCAGGTGGAGCGGATCACGGGGGTGTCCGTTCCCCAACTCCGGGAGGCCGTACGGATGTTCTGTGCGCCTCAGGCGGCCATGGTGCTCACCGCGCGCGGGCCGGAGCAGCAGTCCAAGGGGACGGACACGGTGGGCGCGTGGATCAACCTGTGCCTGGCGACGGGCCGCGCGGGCCGCCCGCTGTCCGGGTACGGCTGTCTGACCGGGCAGGGCAACGGGCAGGGCGGACGGGAACACGGCCAGAAGGCCGACCAGCTGCCCGGCTACCGCAAGCTGGACGATCCCGAGGCGCGGGCGCATGTGGCCGGGGTGTGGGGCGTGGACCCCGATACGCTGCCCGGTCCCGGACGCAGCGCGTACGAACTCCTCGACGCCCTCGGCACGGACGTCCGGGCGCTGCTGCTGATGGGCTCCAACCCGGTGGTGTCGGCGCCGCGCGCGGCCCATGTCGAGAAGCGGATCAAGTCCCTTGATTTCCTTGCGGTCTGCGACGTGGTGCTCTCCGAGACGGCCGAGCTGGCGGACGTCGTCCTGCCGGTGACGCAGTGGGCCGAGGAGATGGGGACGACGACCAGCCTGGAGGGCCGGGTGCTGCTGCGCCGGCAGGCGCTCGCCCCGCCGCCCGGCGTTCGCAGCGACCTGTACGTCCTGCATGAGCTTTCCGCCCGTCTCGGCGTCGAGAAGGGCTTCCCGACCGACCCCGAGGAGGTCTTCGAGGAACTCCGCCGGGCGAGTGCGGGCGGCCCGGCCGACTACTCGGGGATCACCTACCGGCGACTGGCGGCGGAGACCGGGGTCTTCTGGCCGTGCCCGGAGAGCCAGGATGAGGCGGGCGAGGCGGATGAGACGGGCGAGGCGGATGAGACGGGCGAGGCGGCCCACCCCGGTACCCCGCGGCTCTTCCTGGACCGTTTCGCCACGCCCGACGGCCGCGCCCGGTTCGCCGCGGTCACCCATCGGCCCACGGCGGAGGAGCCGGACGACGAGTATCCGCTGCTGCTGACCACCGGCCGGGTCGTCGCGCAGTACCAGTCGGGCGCCCAGACCAGGCGGGTCGCCGAGCTGAACACCGCCGCTCCCGGTCCGTTCGTGGAGCTGCACCCGCGCCTCGCGGCCCGGATCGGCGCGGCCGAGGGCGACCAGGTGACCGTGACATCGCGGCGGGGCCGGGCCACCGCGCCCGCCCGGATCACCTCCGCCATCCGTCCGGACACCGTCTTCATGCCCTTCCACTGGCCCGGCGCGGGCCGCGCCAACACCCTCACCAACCCGGCCCTCGACCCGACGTCCCGGATGCCGGAGTTCAAGTCGTGCGCGGTGCGGGTCGAGGTGGAGGCGGCCGTGGGGACTCCGGGAAGGTGACCGGCCGACGTGGTGGATGTGCGGGGACCCGGCTGACGTAGATTCTCGGTATGGCTGACACCGAGCAGTTCGACCTCGACGCCTATCTGGGCCGCATCGGATGGCAGGGCGGCCGGGGGGCCACCGTGGAGACGCTGCGGGGCGTTCATCTGGCCCATGCGCTGTCGCTGCCCTTCGAGAACCTGGACCCGCTCAGTGGCCGGGCGCCCTCGCTGGCGCCCGGCGATCTCATGGCGAAGATGATCCACGGGCGTCGCGGCGGGTACTGCTACGAACACAACACGCTCCTGTGGCTCGCCCTGGAAGCGCTCGGCTTCCGGGTGAGCGGGCTGGCGGCGCGGGTGGTGCTGGGCGCCCCGACCCGCTGGAGCCGGCCGCGCACGCACATGATGCTGCGGGTGTCGGTGCAGGGTGAGCCGCAGCCGTATCTCGCGGACGTCGGCTTCGGTGCCGGCGGCGCGCTGCTGGCGCCCGTCCCGCTGGTCACCGGCACCGAGTCCGAGGGTTCGGGACGCCGGCACCGGTTGGTGGCCGTGTCGCACGAAGGGCCGCTGGAGCTGCTGGAGCTGCAGATGCACGACGGCCAGGACTGGGTCGGGCAGTACGCGTTCACGTTGGAGCCGTTCACCGCCCCGGACTACGAGGTGTTCAACTGGCACGTCGGCACCAATCCCCGCTCTCCCTTCACCCGCCGTCCGTATCTGCAGCGGACCACCGCCGAGCGCCATCTCGCCCTGGACGGAGACCGGTTGACGCAGACCCGCGCCGACGGCACGGTCACCGAGCGCAAGCTCGCGGACGAGGCGGAGGCGCGGCGCGTGATCGAGGAGGAGTTCGGGGTCGCCGTGCCCGAGGGGCTGACACTGCTGGGCTGACTCAGCGGCGGGACAGCCAGTCACCGCCGTCGATACGGGTGCCGGTGGCGAGCAGCCGGGCGGCGACGTGCGGGGCGGCGAGGTAGACCCAGGCCGGGGCGGTGCTGCCGTCGGCGCGTACGACCTGCCGGGCGACGCGCTCGTAGAGGTTGCGGGGGTCGCCCGGGACGTACTCCTCCAGCCGGTCCAGGGCGGCGAGCAGGTCGTCGTACGACTCCGGGCGGGCGGTGACCAACTCGCCGCGCACGTCCGCGCCTTCGCGCTCGACGGCGTAGGGGTAGCCGGGGCCGTCGTAGAGCGCCGCGCCGGGCAGGCGGGCCGGTTCCTCGGACGCGGTGCGGCCGCGCAGGAAGAGGTCGTGGTTGGCCTCGCCGGGGCGCAGGGTGCCGTAGACGAAGAAGGGCAGCGGGGTCCCGGGCTCCGCGGGCTCCGAAGTGATCACGGAAACGATTCCGTACCCCCTTCGGCTCCTCACACATCTCCATGAAGCGGCTATGGACATGCCATGTCATGGCCCCTTAAATCTCAGGGACATCCGCGCCACCCCCACGCCTGCTTTGGCGCCATCCCCGAGGAGCCAGATGAGCCGGATACGGCAACACGTCCGAGGATCCCGTCGTCTCACCACCACCGCCGGCGTCGCCGTCACCACCGCGACCCTGCTGACGGTCGCCCTCTCCCCCGCCGCGCACGCCGACCCGAGACCGACCCGGGCCACCGCGATCCAGAACGCCGCCACGGCACTCCTGGAGCATGCCGCGAGCCTCGGTCTGACCTCCGCCGAGAACACCAGCGTCCGCGACGTGATCGTGGACAAGGACGGCACCCAGCACGTCCGCTACGACCGCACCTACCACCAACTGCCCGTGCTGGGCGGCGACTTCGTGGTCCACCTGGCCCCGGACGGCGCCTACCGCAGCACGAACCGGGCCACCCGCAGCCCGATATCCCTCACCTCGATCGTCCCGAAGATCCTGGGCCCCGAGGCCGCCGACCTCGCCGTGAACGCCCTGCGCGCCGCCCACCTCGGCGACGCCCTGAAGCAGGTCAAGGCCAGGCCCGAGCTGATCGTCGACGCCCTGCACGGCACCCCGAGGCTCGCCTGGCGCACCAACGCCGTCGGCCGGGACTCGCTCGGCAACCCGGTCGCCCGGACCGTGCTGACCGACGCCCGCACCGGCGCCCAGATCGACGCCTGGGACAGCATCGAGACCGCCGCCGGCGACGGAAAGTCGCTGTACGGCGGGACGGTACCGCTTCAGACGACCCAGTCGGGATCGTCGTACCAGCTCAAGGACCCGACGCGCGGCAACACCTACACCGGTGACGCGCAGGGCAAGACCGACCTGTGCATCTTCGGCATCTGCATCAGCCGGGCGCCCGCCGTCCTGTTCACGGACGCCGACAACCACTGGGGCACGGGCAGCACCGCCGACCGCGCCTCGGCCGCCGTCGACGCCCAGTACGGCACCAACGAGACCTGGGACTACTACAAGAACATCCAGGGCCGCAACGGCATCGGCGGCGACGGCAAGGGCTCGTACAACCGCGTCCACTACGGCAGCAACTACAACAACGCCTTCTGGGACGACAGCTGCTTCTGCATGACGTACGGCGACGGGGACGGGACCACCTTCGGGCCGCTGGTCGCCCTCGACGTCGCCGGGCACGAGATGACGCACGGCGTCACCTCCAAGACCGCCGCGCTGACCTACTCCGGCGAGTCCGGCGGGCTCAACGAGGCCACCTCGGACATCCTCGGCACGATGGTCGAGTGGTACGCGAACAACCCCTCCGACCCCGGTGACTACCTCATCGGCGAGAAGATCGTGAAGCCCGGCTTCGGGAAGCCGGCGCTGCGCTTCATGGACAAGCCGTCGAAGGACGGCAACTCGGCCGACTACTGGAGCAGTTCGGTCGGCAACCTCGACGTCCACTACTCCTCCGGCGTCGCCAACCACTTCGCCTATCTGCTGGCGGAGGGCAGCGGCCCGAAGACCATCAACGGCGTCAGTTACAACTCCCCCACGTCCAACGGGTCCACGATCACCGGCATCGGCCGGGACAAGGTCGGCAAGATCTGGTACCGGGCGCTGACGGTCTACATGACCTCCTCGACGAACTACGCCGGGGCCCGCACGGCCACCCTGAACGCCGCCAAGGACCTGTACGGCGCGGGCAGCACGGAGTACAACACGGTGGCGGCGGCCTGGAGCGCCGTCAACGTGAACTGAGGCCGACGCCGGCGACGGTGACAGGCCGGTGCCGGTCCCGCACCCGGCGCCGGCCTGTTGGTCCCGGGACCTTGGTCCCGAATCCCCTGATCACCCCAGTTTGCTGATCCTTGTTACACAATCTCCGGATTTCCGTGATGAAGCGGTGCGACGGTCGGGGGCATGAAGCCGTCCCTCCGCCTGCTGCTTCCCGGGTGCGCCGTGCTCCTCACCGCCGGGGCCGCCTCCGGGTGCGCCGCCACGGACGGGCTGGCCGCCGGGGATCCGGCACCCTCCGTGTCCGCGCAGCCACGCCCCGAGGCGGTCTGGCCGGCCTGGTCCGGCAGGTCCGCCTCGGCGCCCGGCGCGCAGGCCGCCACGCGCCAGCCGCAGCCCGAGCAGCTGTTGGGGCTGCCCCGGATCGGCGCGGACGGAGTGAAGGACCTGCGGGACCTGGACGTACGGGAGGTGCTGCGCGCCGACCCGCGCACCCGGCCGTACGCCGACCGGCCGGTCACCGACCGCCCCGGCCCGGCCGGACTGCGCCCGGCGCGCTACGCCGACCTGACCGGCGACGGACAGCCCGAGCTGCTCGTCGCCGCGGACACCGAGAGCGGCCGCACCCTGCTCGCCGTGTTCGCCGCCCGCGCCGGGCGCGTGTACACGGCGCTGCTCACCGGGGGCCACCAGGTGGCCGTGGAGACACTGGGCCGGGACCTGGTGCTGCGCAGCCTGTGCGCGGACGGCGCCCAGCAGGCCGTGCGGTACCACTGGGACGGTGTCCGCATGGTGACGGTCAGCGACGAGAAGAAGTACGGCTCCGCCATCACGGAACCGGTGCCGTCCCCCGCGCACAGCAGCGACAGCGAAGACGGCACGGGCGGCAAAGACGTCAAGGACGGCGCGCGGTGACGGCCCTCGGGCAGGCCGCGCGCCGCCGTGTCGGGCGGCCGCGCCCGCTCGGGCTGCCCCGGCTCGCGCTGCGCCGCCTCCGGCTGGGCCGCCTCGGGCTGCGCCGGCTCGGGCTGCGCCGGCTCGGGCTGCGTCGGCTCGGGCTGGGCCGCCTCGGGCTGCGCGGCAAGATCGCCGTGCTGCTCGCCGTCGGGTGCGCGCTGGTCGCCGTCGCCATCGGGCTGCTCGTGCACCAGCAGCGGCTGGAGCAGGTCGCCGACGGCTCCCGGGCGGCGGCGACGGCCCAACTGGTGCGCGTCCGGCAGGTGTACGAGCTGACCGGCCAGGTCCGCGAGAACGACACCGACGCCGAGGCCGCCCTCGACTCCCCCGCCGTACCCGAGCCACTGCGGCGCGCCGCACTCGACGGGCGACGCGCGACCTACCTCGACCTGTCCTCGGACCACCCCGCCGTGTGGGCGGCGCGGCCGATCGGCGCCCATGTGCTGTCCGTGCGCAAGCCGCTGGACGAGGAGGCCCGGGAGATGGCCGAGTTCGACCGGCAGCTGTTGGTCTCCGGCGCGGGCGTGGTGCTCCTCGCCGCGCTCGGCGGGGCCCTGCTGGCCGGCCGGCTCAGCCGTGAGCTGCGCACGGCGGCGGCGACGGCGCGCCGGATCAGCCAGGGCGAGCTGGACGCCCGGATCGGCGGGCCGGGACCGGCGGGCGGCCGGGACGAGGTGGCCGAACTCGGCGCCGCCGTGGACACGATGGCGGCGTCCCTGCAGAGCCGGCTGGAGGCCGAGCAGCGGTTCACCGCCGACGTCGCCCATGAACTGCGCACCCCGCTGACCGGTCTGCACACGGCGGCCGAACTGCTGCCCCCGGGCCGGCCGAGCGAGCTGGTCCGGGACCGGGTGCAGGCGCTGCGGACCCTCACCGAGGACCTGCTGGAGGTGGCCCGGCTGGACGCGGAGGTGGAGCGGCCGGACCTGGCGGTGCGCCCGCTGGGCCCGCTGGTCGCCGGGATCGTACGGCGGGCCGGGGAGGACGTGGGGCTCACCGGCGCCGGCGAGGAGACTGCCGTACGGACGGACGCGCGCCGGCTGGAACGGGTGCTGGCCAACCTGATCGGCAACGCCCGGCGGCACGGCGGTGGCCGGGTCGAGGTGTCCGTGTCCGGGTGCGCGGTGACCGTACGGGACCACGGGGACGGGTTCCCGGAGCGGCTGCTGCGCGAGGGGCCGCGGCGGTTCCTGACCGGGGCGGCCGAGCGCGGCCAGGGCACCGGGCTGGGGCTGACCATCGCCTTCGGGCAGGCGCAGGTGATCGGGGCGCGGGTCCGGCTGCGGAACGCGCCGGGCGGAGGGGCCGTGGCACGGGTGCTGCTGCCGGCGGCGGACACCGGGGGCTGACGCGGCGTCACCCGTTCAACCGCGGGCGCCGCTCCATTCGTGTGCTCTTCGCACAGTCCTCTCATCGCCCCCTCCGTACGGCTGTGACCTGCCGGAACCCGGCGGCGGCTAGGCCGTGCGGGGGCCGGTCGCGACACCCGTTCACCGCATTCCCGACGGGCTCTCGGGAAGCGGAACTCCCGGACAGCGACTTACCTCGATAGGGCAGGGGACACCAGTCGGACAAGCCCTGGGGAGCACCATGCGACGCACCGCCCGTCTGCTGACCGGTACCGCGCTGGTCGTGGCGGCCGCGGCACCGGCCTACGCCGCCGGCGACACCGCGAGCCTGGACGTGTACCCCTCCACCGTGGTGCCCGGAGGCCAGGTCACCGTGAACACCGCCGCGTGCGGTGACAAGGGCTCGGCGACCGGGGACGCGGGCGCGGTCGGCGCCGGCACCTTCACACTGGCGCCCAGCGCGCACAACAGCGAGGCGATCGGGCGGTTCCAGGTGCCGGAGAGCGCACAGCCGGGGACGTACGAGATCGTCGCCAAGTGCGCCGAGGGCAACCGGCAGGTCACGGGCGACCTGGTGGTGGCGTTGAGCGCGGCGCACGAGCAGGTGCAGCCGCGGGGAAGCCTGAAGACGGGGGTCGGCGGCGCACTCGGCTCCGACCCCGTGCAGACCGCGGCGGGCGTGGCGGCACTGGCCGTCGCCGCCGCGGGCGGTACCTGGCTCCTGCATCGCCGGGCGAGAGGCGACGGGATCTGACGGACACCCTCCGCTGTCCGTCCGCCGGTACCGCACATCCCGCCCCCTCCGGGTCCGCAGCCCCTCGCGACCCGGAGGGGGAGGGACTCTCCGGACCCGCCTCCGGTCCGGGAGACTCGGGGTTCGCCTTCGGGAGAGAGGTTCGTATGCGCAGGAGCGCCAGGCGCGCCAGGAGTGCCAGGCTCGGCGACACCGCGATAGCCGCGGTCACCGTCGTGGCCCTCGGCTGCGGGGTGTGGCTGCTCGACAGCGGTGCCGGGACCCACACGCCGCCGCAGCCGGCCGCCGCCGAGGGCCGCCCGGAGCCGGGCGGCGAGCGGCTCGCGGCCCACGCCCTCGCGCCGTCCGTGCCCACCCGCATCCGCATCCCCGCGATCCGGGTGAACGCCCCGCTGATGGGCCTGGCCCTCACCCGCTCCGGCAGCCTGGACGTGCCGCCCGCCCGGAACAGGAACCTGGCCGGCTGGTACCAGTCCGGCACCATGCCCGGCGAGACGGGCACCGCGATCGTCGCCGGGCATGTCGACAACACCGAGGGACCGGCCGTCTTCTACGACCTCGGCGCGCTGAAGCGGGGCGCCCGGATCGAGGTGGACCGCGCGGACCGCAGCGTGGCCGTGTTCACCGTGGACGCGGTGGAGGTGTACGCGGCGCACGACTTCCCCGACCAGAAGGTGTACGGCGCGGCTCCCCGTCCCGAGCTGCGCGTCATCACCTGCGGCGGCGGCTACTCGAAGGCCACGGGCTACCTGGGCAACGTGGTGGTGTTCGCGCACCTGACGGGAAGCCGTTAGGAGTCCCGCAGCCGAAGTCGCCCTCCTCACAGCCCTTCCCGGCGCGAGCGCGGACCCCTCACATCCCCGGCCGGTCCCTGCTGAGGGCAGCGTTCCTCACGGGAAACAGAGGTGATGCGGCCGGGTAACGTCCGGACCGCACGCTCGGGGACATGACCTCGAATACGCGTGTGGTGGTGATCGGCGCCGGCCTCGCGGGCGTACGGCTCGCCCGGCGGCTCGGCGAGCTGGGCACGCCCGCGCTGCTCGTCGGCGAGGAGGAGCACCCGCCGTACAACCGGGTGCTGCTCGCGGAGGTGCTGGCCGGCCGGTACGCCCCGGAGGTGATCTCCCTCCCCGAGCCGGCCGGCCTGCTGCGCGGCCGGGTCACCGGCATCGACCGGGCCGCCCGTACCGTCGAGTGCGCCGACGGCGGCTCGATCGCATACGACACGCTGGTCCTGGCCACCGGCTCCAACCCGGTGCTGCCGCCGCTGCGCGGCCTGTTCACGCCGGATCACCAACTCCCCGAGGGCGTCCACGCGTTCCGCACCCTGGACGACTGCCTGGGGCTCGCCGAGGCGGTCCGGCCGGGCGTGCGCGCGGTCGTCGTCGGGGGCGGGCTGCTCGGCGTGTCCGCGGCCCGCGCACTCGCCGTACGCGGCGCGCAGGTGGTCCTCGCCCAGCAGGCCGAGCGGCTCATGGAACGCCAGCTCGACCCGGACGCCTCCCGGCTGGTGCTGCGGCACCTCACCGACCTGGGCGTCGAGGTGCACACCGAGTGCCGGGTGCGGGACGTGCGCTCGGTCGCGGGCGCGGTCCGCTCGGTGGAGATGGCCGACGGCTACGCCCTGGACGCCGACCTCGTGGTGATCGCCTGCGGGGTCCGCCCGCGCACCTCACTGGCCGAACAGGCCGGTCTCGCCGTGCACCGGGGCATCCTCGTCGACGACGAACTGCGCACCTCCGACCCGCGCATCCACGCCGTCGGCGACTGCGTCCAGCACGACGGCACGGTCTACGGCCTGGCGGCGCCCGCCCTCGAACAGGCCGACGCGCTCGCCGAGTTGCTCGCCGGAGACACCGACGCCCGCTATCGCGGCACCCGTTCCCTGACCCGGCTGACCCTCACCGGCCCGGGCTCCCCCTTCGACCTGGCCGCGTTCGGCGAGACCGAGGCACGCCCCGGCGACGACGTCGTACGGCTCGCCGACGCCACCCGCGGCACCTACCGCAAGGTCGTCGTCCGTGCGGACCGCCTGGTCGGCGGGGTCCTCGTCGGCGAACTCGGCACCGTCGGCGCGCTCGCCCGGGCCTGGGAGGGAGCGGAGCCGCTCCCCGACGACGGCCCCCTGCTCCACCTGCTCACCAACGATGGAGGCTCCTGATGACCACCGCCCCGGGGGCCACCCCCACGATCGTGCTCGTCGGCCACGGCATGGTCGGCCAGCGCTTCCTCGAAGCGCTGGCCGAGCGCGGCCTGACCGCCACGCACCGCGTGGTCGTGCTGTGCGAGGAGCCGCGTCCCGCGTACGACCGCGTCGCGCTCACCTCGTACTTCTCGGGCCGGACGCCCGAGGAACTCTCCATGACCGACATGGAGTTCATCGCCGCGCACGGCATCGAGCTGTACGTCGGCGACCCGGCGGTCTCCGTGGACCGCGAGGCCCGGAGGGTGACCGCGAGGTCCGGCCAGGTGTTCGCGTACGACACTCTCGTGCTGGCCACCGGCTCGTACCCCTTCGTGCCGCCGGTCCCGAACAAGGACGCCGAGGGCTGTTTCGTCTACCGCACGATCGAGGACCTCCTCGCCATCGAGGAGTACGCGAAGGCGAAGGCGACCGTCGGCGCGGTGGTCGGCGGCGGTCTGCTCGGCCTGGAGGCCGCGGGCGCGCTGAAGGGCCTCGGACTCACCTCGCACATCGTGGAGTTCGCGCCGCGCCTGATGCCGGTGCAGGTCGACGAGGGCGGCGGCGCGGCCCTGCTGCGCACCATCGAGGAGATGGGCCTGACGGTCCACACGGGCGTCGGCACCCAGGAGATCGTCGTCGACGGCGAAGGCGCCGTCACCGGCATGAAGCTGTCCGACGGCTCCGAACTCACCACGGACCTGGTGGTGTTCAGCGCCGGCGTCCGCCCCCGCGACCAGCTGGCCCGCGACTGCGGGCTGACGGTGGGCGAGCGCGGCGGCATCACCGTCGACGAGCAGTGCCGTACCGTCTCCGACCCGCACGTCTTCGCGATCGGCGAGTGCGCGCTGGCGGCGGACGGCCGGGTGTACGGTCTGGTGGCCCCGGGCTACGAGCAGGCGGAGACGGCCGCGGCGACGATCGCCACCGACGAGGCGTCCTTCACCGGCGCCGACCTCTCCACCAAGCTCAAGCTGCTCGGCGTCGACGTCGCCTCCTTCGGCGACGCGCACGGCACCACCGAGGACTGCCTGGACGTCGTCTACTCCGACTCCCGCGCCGGCCTGTACAAGAAGCTGGTCATCGGCCGCGACGGCACGCTGCTCGGCGGCATCCTGGTCGGCGACGCGGAGGCGTACGGCACCCTGCGCGCGCTGACGGGTTCGGTGCCCCCCATCTCCCCCGAGTCGCTCGTCCTGCCCGCCGGAGCCGACTCGGGGGCCCAGCTCGGCCCGTCCGCGCTGCCGGACGAGGCGATCATCTGCTCCTGCCACAACGTCAGCAAGGGCACGATCCGCGGCGCGGTCACCGAGCACCGGTGCGCGACCGTGCCCGAGGTGAAGAAGTGCACCAAGGCCGGCACCGGCTGCGGGTCCTGTGTCAAGGTGCTCGGCCAGCTGGTCAACGCCGAGCTGGAGGCGTCCGGCATCGAGGTCGACAAGGGCCTGTGCGGCTGCTTCGCACAGACCCGAGAGGAGCTGTACGAGATCGTCCTCGCCCTGCGCATCACCACCTACCAGGACCTGCTCGACCGCTACGGCCGCGAGGGCGCCCGGGGCGGTGACGGCTGCGAGACCTGCAAGCCGGCCGTCGGCTCGATCATCGCCTCGCTCGCCCCGGCGATCGGCGCGAGCGGCTACGTCCTGGACGGCGAGCAGGCGGCCCTCCAGGACACGAACGACCACTTCCTCGCCAACCTGCAGAAGAACGGCTCGTACTCGGTCGTCCCGCGCATCCCCGGCGGTGAGATCGCGCCCGAGAAGCTGATCGTGATCGGCGAGATCGCCCGGGACTTCGGCCTCTACACGAAGATCACCGGCGGCCAGCGGATCGACATGTTCGGCGCGCGGGTAGAGCAACTGCCGCTGATCTGGGCCCGGTTGGTGGACGCCGGTTTCGAGTCCGGGCACGCCTACGGCAAGGCGCTGCGCACGGTGAAGTCCTGCGTCGGCTCCACCTGGTGCCGGTACGGCGTGCAGGACTCGGTCCGCATGGCGATCGACCTGGAGCTGCGCTACCGGGGCCTGCGCTCGCCGCACAAGCTGAAGTCGGCCGTCTCCGGCTGCCAGCGGGAGTGCGCCGAGGCCCAGTCGAAGGACTTCGGCGTGATCGCGACCGCGAGCGGCTGGAACCTGTACGTCGGCGGCAACGGCGGCGCCACCCCACGCCACGCGGACCTGCTGGCCCAGGACCTGTCGGACGCCGAACTGGTCCGCCTGATCGACCGTTTCCTGATGTTCTACATCCGCACCGCCGACCGCCTGGAGCGCACGAGCGTGTGGCTGGAGCGGATTCCCGGCGGCCTCGACCACGTACGCGATGTGGTGGTGCACGACTCGCTCGGCATCTGCGACGAGCTGGAGCAGCTGATGCGGGCGCATGTCGCCCACTACCGCGACGAGTGGTCCGAAACCATCAACGACCCCGAGAAGCTCGCCCGGTTCGTGTCCTTCGTGAACGCCCCGGACACCCCGGACCCGGTCGTCGCCTTCGTCCCCGAGCGCGACCAGATCAAGCCCGACCTGCCGCTGCTGTCCATCGGCCTGCGGCCTGCCGACGACGCCCTGGAAGGAAGCGCTCAGCGATGACCCTGGCTCTTGAGACCACCGATCTGAAGGTCCAACTCCGGCTGGCGGAAGGCTGGTTCACGGCCTGCGACCTGGGCGCGCTCACCCCGGGCCGCGGGGTGGCCGCCCTGCTGCCGGACGGCCGCCAGGTCGCCCTCTTCCGCGACCGCGCCGACCGCCTCTACGCCGTCGACAACCGCGACCCGTTCACCGGCGCGGCCGTGCTCTCCCGCGGCCTGACCGGCACCCACCAGGACCGCCCGTTCGTGGCCTCGCCCCTGCTGAAGCAGCGCTTCGACCTGACCAGCGGGGAGTGCCTGGACGACGGGGAGGTACGGGTGGCCGCGTACGAAGTGCGCACGGTCTGACCATTACTTGACTGATCATTCCAGTAAAACCTAGGCTGCACCGCGTGGCCAGGACCAAGGAATTCGATCCGGACGCCGCGCTCCAGGCAGCCCTCGAGCTGTTCTGGCGGCGCGGCTACGAGGCGACCTCGATGGCCGACCTGGTCGAGCACCTGGGCATCGGCAGGGCGAGTCTGTACGCGACCTTCGGCAGCAAGCACGAGCTGTATCTGAGGGCGCTGGACCGGTACGGACAGACACACAACCCCCTGCTGACCCGGGAACTGTCCCGGCCGGGACCGGTACTGCCGGCGGTGCGCGCGGTGGTCCGGCGGTTCGCCGCCGAGGCCGCCGCCGACCCGACCAGGGAACAGGGCTGCCTGATCGTCAACACGGCGGTCGAGCTGGCCCCGCACGACCGGGCGGCCACCCGCAGGGTGGAGCAGAGCTGGGACCACCTGGAGACGCTGCTGCACTCCGCCCTGGTCCGCGCCCGGGCGCAGGGCGAACTGGCCGCGGACCGCGATCCGCTCGCCCTCGCCCGTACGCTGCTCGTACTGCTCCAGGGGCTGCGGGTGGTCGGCAAGGCCTCGCCGGATCCGGCGAGGGTCCGGGACGCGGCGGAACACGCACTGGCGCTGCTCGACTGAGACGCACGGTCGGCGGCGCCGCTTTTTTCGCACCTCATACTGAACCGATCGGTCAAAAAAAGGGGAGATCATGACCACCACCTCGACACGCGCCCGCTTCACCGGCCGGACGGCCCTCGTCACCGGCGCCGGCGGCGGCATCGGGCGCGCCATCGCGCTGGCCTTCGCCCGCGAGGGCGCGAACGTGGTCGTCGCCGGGCGCCGCAGGCAGCCGCTGGAGGAGACGGTGGCGCTCATCGGGACGGCGGGCGGCAAGGCGCTGGCCGTCACCGCGGACGTGACCAGCGCCGACGACCTCAGGGCCCTGGTCTCCGCGGCCGTGGACCGGTTCGGCTCCCTCGACGTGGCGGTCAACAACGCCGGCGTCATGACCGGGCGCGGGCGGCCCGCGGCGGACCTGCCCGAGGAGGACTGGCGGACGATGCTCGACATCAACGTCACCGGCGTCCTCCTCTCCCTCCAGGCCGAGGTCGCCCAGATGCGGACCCAGCCCGGCGGCGGGGCCATCGTGAACATCGCCTCCCGGATCGGCGTCCACAGCCGGCTGCGCGGCACCACCGGCTACGCCGTCACCAAGGCGGCCGTGTCGGTGCTCAGCCGCGGCGCCGCCCTGGACCACATCGCCGACGGGGTGCGCATCAACGCCGTCAGCCCCGGCCCCACCGCCACGGACATGTCCTTCAAGCCCGGCGAGACCGAGGCCGACCGGGCCAACCGGATGCGCGCCGAGGTCCCGCTCGGCCGGGTCAGTGCCGCCGAGGAGATCGCCGCCGCCGTCCTCTACCTGGCCTCGGACGACGCGGCCTCGGTCGTCGGCACCGACCTGGTGGTCGACGGCGGTTCGACGGCCTGACCCGGTTCAGTCGATCCCCGACCGCTCCACCCCCGCCACGATCCACCGCTGGAAGCACAGGAACACCACGAGCAGCGGCAGGATCGACACGACGGCCGCGACGAACAGCTCGTGCAGCCGGATCACCTGTGACGTCGTGAACGACGACAGCGCCACCTGCACCGTCCAGGCGCTCTGGTCCTGCCCGATCACCAGCGGCCACAGGAAGGAGTTCCAGGCGCCGAGGAAGACGATCGTGCCGACCGCCGCGAACACCGGCCGCGCGTTCGGCACGACCACCAGCCAGTACGTGCGCCAGTAGCCGAGCCCGTCGACCTGTGCCGCGTCCTCCAGCTCCCGCGGGAAACCGAGGAAGTACTGGCGGAAGACGAAGCAGGCGAACGCCGAGAACAGCGTCGGGATGATCAGTCCCCGGAGCGTGGAGATCCAGCCCAGCGACGACACCAGCACAAAGCTCGGCACGAAGGTGACGGCCGCCGGGACGAGCAGGGTGCCGAGGATGCCGTAGAAGACCTTGTTCGCGTGCCGGTACGGGATGCGGGCGAGGCCGTAGCCCGCGAGGGAGGCGAGGAGCAGGGTGCCCAGGGTCGTCGCGACGGCGATGAGCGCGGAGTTGAGCAGCGAGCGGGCGAAGGGAACGGACGGGTCGTCGAACAGCTCCCGGACGTTCCCCCACCTCAACTCACCCGGCAGGAAGGTCCATTCGGGCGAGGTGATGTCCCGCTCGCTGGACAGACCGTTGCGCACGAGCAGATAGAAGGGGATCAGGAAGAGCAGGGCGAGCGCGATCAGCAGCACCAGCCTGAGCGCCCGCCCGGCCCGCACCAGCGCGTCATCCATCGGCGTCCGCCCTCCCCAGCTTCAGCCACCGCGCCTGACCCACGGTGACGACGGCGATGACCAGCGCGAGGATCACCGCGCCCGCGCTGCCGAGCCCGAGGTTCTGCCCCTGCCCGAGAGCCGTGTAGTAGAGATAGACGAGCGGCGGCCGGGCGTACGGCGGATAACCCCTGGCATCGGAGAGCAGGTTGTAGAACTCGTCGAATGCCTGGAAGGCGTTGATGACGAGCAGCAGCAGCACCGCGACCGAGGTGGCCCGCAGCTGGGGCAGCGTGATGTGCCGCAGCACCGTCCAGCCGGGCCGGGCCCCGTCCACGGCGGCCGCCTCGTACAGCACCGGGTCGATCCGCTGCAGCCCGGCGAGGAAGAGAATCATGTAGAAACCGGCCTGCAGCCACAGCCGTACGGTGACGATGACCAGCCAGTACCAGGGCGGATCAGTGATGGACAGCCAGGCCACGGGATCGCTCCCGAACCACCCCAGCACGGTGTTGGCGAGCCCGAACCGCACCCCGTTGAAGATCGACATCTTCCACACGAGGGCGGCGACGACATAACTGCACGCGGCCGGAAGGAAGAAGACCGACCGGAAGAAGGCACGCGCCCGCCGTACCCGGTTGACCATGAGCGCGAGCGAGAGGGAGACCAGGTAGGTGACGGGGACGATGAAGGCGGTGAAGACGAGAAAGGTCTTCAGGCTGCCGACGAACGCGTCGTCCTCCAGCATCGCCGTGTAGTTGTCCAGGCCGACGAAGTGCGTGGGCGTGACGGTGTTGTGCGCGTCGAAGAGGCTGAGGCCCACGCTCCACAGCAGCGGAACGTAGGTGAACAGCGCGAGCCCGGCGGCGAACGGCCCGACGAACACCCAGAACCAGAGGGCCCTGCGACGCCTCACGACGTCTTCTTCGCCTTCTTCGCGTTCTTCACGCGGTCCAGCTCACCGGCCACCTTCCGTACGACGGCCCGCAGTTCACCCTCCGGATCGGCCCCGCCCCTGATGATCCGGCTGAGCGCGTCCTGGTAGGCGGTCTGGCTCGCCGGCGTCCACAGCAGGGGCTGGGCGTAGCCGTGGTCGGTGGTGAAGCGGACGGCGTCGGCGGCGGCACCCGAGCGCAGCTTGGCGGCCTTCCTGGCGAGGGAGATCCGGGCCGGGATGTGAAAGCCGTACGACAGCGCGAAGTCCTCCTGGCAGTCGGCCCGTTCGACCCACAGCCACTTCACGAACTCCTTGGCGGCCTCCGTGTGCCTGCCGCGCGCGCTGACGGCGGCGCCGTACGCCCCAACCGGCACGGAGGGCTTCCCCTGGCCGCCGTCCTTCGGGAACGGCAGCACCCCGAAGTCGTCGCCGAGTTCCTTGTGCACCTGCGGCAGCGCCCACAGGCCCGACCACTGCATCGCGGTCAGCCCCTGGACGAAGGCGGACGGATCGGACCAGTCGGTGGGCGCCCCGAGGAGGAGGGAGTTGTCGGCGTAGAGCTGGTGCAGCTTGCCGAGGGTGCGGGCAGCGGCGGGGTCGTCGAAGCCGACCTTGCCGTCCTCGGTGACGAGCCGCAGCCCGGCGGCGTAGAGGGGCGTACCGCCGAGCACACCGGCTCCCCCGTCGTTCCCCAGGAACAGGCCCTTGGTCTTGCTGCCGGTGAGCTTCTTGGCGGCGTCGACGAGGGCGTCGAGCGTGGCGGGCGGCTCGACCCCGGCGTCCTTCAGCAGGCTCTTCCTGTAGTAGAGCATCTGCATGTCGACGACCTGCGGGATGCCCCAGATCCTCCCTTCGTACGTCTTCGGCGTGAGCACGGCGGGATTGAAGTCGTTCTCGACGCCCTTGAGGAGATCGGTGAGGTCGACGACCTGCCCGCCCTGGATCTGGTCCAGGGTCGGCCCGTTGACCTCGAAGACGTCCGGCCCGGAGTCGGTGAGCAGGGCGGCGGCGGTCTGCTGGTCGTAGTTCCCGGGCCGCCACTGCACCTTGACGCGCGCCTTCTTGTAGGCGGCGGCGTACCGCTCGACGGCCTGCTCGGTGCCCGCCTCCCCGTACTGGTGGTACCACTGCGACAGCTGCGGCCCCGCGCCCCCGCCGTCGCCCCGCCCGGTGTTCGATCCGCACGCGGTGAGCAGTCCGGCGCCCGCGCCCGCCGCCAGCAGCGTCCTACGGCTGATCCTCGTCATCGTGTGCCCCCTGACGTCGGTCATCGATGCACGGCCCAACGATCAACCCTGCACCGGGATTACGAAAGGGGGGTTGCAGCCGTGTGTCACACCTTGAGGCCGATGCCGGCGACGGCGGGCAGCGGGCAGCTCCGTTCGGCTCAGTGCGCGTTCCGTTCGGCGGCGCCCGCCTGCCACTTGCGGCCGATGGCGCGCAGCAGCGCCGGGTACACCCCGAGGTACCGGAAGGGCTTGATGGCGGCCATGTAGAGGGTTCCGAACAGCCCGTTCGGCTTCACCAGGACGGCCATCTGGCCGCGGTAGCCGCCGGATCCGTCCGGGACCCAGCCGATGTGCATCACCGCGTGCACGGTCTTGTTGCCCATCTCGGCGGCCCACTCGTCGTGCCTCTCGTAGAGGGAGGTGAACGGGGACGAGCCGAGGTCGGGACCCCGGGGGCCCTCCCGAAGGTCCGCCGGCAAGCGGTCGCGCAACGAGGGCAGCCGGACGCCGATGCCGGTACCGGCCTTGTCCCAGCCGAGCAGTGCCCCGAGCTTCCAGCGGACGGCGAAGAGCACGCGGGAGACGGGGCCTTCTCCACTCACCCCGCCCCTCATTCCCTCGGCCGTCTGACGCACCAGCCACACCAGGTCGTCCGGTCCGCCGGGGGTGGGCAGTGCCCACACGTCCTCGATCGTGAAGTCGCCGGTGATCTCATGGATCCGCCAGGGGCGGTCGGTGTGGGCGGTTCGGGGAAGTCGCATGGGCAGACCCCTGTCTATACGGTGGCGTATAGATCGAGCGTAGAACCATCTATACGCCCCCGTATACTCGGGGGGAACGTGAGGAGGCACACATCATGGGCGCGACCCGCACGCCACGGGGCAAGTGGATCGAGGAGGGCCTGCGGGCACTCGTCGCGGGCGGACCCGAGGCAGTCCGGATCGAGGCCCTGGCGCAAGCACTCGGCGTCAGCAAGGGCGGTTTCTACGGCTACTTCCGCAACCGGGAGGCGCTGCTCACCGAAATGCTCGACACCTGGGAGCGCGAGGTCACCGAGAGCGTGATCGAGCAGGTGGAGAGCGGCGGGGGAGACGCCAGGGCCAGGCTGGAGCGACTGTTCGCCATCGTCGCCGCCGCCGAGGGGCCGGTGCGGGGCATCACCGCCGACCTGGCGATCCGCGAGTGGGCCCGCCGCGACGCGGCCGTCGCCGAGCGCCTGCGCCGCGTGGACAACCGCCGTATGGACTACCTGCGCTCCCTGTTCTCCTCCTTCTGCCCCGACGAGGACGAGGTCGAGGTCCGCTGCCTGGTCGCCGTCTCGGTGCGCATCGGCAACGACCTCCACGCCTCCGACACCGGCAAGCGCAGCCGCACGGAAGTGATGGAGCTGATCAGACAGCGCTTGCTGGCGTAGCGTTTCCCCAAGGGGGTGCATCTAAGGGGTGCATCCACCAAAATGCCTCACATCGATCCATTCGCCCGATGGAGGCGGATGTGCCATGTCTCTGTCTCTGCATACTCGATTCCTGGCCCGGCGCGGCCTCGCCGCAGGGCTGACCGCCGCCGCGGCCGCACTCGCGACAGCGGCTGCCGCATGGAGCGCGACGACGACGGCAACGGCGATGGCGACGACCACGGCAACGGCGACGACGGCTGCCTCGACTCGGGCGTCCGCCAGTCCGCGCACCTGCGCCCTGAGCGACCTGTACGTCTCCATGGGGGACAAGGAAGGGGCGGCCGGATCGCTCTACTGGGCCATCCGGTTCACCAACACCAGCACCACCACGTGCGCCCTGCGCGGCTACCCGGGCGTCGGCGTCCTGGACACCGCGCACCGGCAGATCGGTCCGGTCGCCACCCGCAGCGGCCGCTCCTACGGCACCGTCGCCCTCGCCCCCGCGCACTCCGCCTCGGCGGTCGTCCGCACCACCAATGGCCCCATCGGCGGCCCCTGCCTGCGCACCGGCACCTACCTGCGGATCTACCCTCCGGCGTCCCGCGCCGCGACCCTGGTCCCGGCCCCCTTCACCACGTGCTCCGGCATCTTCCAGGTGGGCCCGGTGAACGCCCAGGGCGCCTTCTGAGGTGGCGAGAGGAGAAGCAGCAGAGGCGCGAGGGACGGCAGCCCGCACCGGGCGCCTCCGCCCCCCCTCGCGCCTCTCGGCGGCGCGGATCAGCCGCCGAGGTCGCTGCGCTTCTCCAGGCGTGAGCCGCGACGCGGGCTGATCGACATCAGATCGCTCGGCGCGTCCAGTTCCAGGCGGTGCCAGCGACCGCGCGGCACGAGCACGGCGGTGCCCGGCCCCAGCCGCACCATCTCCTCAGCCCCGCCGTCCATGACGGCCCGGAGGTACAGGCGCACGCCACCGGCCAGGCAGCACACGGCCTCCTCCCCCTCGGGATGCACCTCCCAGTGGTCGGCGTGCACGTCGGCGTCGGTCTCCACATGGAAGGCCGCGACCTGCCAGGAGCCGGGTTCGCCCTCGGCCATCCGCCGTGCGCCGGACCGGACACCTCCGTCGGCCCGGAAGTCCAGCATCGAGGAGAACAGATCGACGGTCGTGATGGTCGTGTCGGTCGTGAAGGTCGTGTCGGTCATGACGATGTTCCTTCCATTCGCTTCTTCACAAGGGCGGCGGGGGCCGTGGGGTGCGGGGCCGGGGATCCGGTGAGGCTCGGGCGCCGGGGCAGCACACAGACCGCCACGACCGCCGCGAGCAGGCAGAGCGCGGCCGTGACGGCCAGGCCGAGGGCGTACCCGGCGTTGAGCGCGCCGGGATCGGTGGCCGTACCGGTGCGGTGGGCGGCGACCGTGGCCAGGGTGGCCACGCCGATGCAACCACCCAGCTGCCGTGCGGTGTTGAAGACGCCGGAGGCCATGCCGGCCTCGCCGGGCCGGACGCCGGCCGTCGCGGCGGCGGCCGCCGGCGCGAACACCAGCCCGATGCCGACGCTGGTGACCAGCGACGGCCCGAGCACATCGGTGAGAAAGCCGCCGTGCGGGCTGATCCGAGCGAACCAGGCCATACCCGCGGCGGCGAGCAGCGCGCCGGGCACGAGCGAGGCGCGGGGCGAACGGGTCGCGGTGATACGGGTGGCCGCGATCGTCCCGGCCACCGAGCCCGCGCAGAACGGCAGGAACGCGAGGCCGGTCGCGGCGGCGCCGAGGCCCAGGACCTGCTGGAGATAGAGGGAGATGAAGTAGAAGCCGGTGAACTGCCCGGCCGCGGCGAGGAACACCAGCAGATTGGCACCGGCGACCCAGCGGCTGCGCAGCAGCCCGAGCCGCAACAGCGGTGCGGCCGCCCGGGATTCGACCAGGACGAACGTGAAGAGCAGCAGAGCGGCACCACCGAGAGTGGCCCATGTCCCCTTGGACGCCCACCCTTGGACATCGGTCCGTACGACACCGAACACGAGCAGCCCGGTTCCGCCGGTCGCCAGCAGGGCTCCGAGCACATCGGGCCGCTCCCGCCGTACCGGCCTGGACTCGGCCGGTACGGCCGCGTGGACCAGCACGAGCGCCGTGGCCACGATGGGCAGATTGACCAGCATCACCCAGCGCCAGCCGGCGTACTGGGTGAGCACCCCGCCCGCCAGCACGCCCAGCGCACCGCCCACGGCGTTCATCCCGCTCCACACGCCGAGGGCGCGGACGCGCCGGGGGCCGTCGGTGAAGGTGGTGGTCAGCAACGCCAGCGCGGCCGGCGCGATGGCGGCCGCGCCCACACCCTGCCCCGCGCGAGCGACCACCAACTGACATGGGTCCTGGGCCAGTCCACCGGCGAGCGAGCAGACCCCGAAGACGACCAGCCCCGCGACGAAGAGCCGACGCCGGCCGTACAGATCGCAGGCCCGGCCGCCGAGCAGCAGAAACCCGCCGAAGGTGAGCGCGTACACGTGCACGACCCAAGACAGGCCGAGCGGATCGAAGCCGAGGGCGGTGCGGATCGCCGGCAGCGCGATGTTGACCACGGCCATGTCCAGAGCGACGACGAACTGGGCCACGGCGGAGGCCGCGAGCACGGCCGTTGGGCTGCCCCGTAAGTTTCTATACATGTAAGAAAACTAGCGCGGCCGGGTCCCCGTTGTCGACACCCGGGGGAAACCCCGGAGAGTCCGACGCATGGATGCGAAGAGACCGACGCACGGATGCCAAGAGACCGGCGTACGGATGACCGAGGACGTCGAGGGCATGATGGATGCCATGCCGCAACCGCCCGCACCCCGCAAGACCACCGGCCGACCTGCCCGTATCTCCCGTACGGAGATCCTCCGGACGGCGCTCCGGATCGTGACGGACGAGGGCGTGGACCGGCTGACGATGCGCCGGCTCGCCTCCGAGATCGGCAGCACACCCATGGCGCTCTACCACCACGTCCGCGACAAGGAGGAGTTGCTACTCCTCCTGCTCGACGACTACGCCGCGCGGAACCTGCGCCGGCCGTCCGCTCCGCCGACCGACCCGCGCGAACGCGTCATCGCCGCCGCGACCGCGATCCACGAGGTGCTGGCCGACTGCCCCTGGGTGGTGGAGGTACTGACGGCGGACGACCTGATGTCGAAGTCCGCGCTGTGGTTCGTGGAGCAGATCGTGGACGGCCTGACGGGCAGCGGCCTGTCCCTGGAGGCCGCCGTGCACGGATACCGGGCGATCTGGTACTACACCGCCGGTGAGATCGTGATCCGCGCGACAGCGGCCCGCCGCCGCGAGGCCGACGACCGCCCGACCTACCGCGACCGGGTCTTCGCCGACCTGGACCCGCAGCAACTCCCCCGCCTCGCGGCGGTGGCGGACCGCTGGGCCCCCCTGACCGCGCAGGACACCTACGCACCCGGCCTGACGGCCCTGGTGAACGGCCTGCTGACCACGCCCGACTGAACGAGGGACGGCACCCATACCGGGTACCGTCCGTCCAAGTCACGCGCTCTGCTCGATGGCCTCGAAGATGTCCGCGTCGGTTTCTCGCTGCCATTCGGGGAGATCTCCTCAGCCTGCGACATAGCCCGGCTTCGGATCTTCGAAGTGCTTGTACATCTGGGCCGTCCAGCACACCGCGACGAACTGGCCCTTCTGCTCACGCGTCAAGCGTGCGGCGCGACCTGCGCTGACGCGCACGAAGTCACGCACCTGACCACAGACGGCAGCGGCTGCCGCGCGCTCCCAGTCGGGCGTCTCCTCCCACGGTGTGACGTAGCTCGGCTTCGGCTCGCCAGGAAAGCGCTTGTGCACGCCGGCGATCCACGCCTCTCGAAAGATTCGGCCGTCGCCGCTCATGAAGTCCCCTTTCTTCACACGGCACTCGGCAGTGCCGCGATCTTCTCGTGCAGCTCCGGGATTCGGGGGTCGGCTGGCAGCCCGGCAAGGCGGGGGCGAAGAGTGGACCACAACAGCACCACGACGACGAGGACGAGGGAACCTGTGCGTTGCGGGTTCGGCAGCCGACGCTGTGTACGCCTCAATCGCACTCGGCTGCCTCGCCGACTGGCCGCCGCCAACCCGATGCGGGCGGCGCGGCGGTCGTTGGCCCTCCCGCTGGGCTCCGAGGGTGCGACCCTGACCATGCGGTCGCCGTGGGGGTGCGGCAGATGTATGTCCGCGCCAGCGCCAGGACGGGGACCGGAGGACTCACCGCCGTGGTGACGTACACCAGCAGGCCTGCGATCGCCCTCATGACCGCTCGCTCGCCGGGCCTTCCCCGGTCAGCTTCTCGTAGTGGTCGCACAGGGCTTTGACGGAGCGGGCGAGCTTTCGTGCCACAGCCACGCGGACGGACGGCGTGCAGCCTTCCCCGACCCGCAGCTTCCTGCTCGCCTCTCCGACGCAGGCGAGCGCGCAGTACCGAGGGATGCTGTCCTTCGGTAGACGCCGCGCCTGCTGGTCCACCTCGGGGATCAGCAGTTCCAGCTGGCCGCGCAGCATCGCGGAGAGGGTGTCCAGATCGTTGGAGGCCAGAGGCAGAGCGTCGGGCTCATCGTTCGGCCCAAGCAGCTCCGAAGCGGTCTTGCGCATCGTCGCAATGTCCATCCGGTCCGAGTCGTCGCCGTCGCCGTGCTCCACCGTGGCGTTCACCGGCGCGTCCCCCTGTCCGTGGCGGCACCGCGAGCACTCGCACGGCGGGTACGCGGTGCTCATCACCGGCGGCAGCGACTGGTTCCCATACGCCACGGTGACCGTGCCCCTGTCGTGGATGATCGAGCCGTAGCGGTCCACGGTGTAGACCCACATCGTCATGCCGCCCCGTGGGACGGCACCGGGCGAAGCTGTACCGTTCTTCATGTCGACGCTCCTTCGCAGCGTTGGCCACGCCCCGGGAGGTCTCACCACCTCGCCGGGGTCCGACGCTCTGACCGTAGGGGCGCCCGAAAGGGATCGCCGACCGTAATCCGGTCGCTACTGTCAGGCAGCGAGAATGCCGACCTTGTCCGCGAGTTCAGCTGCCCTGCGGCGGCGAGGCGCCTGTGTCGATTCCACTTCCTCCAAAAGGATCGCCCTCGCGTAGCCGTTGTACCGGATTGTCTCGGGCGCAGCCTCGAACGCCTTCTCCAACGACGCGATGGCGACATCGGGCTGGTTGTCCATCTGGTAGCCGCGAGCCTCTTCGATCCGGTGCCGGGCGCGGCGCGGGCGGGACTTGATGACGCCCCGGTCCGCCCTGGCGGCCTGCCTCACTGATTCGCCCCCCTGACGCAGCTCGACGGCTACCGTCACCGCATGCGCGCCCATCACCGCGCGGGAGAAGGAGGTGACGGGGTGGTAATAGTCGGCGGGCAGCCTGGTGGCCATGTCGTTTGCCTTGTCCCAGTGCCGCCATGCCGTGCCGGTCTCCTGGCGACGGGCCGCGGTGTACCCGAGTTCGAATTCGAGGGCGCCAGCGATAGCAAGAACGTCGTCGCTGGCATCGGGCAGTAGAGGCTCCAGGTAGCGGACGGCCTCCAGATTGACGGCGTCGGCGGCGTCGTAATGACGGGGACCGGTATCGCGGTGCGCTTGGGCAAGCAGCCATGAGGCCACGCCGATCGCGTGAGGGTCTTCGGACTCCTGCGCCGCGATCATGCCGCGCTCGGCGACACGCCACAGCAGGCTTGAGTCAGGCTGGTAGGCGATGAAGAACTGACTCAGGCTGTATGCCTGCGCCAATAGAACCTGTGCCGCGCGCCGCTCAACCGCGCTGTCCGCGTGCCGCACCAACGCTTGGCTGTCCCGGATCAGGTCGGGCAGGAGTTTACCGATGGCCTCTCTGTGGTTCTTCGACGCGTGCCGCGCCTTCCATGCGGCGTGCAGTCGGGCTTCGAGATGCGCAACGGGTGGCGGCTCGATGGCCGTGGAGAGCGGAAACGAGTCGATGGCGACCTTGACAGCGGCAAGCCTCGGATGGCCCGGCCCGACGAACAGGTCCACGTGCGCATCCGGCCGCCCCGTGAGGTCCGCCAGATCGCGCACCCGTAGGATCTCCGCAATTCTGAGGACCGTATCCAGGCCAGGCGCCTTCTGCTGCCCATTCTCGATCTTGCGGTAAGTGTGCGGCGAGATGCCCAGCAGATCGGCTACCTGCGTCTGCGTCATCCCCCGGCGCTCACGTAGCACTTGAACACGCTGACCGAACTTCAGCGGATCGGCGTATGGGTCCGGCGTAGCATCTTCAGACATCACAGCCTTGCCCCTCCTAGCAGCTTCGTCACTGCCAGGGTAGGGCCAGAGTCACTGGCAGCAAGTGCCTCTGCTCCGCTCCTCGGCACCTCGCACTCTCCGGCTCATCGGGGACCAGTTCCTCCTGGCAGGCGCTCACACCTCCTCTCGGGGAGGTCCTCACACCCATCCCGGATCAGTGGCTGCATCTCACCATGCAGGGCATCGGCTTCGTCGGTGAGGTCGAAGAGCGCGAGGTGCCGGTCGACGGCGGACGGGTGGGAGCTGAGGTGGGTGCTGGGCTGTAGAAAAACCGAGCACGCGTGGTCGCTTCGGGATCAAAATGCGCAGGTCGTCAGCTTTCTGGTGGAGATGCCGTACGCGGCGCGCTGGAAGGATTCCAACTCCACTCCGGTCCCCCTCTTGACCGCCCGTCTCGGCGGGAGAAAGATCCACACCCACACCCACCTTCACCACACGGGGCCCCACATGACGAAGAGGCTGAAGAACCGCGTCCTCACTCTGTTCGCGGCCTGCGCAGTGCTCGGCGGCACATCCGTCACACTCGGCGCGAGCCAGGCGTCGGCGGCGGACTGGACCTTCGCGAAGAAGGCAGTGTCGTCCAACGGAAGCTTCTCCATCGCCGCCTACCACGGCGGCACCTACGTGGGCGTCATGGAGTGGAACGCCGACCCGATCGACGCGACCGGCACCCCCGGCGACGCGTTCCGCGTCGGAGACATCGCCTCCGACGGCTGGGGCATGGAGGCGTACATGATCGTCCCGACCTCTTCCCGCACTGCCACCACGCGCGGCCATGCGGCGGTCTACTACAGCCCGTGGAACACCGGCAACCTCGCCGAAGGCAGCGAGGTCGCCATCCAGCTCTGCGCGGTCAACGGCGATGTCTCGGCGTGCAGCATCGCGTACACCGGCCACGCATAGCCGCCACCACCCGAGGCCATGCCCCCCTGCACCAGACCCTGGAGGAACGGGCCTGCGGTGCGGGGCCGTGCTGTGGGAGGGCACACAGAGGACACGCAGAGGGCACAACGGCGCCAGACGGATTCAACGGCAGCCAACGTCAGCAAGCGTCATTCTGCCTGGTCAGCGGCGTAGCTCGGCGGTCTCCGCAGATCATGCACAGAGAGGCGGCACCCCCGCACAGGGTGCCGCCTCTCTTTTCGTGGTCCGGAGCCGTCGCCCATCGGTTGAGGGTCGGGGACGGGCGGCGGCTCCGGCGTCAGGGGAGGGTCAGCGGTGGTCGCTGCCCGCCGAGGTCGTCGCCGCGCGGCCCGCCTCCAGGCGGGCGACCGGGATGCGGAACGGGGAACAGGAGACGTAGTCCAGGCCCACCTCGTGGAAGAAGTGCACCGACTCCGGGTCACCGCCGTGCTCGCCGCAGACGCCGAGCTTCAGGTCGGGGCGGGTACGCCGGCCCGCCTCCGCCGCCAGCTTCACCAGGGAGCCGACGCCGTCCTTGTCGATCGTCTCGAAGGGAGACACGCCGAAGATGCCCTTCTCCAGGTACGCCGTGAAGAAGGAGGCTTCGACGTCGTCGCGGCTGAAGCCCCACACCGTCTGCGTCAGGTCGTTCGTGCCGAAGGAGAAGAACTCCGCCGCCTCCGCGATCTGGCCCGCCGTGAGGGCGGCGCGCGGCAGCTCGATCATCGTGCCGATCGCCAGCTTGAGCGACGTACCGGTCGCCGCCTCCACCTCCGCGATGACCTTGTCGGCCTCCTCGCGGACGATCTCCAGCTCCTGGACCGTGCCCACGAGCGGGATCATGATCTCCGCGCGCGGGTCGCCCTTGGCGGACTTGCGTTCCGCCGCCGCCTCGGCGATCGCTCGGACCTGCATGGTGAACAGACCCGGGATGACCAGGCCGAGGCGTACGCCGCGCAGGCCCAGCATCGGGTTCTGCTCGTGCAGGCGGTGCACCGCCTGGAGCAGGCGGAGTTCGTTCTCGTGCGGCTCCTGGCGGGACTCGGCCAGGGCCACGCGGACCGACAGCTCCGTGATGTCCGGCAGGAACTCGTGCAGCGGCGGGTCCAGGAGACGGATCGTCACCGGGAGGCCGTCCATCGCCTCGAAGAGTTCCACGAAGTCCGTCTTCTGGAGAGGCAGCAGCGCCTCCAGGGATTCCTCGCGCTCCTCCTGCGTGTCCGCCAGGATCAGGCGCTCGACCAGCTCACGGCGGTCGCCGAGGAACATGTGCTCCGTGCGGCACAGGCCGATGCCCTGGGCGCCGAAGCGGCGGGCCCGCAGGGCGTCTTCCGCGTTGTCCGCGTTGGCGCGGACGCGCAGGCGGCGCTTGCGGTCGGCGAAGGCCATCATGCGGTGGACCGCCTCGACCAGCTCGTCGGCGTCGTCGGCGCCCGGGTGCATCCGGCCCTCGAAGTACTCCACCACGGGGGACGGGACGACCGGGACCTCGCCGAGGTACACCTTGCCGCTCGAACCGTCGATGGAGATCAGGTCGCCCTCTTCCACGACGTGTCCGCCGGGGACCGTCATCCGGCGGCGCTTGGTGTCGACCTCCAGCTCCTCCGCACCGCAGACACAGGTCTTGCCCATGCCCCGGGCGACCACGGCCGCGTGGGAGGTCTTGCCGCCGCGCGACGTGAGGATGCCTTCCGCCGCGATCATGCCGTCGAGGTCATCGGGGTTGGTCTCACGGCGGACCAGGATGACCTTCTCGCCCGAGCGGGACCACTTCACGGCCGTGTAGGAGTCGAAGACCGCCCTGCCCACCGCGGCGCCAGGAGAGGCGGCGATGCCGCGCGCGACCCTGTCGACCTTCGCGTCCTCGTCGAAGCGCGGGAACATCAGCTGGGCCAGCTGCGCGCCGGTGACGCGCTGCAGGGCCTCCGTCTCGTCGATCAGGCCCTGGTCGACGAGCTGGGTCGCGATACGGAAGGCGGCACCCGCCGTGCGCTTGCCCACCCGGGTCTGGAGCATCCACAGCTGACCGCGCTCGATCGTGAACTCGATGTCGCAGAGGTCCTTGTAGTGGTTCTCCAGCGTCTCCATGATCTGCATCAGCTGGTCGTACGACTTCTTGTCGATCGTCTCCAGCTCCGCGAGCGGAACGGTGTTGCGGATGCCCGCGACCACGTCCTCGCCCTGGGCGTTCTGCAGGTAGTCGCCGTAGACGCCCTGGTGGCCCGATGCGGGGTCGCGGGTGAACGCCACGCCCGTGCCGGAGTCCGGGCCCAGGTTGCCGAAGACCATGGAGCAGATGTTCACGGCCGTGCCGAGGTCGCCGGGGATGCGCTCCTGGCGGCGGTACAGCTTCGCGCGGTCGCCGTTCCACGAGTCGAAGACCGCGTGGATGGCGAGGTCCATCTGCTCGCGCGGGTCCTGCGGGAAGTCCCGCCCGGCCTCCTTCTTGACGATCTTCTTGAAGGTGGTGACCAGCTTCTTCAGGTCGGCGGCCTCCAGGTCGGTGTCGACCGTGACCTTCTTGGCCTCCTTGGCCTTGTCGAGAGCCTCCTCGAAGAGGTCGCCGTCGACGCCGAGGACGGTCTTGCCGAACATCTGGATGAGGCGGCGGTAGGAGTCCCAGGCGAAGCGGTCGTCGCCGGCCTGCTTGGCCAGGCCCTGCACCGACTTGTCCGACAGTCCGATGTTCAGGACCGTGTCCATCATGCCGGGCATCGAGAACTTCGCGCCGGAGCGGACGGAGACGAGCAGCGGGTTGTCGGGCTGGCCGAGCTTCTTGCCCATGCGGGACTCCAGGGCGTCGAGGTGCGCACTCACCTCGTCACGCAGTGCCGCGGGCTCCGCACCGCTCTCCAGGTAGACCTTGCAGGCCTCGGTGGTGATGGTGAAGCCGGGAGGGACCGGCAGACCGAGGTTGGTCATCTCGGCGAGGTTGGCACCCTTGCCGCCGAGGAGGTCCTTGAGGTCCTTGTTTCCCTCGGTGAAGTCGTAAACGAACTTCACCGCCTGGGGGTCTTTGTTTTCCGACACGGGTCTCGACTCCTTGAGGCCACGGTGGCTGCCCTGACGGCGAGGAACATACCCAGATCGAAGGCACATGGGTACGTCCACTTGCGCGTCATGCGCCTGTAACCACTCGTCCGCCAGCGGATCGAAAGTCAAAGCTTGGCAAGCCACAGCGCCCGGATGTTTTCACTTCTTGAAGGCAACACCATCCCAAGAGCGGGATTTCGCTCAGATGAGCGGGATCCATGCACGTCTGAGTTCGATCGATGAACGATCAAGGGGTGGCACTCGGTGCCACCCCTTGGAGAAGTGCAGTCGCCCATGATCTGCTCATCTGAGCGCAACCCTTATCAAGGGTGGCGAGAATCACGCTGCCACAGCGGGCCCGATTTCACCATGCGGACCGTCCCCGAGACGGGGCACCGCGCCGGAAACACCCTCGTCACACGGCCGAACGCGGCCGATGAGCGGCCGAAGGGCGGGCGACGACATCGGCGTCAGACGCCCAGCGCCAGCAGCCGCTCCTCGATCCGCTCCGGCGCGTAGAGGTGTTCCACGACCAGTGCGCCCGCTCCGATGAGCGCGGCCCGCTCCCCCAGCCGCGAGGTGACGACGTCCAGGTGGGCCGTGGAGCGCGGCAGCGCCCGCTGGTAGAGCAGCTCGCGCACGCCGGTGAGGAACGGCGTCCCGGCGAGGTCGCCCGCGATCATCAGCACGCCCGGGTTGAGCAGGGTCACGACCGTCGCCAGCACATCACCGACCCGGCGCCCGGCCTCGCGGGCCAGCGCCGTCGCCTCGGGATGACCGGCGGCCAGCAGGTCCCGTACGTCCGAGCCGGAGGCGGCCGGCACCCCGCTCTCCGCCAGCCGCCGGGCCACGGCGCCCCCGCTCGCGACGGCGGCCAGACAGCCGTACGAGCCGCAGCGGCACAGCGCGTCCGCGCCGACCCGGATGTGTCCGATGTCGCCCGCGCCGCCGTCGATCCCCCGGTAGATCGCACCGTCCACGACCACCCCGGCGCCGATGCCCGTGGACACCTTGACCAGGACGAAGGCCGTGCAGTCGGGGTGTCCGGCGCGCTGTTCGCCGTAGGCCATGAGGTTGGCGTCGTTGTCCACCAGGACCGGGACGCGGGGCGCGCCGGTGTGCTCGGTGAAGGCGCGGGAGAGGCGGCCCCTTATGCCGTAGCCGTCCCAGCCGGCCATCATCGGCGGCTGCACCACCCGGCCGGTCCCGGTGTCCACCGGGCCGGGCACGGCGATCCCGATGCCGCAGACGTCCGCCGCCGGACGCCCGGTCTTCTCCAGCAACCGGGCGAACCAGTGGCCGAGTTCGCCGAGCACGGCCTCGGGGCCGTCCTCGACGACCAGGGTCCCCGAGTGCTCGCCGAGGATCTCGCCGGTCAGGCCGAGGACGGCCGCTCGGGCGTGCCGGGTGTCCAGGTCGGCGACGAGGACGACCGCGTGGCGGTCATCGAACTCCAGGGTGATGGAGGGGCGGCCGCCGAGCGGCGAGCCGACCGGGCCGCCGGCGCCCTCACGCACCCATCCGGCCCGGAACAGCCGGTCCAGCCGCTGGCCGACGGTCGCCCGGGACAGTCCGGTGACCTGCTGGAGCGCACCGCGCGTCACGGCCCGTCCGCTGCGCACCAGTTCCAGCAGCTCTCCGGCGCCGGCCTGGCCGCCCCGTCTGGCGGCCCTCCCCTGACGTTCGGTCATGCGCACCCCCTTGTGTTTCCCAACTCTGCATTACATAGTGAGTTTTGCGTGTTAAATAGACGTAACTCTACGGTCATGACAACCGAACCCGGTCCGTCCGGCCGGGCGTCTTCGTCTTCGGGGAGCCCCGAGTGGATCGCAGCACGCAGCTCACTGCCCGTCCCGCGCAATACGAGATCGCATACGATCCCCCGGCTTCCGGCGCGCCTTTGCAGGTCAGGGCGGCCCGGGTGCTCGAAGCGAACTGGACGGGCAGCTCGACCGTCCCCTCCCGGAACCTGTATCCGCACCAGTGGTCCTGGGACTCGGCGTTCATCGCGATCGGCCTCCGGCACGTGTCGCCGCAGCGGGCCCAGACCGAGCTGGAGACGCTGCTGGCCGCCCAGTGGGCCGACGGGCGGATCCCGCACATCGTCTTCAACCCCTCCGTACCGCTCGACGCCTACTTCCCGAGCCCCGACTTCTGGCGCTCCGCCACCGCCGGCCGCCCCGCGGGCGCCCCGCGCACCGTACAGACCTCGGGCATCGTGCAGCCACCGGTGCACGCGCTCGCGGCCTGGCTGGTGCACCGCGCCGACCCCGGACTGTCCCGGGCGCGCGGCTTCCTGGCCCGGGTGTACCCGCGGCTGGCCGCCTGGCACCGGTATCTGCTGCACCGCCGGGACCTGGGCGGCGCGGGGCTGGTGTCGGTCGTCCATCCCTGGGAGCAGGGCATGGACAACAGCCCCTGCTGGGACGCCCCGCTCGCCCGGATCACCCCGGCCCCGGCCCGCTCCTTCCGCCGCGCCGACCTCGCCCACGGCGCACCCGAGGACCGGCCGACGGATCTGGACTACGGGCGGTATGTGCGGCTGGCCGCCGACTACCGGGACGCCGGATACGCCGACGGGGGTGGGGAGTTCGCCGTCGAGGACCCCGCCTTCAACGCCCTGCTCATCGCCTCCGAGCACGCGCTGGCCCGCATCGCCGTCGAACTGGGCGCGACCGGCACCGCCCGGCACGCCCGCGCCGAACGACTGACGGCGGCACTGGTGGAACGGCTGTGGGACCCGGCGTCGGGCATGTTCCTGTGCCGTGATCTGCGCGCCGGGGGGCCGCCGGGCGAACGGGGCACATCCGGACCGGCCCGTGAACAGGGCGCATCCGGACCGACGCGCGGGCAGAGCGCCTACGGGCCGACCGGCGGGCAGAGCGCCTACGGGCCGACGAACGAACAGGGTGCCTCCAAGCCCACCGGCGGGCAGAGCACCTCCCAGCCAACCCACGAACAAGGCATCTCCGGACCCACCAGCGGGCACAGCATCTCCCGGCCACCACACGAACAGGGCGCCTCCGGGAGGAACAGCGACCGCAGCGCCTCCGGACCGACCCGCGAGCAAGGCCGCTCCGGACCGCACCCCGGACCAGGCCACCCCGGACCGCCCCGCGAACAAGGCCACCCCGGACCGGCCCGCGAGCGAGGTGGCTTCGAGCCAGCCCCGGGTCAGGGCATCTCCAGCCCGGCCCCCGGCCGGGATGTCTCTGGTCTGATCCGTGAGCGAGGGGTCTCCGGGCTCGTGCCGCTCATCCTTCCCGGGCTGCCGCGCGAGGTCGCCGCCGCGCTGGTGCGCACGCTGTGCGGGCCGCACTTCGGGCTCGGTGACCGCACCCGGCTCGTCCCCAGCTACGACCTCCTCGGCGAGGCCTTCGACCCGCACCGGTACTGGCGCGGGCCGGCCTGGTTCAACACCAGCTGGCTGCTGGAGCGGGGCCTGCGCGTGCACGGCGAGCGGGCGCGGGCCGACGCGCTGCGCGCGGCCGTGCTGCGCCTCGCCGAGGACACCGGTTTCGCGGAGTACGTCGACCCGTACACCGGCGAGGCCTGCGGCGCGACCGGCTTCGGCTGGACCGCCGCGCTCGCCCTCGACCTGCACCACCGGCCGCACCGGGAAAGGCACCGCGGCAGGCACCGCGACATGCGCCACGAGCTGCGGCAAGAGCCGCACAAAGACCTTCCCAAGCGGCCCGGCGAGGGCGTGTCCAAGGCGGCCACCGGCACGTTCGACAGGAGTGACGAAGGAGGAGACCGGGGATGACCGACCGGCATCATCTGCTCGTGCACGGGGCGACGTTCGCCGCCGTGGGCGACAGGGGCGACATCAGCGGTGTCCGGGGCGGCGGCTCCCCGGACGGGTTGTTCGTACGGGACGCCCGGCACCTCAGCCGCTGGCAGCTCACCGTCGACGGCGCCGTACCCGAGGTACTCACCCCGGTCACCGAAGGTGACGCGGCCCGCTGTGTGCTGGTGCCGCGCGGCGGCCGGCAGGAGCCCGCGGCGCACACCCTCTTCCGCCGGCAGGCCGTGGGCGACAGCTCGTTCGTGGAGTCGCTGCGGGTGACCAGCAACCGCCCGGAGCCGACCACGGTCCGGCTCGCCATCACCGCCGACGCCGACTTCACCGACCAGTTCGAACTCCGCTCCGACCACCGCACCTACGCCAAGCCCGGCGCCGTACGCTCCCGTGAAGTCCTCGACGACGGCATCGAGTTCACCTACCGGCGCGCCGAGTGGCATGCGTGTACGACCATCACGGCCGACCCCGCTCCCGACGCCGTGGAGGAGACCGGTACCGGTGCCCGCCGCCTGGTGTGGACCCTCGGCCTGGCCCCGCACGGCACGACCGAGCTGCTGCTCCGTGTGATCGCCCGCCCGCACGGCGAGAAACGGGCTCTGCGCGTGCCCCGCGACCCCGCCTCCGTGCGCGAGCAACTCATCGCCATGGAAGGGGAGTTCATGGAGGGCGTGGCCTTCCCGACCGGCTGGCCGGAGCTGGCGGCCGCCTGCGCGCGGGGCCTCGCCGACCTGGCCGCGCTCCAGGTGCCGGCCACCGGACCGGACGGCGAGGAACTGCGCGTCCCGGCCGGCGGAGCCCCCTGGTTCCTCACCCTCCTCGCCCGCGACGCCCTGCTCACCTCCCTGTTCGCGCTGCCGTATCGCCCGGAACTGGCCGCCGCCACGCTTCCCGCGCTCGCCGCGACCCAGGCGAGCGGCGCCGGTGTGTCCCCGGTCGCCCAGCCCGGCAAGATCGTGCACGAGGTGCGGCACGGCGAGCTGGCGCACTTCGGGCAGGTGCCGTTCGGCCGGTACTACGGCTCGGTGGACGCGACCCCGCTGTTCCTGATCCTGCTCGGCACGTACGTCGAGCGGACCGGGGACGCGGAGCTGGCCCGACGCCTGGAGCGGCATGCGCGGGCCGCCGTCGCCTGGATGCTCGACCACGGCGGACTGACCACCCGCGGCTACCTCGTCTACCGCGCCGACGAGGGCGGCCTCGCCAACCAGAACTGGAAGGACTCCCCCGGCGCAATCTGCTGCGCCGACGGCACCCGGCCCACCGGCGCGGTCATGGCGGCGGGCGCGCAGGGCTACGCGTACGACGCGCTGCGCCGCACGGCGTGGCTGGCGCGCACGGTGTGGGGCGACGAGACGTACGGGGCGCTGCTGGAGCAGGCGGCCGCCGATCTGCGGGACCGGTTCCAGCGGGACTTCTGGATGCGGGAGCACTCCTTCCCGGCGCTCGCGCTGGACGGCGAGGGCCGCCAGATCGACGCGCTGGCCTCCGACGCCGGGCATCTGCTCTGGTCCGGGCTGCTGGACAAGGAGTACGGCGAGGTGGTGGGCCGACGGCTGGTGGAGCCGGACTTCTTCTCCGGCTGGGGCGTGCGGACGCTGGCCGCGGGACAGCCGGCGTACCACCCGCTGTCGTACCACCGGGGTTCCGTGTGGCCGCACGACAACGCGCTGATCACGTTGGGGCTCGCGCGGTACGGGCTGCATGACGAGGCCCGGGCGGTGGCGCGTTCGCTGATCGACGCGGCGACGGTGGCGGGGCATCGACTGCCGGAGGTGCTGGCCGGGTACGGGAGGGACACGCATCCGGAGCCGGTGCCGTATCCGCATGCGTGTGTGCGGGAGTCCCGGTCGGCCGCGGTGCCGCTCGCGCTGCTTTCAGCGATAGGGGGTGTGTAGCGCCGTTGTCCGCTGCGGGTCCGTTGTGGCTGGTCGCTCCCCCAATTCTCGGCTTCGCTCGAACCGGGGGGACCCCCATCGCGGCGGAGCCGCATATCGACACAGCCCCGCGCCCCTGAAAGCGCGATATTTGCCCGGTGTTTGCCCAGTGCTGTGAACAGGGGTCGGGGAACGGCCGTACTCGACGGCGTCACGGGTCTCGTAGGGAAGGACGCCGGGTTGTCCCAGGACATGAGCATGCGCGAATCAGCCGCGGGGGCAGCCGAGGAGGCTGTGCCGGAGGAGTCGGCTCCCGACTCCATACCGGTGCCGGCCGCCCCCCGGCGCCCGTGGACCGCCTGGCTCCGGCGTCCTTGGATCGCCTGGCGGACGTATACGCGGCGCTGGCGGGAGCGGTATCCCGCGGTCGCCCGGGCCATGTCCGTCACGGTCACCGTGGTCGCCGCCGTCCTGGTCGTCGCCGCGCTGGTGATGCCGAACTCCGTGGTGCAGCTGGAGCCTTCGCAGTTTCTGCGGATACCGGCGGAGGCCGTGATCGGGGCGGCCGTGATGATCGCTCTGCCGCGCCGGCCGCGGGTGGCGCTGGCTGCCGTGTCCGGGGTCGCGCTGGCGGCGATGACCGTGCTGAACGCGCTCGACATGGGCTTCAAGCAGTACCTCGGCCGGGGCTTCAACGTCGTTCTCGACTGGAGCCTGTTCGGTGACGCGGAGTCGTATCTGGAGGACTCGCTCGGCCGTACGCGGACCCTGGTCGCCGTCGCCGGTCTGATCACCCTCGTGCTGCTGCTCTTCGTGCTGCTGGCGCTGTCCGTGATCCGGCTGAGCAATCTGCTCGCCCGGCACACCGGCATCGCGACGCGGGGCACGCTGGTGGCCGGGGTCGTCTGGATCACCTGCTCCTCGCTCGGCCTCCAGGTGTTCGGCGTACCGCTCGCCTCCGACAGCACCGCCACCGCGCTGAAGGCCCAGGCCCATCTGGTCTCGGCCACGCTCAAGGACGAGGCGGAGTTCCGGAAGGTGGCCAGGGTGGACGCCTTCGGGAACACCCCGGGCAGCCAGCTGGTCCCGGATCTGCGGGGCAAGGACATGATCTTCACGTTCATCGAGAGCTACGGCCGGAGCGCGGTCGAGGACCCGATCATGGCGCCCGGTGTGGACAGCACGCTGGATGCCCGTACGAAGGCCCTGGCCAAGGCCGGTTTCCATGCCAAGAGCGGCTGGCTGACCTCGGCGACCTACGGCGGCAGCAGCTGGCTCGGCCACTCCACCACCATGTCGGGCCTGTGGATCAGCAACCAGCAGCGCTACCGCACGGTCATGGCGAGCGACCACATGAGTCTGACCGACGCGTTCAAGAGGACCGGCGCCTTCGACACCGTCGGCGTCATGCCGGGTGTGCAGAAGGCGTGGCCGGAGCAGAGCTGGTACGGCCTCGACAAGGTCTACAACGCTTTCGAACTCGGTTACAAGGGACCGAAGTTCAGCTGGTCGACCATGCCGGACCAGTACACGCTGCAGCAGTACCAGGACCGGGTGCACAGCAAGAAGCCCGCCGACGGCAAGGCGCGGATGTCGCTGCTCATCCTCACCTCCAGCCACACTCCGTGGGCGCCGATCCCCAAGATGGTCCCCTGGAACCAGCTGGGCGACGGCTCGGTCTTCGACTCCATCGAGAAGGCGGGCCACCCGTCCACCTACACCCTCACCGACGACACGCACACCAAGGAGGAGTACGGCAAGTCCGTCCAGTACACGGTGACGGCGCTGACCGAGTGGCTGGAGCGCTACGGCAACGAGAACACCGTGCTGGTCTTCCTCGGCGACCACCAGCCGAACGCCCACGCCAGCGGCAACCACGCCAGCCGTGACGTCCCGATCTCGATCGTCGCCAAGGACCCGAAGGTCCTCGGCAAGATCGACAGCTGGGGCTGGACCGACGGCCTGCGTCCCGCCCACAACGCGCCGGTCTGGAAGATGAGCGCGTTCCGGGACCGCTTCCTGACGGCGTACGGCTCGACGCCGCACCCCAAGAAGGGCTGATCAGCCGCCCGACGTGTCCAGTTCCGCGTCCTCGCTCACGCCCGCGCAGTCGTAGGGGTCCTTCAGCCAGCCGTCCGGCAGCACCACCCGGTTGTTGCCGGACGTACGGCCGCGCGGGCCGTCGGCGCCGGCGGGCCAGGGCTGGTCGAGGTCCAGTTCGTCCAGGCCGGACCGCAGCTCCTGGAGTGAGGACGTGATCGCGAGTCGCCCCCGCATCTCGGAGCCGACCGCGAAGCCCTTCAGGTACCAGGCGACGTGCTTGCGGAAGTCGATCACGCCCTTGGACTCGTCGCCGATCCACTCGCCGAGCAGACGGGCGTGCCGGACCATGACGTCGGCCACCTCCCGCAGCGACGGCCGGGCCAGATCCGCGGCGCGCCCCTCGAAGGCGGCGACCAGGTCCGCGAACAGCCACGGCCGGCCCAGGCAGCCCCGGCCCACGACCACTCCGTCGCAGCCGGTCTCGCGCACCATCCGCAGCGCGTCCTCGGCCGACCAGATGTCGCCGTTGCCGAGCACGGGGATCTCCGGGACGTGCTCCTTGAGGCGGGCGATGGCGTCCCAGTCGGCGGTGCCGCCGTAGTGCTGGGCGGTCGTGCGGCCGTGCAGGGCGATGGCCGTGACGCCCTCCTCGACGGCGATGCGGCCGGCGTCGAGGTAGGTGATGTGATCGTCGTCGATGCCCTTGCGCATCTTCATCGTGACGGGGAGGTCACCGGCGCCGCTCACCGCCTCGCGCAGGATCGCGCGCAGCAGGTTCCGCTTGTAGGGGAGGGCCGAGCCGCCGCCCTTCCGCGTGACCTTCGGGACCGGGCAGCCGAAGTTCAGGTCGATGTGGTCGGCCAGGTCCTCCTCCGCGATCATGCGGACGGCCTTGCCGACGGTCGCCGGGTCGACGCCGTACAGCTGGATCGAACGCGGCTGCTCGCTCGCGTCGAACCTGATCAGCTGCATGGTCTTCTCGTTGCGCTCGACCAGCGCCCGGGTGGTGATCATCTCGCTGACGAACAGGCCCTTGCCGCCGCTGAACTCCCGGCACAGGGTGCGGAAGGGCGCGTTGGTGATCCCCGCCATGGGTGCGAGCACGACGGGCGGCGCGACGGCGTGCGGGCCGATGGACAGCGGGTGGGACATCACAGGGCTCCGGTACGGATGTACGACGCAGGGACACTGGGCAAGGACCCATTGTCCCTCACTCGGCCCCTCACCCGTCCGCCAGCTCCGCCAGCCTCTCCAGCCGCTCCTCGCTCTCCTCGTCGGCGGGGATGTACGCGACCACGCGGTGGGCCGGTGGCTGCGGGGCCAGCCACATGTTGCGGTGCTCCAGGCGGAGCAGGCCGACCACCGGGTGCCGGTACCGCTTGACGTGCGGGGACATCGGCGCGACCTCGTGCTGCTCCCACAGCTCGCGGAACTCCTCGGAGACCGCCAGCAGCCCCTGAAGCCGCTCCTTCCACGCGGGCTCGGCCACATGCTCGGCCATGGCCGCCCGGTACTTGGCGATCAGGTCCCGCAGCATCTCGTCCCGGTCGACGAAGTCCCGCTTCCAGCGCTCGCTGGTGGTCAGCAGCCACAGGCAGTTCCGCTCGGCCGGGGGCAGCTCGGCCGGGTCGCCGAAGACCTGGGCGAAGGGGCGGTTGGCGGCGAGGACGTCGTACCGGGCGTTCTGCAGGGAGGCCGGGTAGGGCGCCAGCCGTTCGACGATCTTCCGCGCGGATGTGGAGGCGACCGGGCACTCGGGGTCGATGCGCGGGTCGGTGGTTCCGGCGAGGGCGAAGAGGTGGGCGCGCTCGGTGGGGTCCATGAGCAGGGCGCGGGCGACGGCGTCCAGCACCTGGGCGGAGACATGGGTGGCGCGGGCCTGCTCGATCCACGTGTACCAGGTGACGCCGACCGCGGAGAGCTGGGCGACCTCCTCGCGGCGCAGCCCCGGGGTACGGCGGCGCGGGCCGCGCACCAGGCCGACCTGCTCGGGGGTGACGCGCTCGCGGCGGCTGCGCAGGAAGGCGGCCAGTTCCCGGCGCCGGATGTGCTGCGCCCGGGGCCCTGTCGCCACCGGCTGGTCCGTGCGGTGTTCCGGCGCTGCGATGCTCATGGTCCAAGGGTGCCGTTTCGTCGCACCCCGGTTCCAGTTGGTGCCGGTACCTGGATGAGCACCGCCTGGTACCCGGCTGGGAGCTGCCCCAGAGTCGGGGCGTGACCACGACGACGACCTCGCTCCGGACCCAGGCCCCGCCCCGCGGCCTGACCCCCCTCGGCCTGCTGACCCTGCTGCTCGGGACCGCGCTCCCGATGATCGACTTCTTTATTGTCAATGTCGCGCTGCCGACGATCGAGCATGATCTGCACGCTTCCGCGGCCACGCTGGAGATGGTGGTGGCCGGGTACGCGGTGGCGTACGCGGTGCTGCTCGTGCTCGGCGGCCGGCTCGGCGACGGCCATGGCCGGCGGCGGCTGTTCCTGTGGGGTGTGGCGGGTTTCGGTGTGACCTCGCTGGCCTGCGGGCTGGCGCCGAGCGCCGGGTGGCTGGTGGCGGCGCGCGTCGCGCAGGGTGCCGCGTCGGCGGCGCTGCTGCCGCAGGTGCTGGCCACCATCCACGCGACGACGTCCGGGGAGCGGCGGGCCCGCGCGGTGGCCCTGTACGGCTCGGTCGGCGGGGTGTCCGTCGTGCTCGGTCAGGTACTGGGCGGGGTGCTGGTGGCCGCCGACCCGGCGGGCACCGGCTGGCGTGCGGTGTTCCTGGTGAACGTGCCGGTGGCCTTGGCCGCCCTGGTCTGTGCGGTGCGGGCGGTGCCGGACAGCCGGGTCGAGCGGCCCGCGCGCGGTGACCTCGCCGGTACGGCGCTGCTGGCGGCGACGCTGACGGCGCTGCTGCTGCCGCTGACCGAGGGCCGGGCGGCGGGCTGGCCGCTGTGGTCGGTGCTGCTGCTGTGTGCGGCGCCGGTGTGCGCAGCCGGGTTCTACCGGGTGGAGCTGCGGGCGGAGCGGGCCGGCGCCGGTCCGCTGCTGCCGCCGTCTCTGCTGGCCGCCCCGGAGGTCCGCCGGGGCCTGCTGCTCGGCCTGCCGGTGTTCATCGGCTTCGCGGGCTGGATGTTCGTGAGCGCGGTGACGCTGCAACAGGGCCTCGGCTACGGGGCGTTGGGGGCGGGCCTGACGCTGGTGCCGATGGGGGCGGCGCAGTTCGCGGCGTCGATGCTGGCGCCGCGTGCCGTACGGCGGTTCGGCGGTCGGGCGGTGACGCTGGCGGCGGTGCTGCACATCGCGGGACTGGCGACGGTGACGGCGACCGCGCTGCTCGGCCCGTGGCCGCGTCTGAGTCCGCTCGCCCTCTCCCCCGGCCTGGTGCTGTGCGGGCTGGGTCAGGGCCTCCAGCTGCCCCTGTACTACCGGATCCTGCTGGCGGCGATTCCGGCGCGGCTGGCGGGCGTGGGCAGCGGGCTCGCGGCCACGCTGCAGCAGTCGTGTCTGGCCGTCGGGGTCGCGACGCTCGGCTCGCTGTTCCTGTCCCTCGCGCCCCGGCTCGGCATGCGGGAGGCGCTGGCGGTGGTGCTGGCGGTGCAGGCGGTGGGACTGGCGGGGCTGGGGATGCTGGGCCTGCGGCTGCCCCGGGTACTCGGACAGTGATCGTGTAGCGCGCACTAATTAGGAACATTAATTAGAGGCACTATTAGTTAGACACACTATTTAAGGAGGCGTACGCTGAGAGCCATGCCCGAGTTGAGCCATCGCCACCGCCTGCTCGTGCTCGCGATCTGTTGTATGAGCCTGCTGATCGTGAGCTTGGACAACACAGTGCTGAACGTGGCACTGCCGTCGATGCAACGCGATCTGCACACCACCACCTCCGGTCTGCAGTGGACGATCGACGCCTACACCCTGGTCCTCGCCTCGCTGCTGATGCTCGCGGGCTCGACCGCCGACCGCATCGGCCGCAAACGGGTCTTCATGGCCGGGCTGGTGATCTTCTCCATCGGCTCGCTGCTGTGCTCGCTGGCGCCGAACCTGTCCCTGCTGGTGGTGTTCCGCATGGTGCAGGCGATCGGCGGCTCGATGCTCAACCCGGTCGCCATGTCGATCATCACCAACACCTTCACGGACGCCCGTGAGCGGGCCCGCGCGATCGGTGTGTGGGGCGCGGTGGTCGGCATATCCATGGCGGCGGGCCCGCTGGTCGGCGGTCTCCTCGTCCAGTCGGTGAGCTGGCGCTCGATCTTCTGGATCAACCTCCCGGTGGGCCTCGCGGCCCTCCTCCTCACCCTTCGCTTCGTCCCCGAGTCCCGCGCGCCCAAGGCCCGCCGCCCCGACCCGATCGGCCAGCTCCTGGTCATCGCCCTGTTCGGCTCGCTGACGTACGCGATCATCGAGGCGCCCGCCTCGGGCGCGACCACGGTGGCGCCCTTCGCCGTAATCGCTCTCGTGGCCCTCCTCGGCCTGCTGCGGTACGAGCCCCGCCGCGCCGAACCCCTCATCGACCTGCGCTTCTTCCGCTCGGCTCCGTTCAGCGGCGCCACCGTGATCGCGATCAGCGCGTTCGCGGCACTGGGCGGCTTCCTCTTCCTGTCCACGCTCTATCTGCAGAACGTCCGCGGCCTGGACGCCCTGCACGCGGGCCTGTGGATGCTGCCGATGGCCGCGCCGACCTTCCTGTGCGCGCCCCTGTCCGGCCGCCTGGTGGGCACCCGCGGCCCCCGCCTCCCCCTGCTGGTGGCCGGTACGGCGATGACGGCGAGCGGTGTCCTCTTCGCGGCCTTCGACGCGGAGACATCGAACACCACCCTCCTCATCGGCTACGTCGCCTTCGGTATCGGCTTCGGTTTCGTGAACGCGCCGATCACCAACACGGCCGTCTCCGGCATGCCCCGCGCCCAGGCCGGCGTCGCCGCCGCGGTCGCCTCCACGAGCAGGCAGCTGGGCCAGACCCTCGGTGTCGCGGTGGTCGGCGCCGTCCTGGCCTCCGGCATCGGCTCGTCCTCCTACCGCGACACCTTCGTCTCGGCGGCCCGCCCCGGCTGGTGGATCCTCACCGCCTGCGGCCTGGCCGTCCTCCTCCTCGGCCTCCTCACCAGCGGCCGCTGGGCCCACCGCACCGCGGAACGAGCGGCCGAGACCCTTCAGTCCGCGGAGATCCGCCAGCCGGCGGGAGCCTCCGGACGGGCCTAAGGCCTGTCGTCACATTCCCGTCGTCCGCCCGGAGGGCGGGCCCCGCGGCGTCTGGTGCGTGCAGCTGCAAGGCGGAGGAGGGAGTCGACGGGGGTCCCACGCCCTTGAGGCAGTGGGAGAGTGCGTGCCGGACGCCGCGGGGCAGGCGGGAATGTGACGACAGGCCCTAGTGCAGGTGGGGCGGGCGAATCTGGATGGTGTCGCTGCAGACCTGGGCGGGCAGCCGGTGTCCGCTCGTGTCGGTCAGGTGCACGAAGGATCCGTAGTCGCGCTTGGCGGGATGGGGCGGCACCACGCCGCTCGACGCGTTGAGGTCGCCCGCGATCCAGCAGCTGCCGCGCGGGACGTCGTACGGCTGGTAGAAGAGCGGGAAGTCGGCCGTGCGGCCCGGGTCCAGCACCAGCCGGACCGGCTCGGCCTTCTTCCCCGGCTCCGACTGCACGTCCTGCGCCTTGCCCACCCAGACCTGGAGCTGCGGGTATCCGTCGAAGGCGCAGGGCTTCGAGCTTGTGTTCGTGGCAGTGAGCAGGGCCGCGGGTGCGCCTGACGGCTTGTCGGCCAGGCGGGTCCACTTCCAGCGCAGCTGCGGTGATCCGCAGGCGGACGGCGCCGCGGCGGCGTGGCTGTGGCCCTGGCCCCCACCGCAGGCGGTCAGCCCCAGCAGTGCCGCGA
Source organism: Streptomyces sp. NPDC052101 (assembly GCF_040680235.1). NCBI lineage: Bacteria > Bacillati > Actinomycetota > Actinomycetes > Kitasatosporales > Streptomycetaceae > Streptomyces > Streptomyces sp. NPDC052101. The sequence continues at coordinate 137,727 of NZ_JBFAWH010000009.1, forward strand.
GGCCGAGCATGAGCACCGCTGCCTTTTGCCGCGCCGCTTTTCGCCGCACCGTTCCCCGTCCCGCCATCAGGACATCCCGCCAGGTAGAGGCGCCCTGCCTCTGCGGACAGGTAGATGCAGGCTCCGGCCGAGAGGTTCCGGTGCGTCAGGCGCTGCTGAGCGCGAGGGCGTGCAGTTTCTCCAGCCGCTCCCGGGACTCCTCGTCGGCCGGGGTGTACGTCACCATGCGGGCGCCCGGGTCGGGGCCCAGCCACAGGTCCGTGTGCTCCACGGTGAGTCGGCCCACATGGGCGTTGCGGAACTCCTTGGTCTTGGAGCGGGTGCCGACCACCTCGTAACGCTCCCAGTTCTCACGGAACTTGGGGGATGCCGCCTCCAGCCGCTTCACCAGCATCTTCCAGGCCGGCTCGCCGAGATGGCCGGCCAAGGACGCGCGCAGCCGGGCCGCCATCAGGCGCTGGGTCTCCGCGAGGTGGACGATCGACTCCCCCCACTCCTTGTTCGTGTAGACGAGCAGCATGGAGTTGAGGTCCTCGGGCGGCAGCGCGTCCAGGTCGCAGAAGAGGCGGCCGTAGGTGCGGTTGTAGGCGAGGATGTCGTACCGGCTGTTCTGGATGCAGGCCGGGATCGGCTCCAGCTGGCGCAGCATCTCGCGCAGGGCCGGGGTGACGCTCGGGCACCTCGCGGCCGGCGTCGGATCGGTGGCGCCGGCCAGCTGGAAGAGATGGGCGCGTTCGCTGGCGTCCAGCATCAGGGTGCGGGCGAGGGCGTCCAGGACCTGGACGGAGACCTGGATGTCGCGGGCCTGCTCGAGCCAGGTGTACCAGGTGACGCCGACCGCGGAGAGCTGCGCGACCTCCTCGCGGCGCAGTCCGGGCGTACGGCGCCGGGCTCCGCGCGGCAGGCCCACCTGCTCGGGGCTGATGCGCTCACGGCGGCTGCGCAGGAACGCGGCCAGCTCGTTCCGCCGGATCTCCGAGCCCCGGGCCGGCGGTGGGGCGGTCTCGCGGGCCGTGGCCGTCGTCGCCGTCGTCGTCATGGATCCAGGGTGCCTTCCCCCTCATCCTGTTGCCAGGTGGTTCTTCTACCAGGATCAGGGGGCTGTGGTACCGGTCTGGGCGGCGCGGGACGGTGGCCCCGCGGGGATCGGATCCCGGCGGGCCACCGTGCCGACCCGGTGGGTGGTCAGGCCGGGGGTACCAGCATGTACTCGTGGCCGAGGCTGCTCGCCGAACTGTCCCCGTACATGGTCACTTCACCGTCCGACCAGCGCACGACCAGGTCATCGGGCCAGTCGTTGCCACCGAAGCTCCCGGCCGCGACCACCGCCGCGTGGTCGCGCCACAGGGCGTTGGGCCCCAGCACCTGGTTCTCGCTCCGCAAAAGGTTGACGCCCAGGTCCTTGTACACGGTCAGTTCGCCATCGACCCAGCGGACCATCAGGTCGTTGTTGTCGGCTCCGCCGAAGTCGCCGGTGGTGACGGCGCGGGCGTTCTTGAACACCGAGCCCTTGTCGGCGAGCTTCTGCTCCTTCTTCAGGCCGCCCCGGTCCACGTCCCAGTACAGGCTGGTCTCGCCGTCCACCCAGGTGACCACCACGTCGTCCGGCCAGGTGTTGGCGCCGCCGAACGCCCCGGTGGCGAGACCCGTCGCGTAGGTCCACAGCTTGTTCGGTCCGGTGAGCTTGATCTCCTCCACGTCGTCCAGCGACCCGGTGCCACGGGTGATGTCCCGGTACAGGGAGATCTCGCCGTCGCTCCACAGCACCATGAGGTCGTAGGCGTTGCCGCCGGTGAAGTCGCCCGCGGTGACGGCCTTGGCGTGGGACTTCCACAGGCTGTTCGGGGCGACGAGCCTGTGGTCCTTCTCGAACGCGTAGTTGCCGCTGCCGTCGTTCGGGTAGAGCGACAGTTCGCCGTCGTCCCACAGAACGACCATGTCCTGTGCGGGGGTTCTGCGGACCTCGGTGCTGTAGAGGGCGGCCCCGGAGTCGAAGCTGCCCGCGGTGATGGCCTTGGCGTGCTTCCACGTCCCGCCGCCGCCGAGGTGGGAGCCCTGGTCGGGCTCGTAGTCGTTGTTCGCCTGGACGTACAGGCGGTTGATGTCGGCGTCGAACTGGGACGAGTACGAGGTGTTCGCCGAGTGGCCGCCGGTCAGGTAGCCGCCGATGACGCCGAACACCTCACCGCGCCGGCCGTTCCAGTTGGCCAGGAACGGCGACCCGGAGGTGCCGGGGGTGTAGCCGTCGCAGTCGATCTGTACGAACCTGTCCCGGAACTTCTTGGTGTCGGCGGTGCAGTCCCTGGGCCTCTTCGCCCCGCCGGGGTAGCCGATCAGGTGCGCGTTCTTCTGCGCGAAGTCGCCGGGGCCGACCAGCTTCAGCCGGTTCCCGCCGCCCACGGCAGTGGCCAGGACCTGGTTCTTCTCGTTCCGCTTGACCTTGACGAAGGCGAAGTCCACGTCATCGGCGGCCACCGAACCCTGGGTGAGGTAGCGCCTGTCGACGTAGACGCGGTTCTTCTCGGCGCGGAAGACGCCGTACGGCTTGGGGTCGGCGGAGTCGTTGTACTTCGGGACGAACCCGAAGTTCTTGAACCGGTCGTTGTCGCTGAGGCAGTGGGCCGCCGAGACGACCAGGCTCATGGTCGGGGAGTCGACCACAGAGGCACTGCAGAACCGGTTCTCCGAACCGTCGACGTCGGTGTAGACGAAGACGCCGACGTTGTCGAAGCCGTTCGTCCAGTGGCTCGCCGCCCTCGGCTCGGGGCCTTGCCGCGTGTCCCCCAGGCGCGGTCCGTCGGGGTCGTTCGCCGGGCGGGCGTCGCGCAGCCGCTCGGGCGTCCAGTAGGCCTCGAGGTCCCGGGCCTCCTTCAACTCCTGCTGGTCGAGCGGGGCCGGAGGCCGTGGCGTCGGGTCGATGCCCAGGCTCCGGTAGTACTCCTCGTCCGACATCCCGAGCAGGCTGCCGCCCGGGCTCGCGCTCGCGCTCGGAGTCGGACTCGTGCTCGTACTCGGACTTGTGCTCGGACTTGTGCTCGGACTTGTGCTCGGACTCGGACTTGGACTCATGCTCGCGCTCGGCCCCGGACTCGTGGTCGGCCCCGGACTCGGGCTCGCCGAGGCGGATGGGGATGGTGACGGTGTGTCGGAGGGGGCGGCAGCGGCGGGAGCGGCCAGCAGGGACGCGCCCAGGCCGAGGGCGGCGGCGCGCCACAGTATCGGATGTTTCATCAGCTTTGGTGGTGCACTTTCGGTAGATAACGCCACTCCAATGCAAAGACAAGGGAAGGAGTGGATAAAGTGAAGGTAATACATCGCCGTTCGGAAGGGATCACCAGGTGCCCCGCGCCATCCGCTCAGCACTCATCGCTTGCGGTCTCGTGCTCGCCACGGCCTCGGCCGCCGCGGCCGACGACTCGCCACCCGACCGCAGCGCGCCGTCGGCCTCCCTGTCCGTCGACACCGCGAGACCGGGTGGCGAGGTCGAGATCTGGTGGCTGGACGAGTGGAACACTCCCGAGGACGAGGTCGAGGTGTCCTCGCCCGCTTTCGAACGGCCGGCTCAACTCTCCTGGTCCGGACGCCAGTACCACGGAAAGGCCCGCCTGCGCGCGGAGGCGCGTCCCGGCTCCGCCACGGCGCGTGTGGTGAGCCACGGCGGGCACGACGTCAGAACGCAGCGGTTCTGGATAGCCGAGGAGCCGTCGGTCGCGGGCGAGGTCCGGCATGGACTCACGTCCCACCCGCAGTGGGGCCTCGCCGCGGGGGCCGGTGTGCTGGGGGGCGGTTTTCTGCTTGCCGCCTGGATGCGACGAAGGTCCGGGCGGTCACGCTGATCCTGTTGCCGGGTACTTCTTCTACCAGGATCAGGACACTCTGGTACCAGCCTGAGCGGGGGCGCAGGCTCTAGGGCATGAGTGAGACCGTCACCACCCGGGCCGTCCGTACGACGGCCGCACCGCCCGAGCTGGGCGGGCTCGGACTGTTCACCGTTCTTCTGGCCGCGGCGCTGCCGCTGGTCGACTTCTTCATCGTCAACGTCGCCCTGCCGGCCATCGGCGCCGACCTCCGTGCGGGCGAGGCCGTGCTGGAGCTGGTCGTGGCCGGGTACGGCGTCGCCTACGCCGTACTGCTGGTGCTCGGCGGGCGGCTCGGGGACCTGTTCGGCCGGCGCCGGCTGTTCCTCGGCGGGATGGCCGCGTTCGGGCTGACCTCGCTGGCCTGCGGGCTGGCGCCCGGCGCCTGGAGCCTGGTCGCGGCGCGGGTCGCGCAGGGCGCCTCGGCCGCCGCGATGCTGCCGCAGGTGCTCGCCACCATCCAGTCCGCGACGCACGGCGCACGCCGCGCGAAGGCCATGAGCCTGTACGGCGCCACGGCCGGACTGTCCATGGTGGCCGGGCAGATACTCGGCGGGGTGCTCGTCGCCGCCGATGTCGCGGGCACCGGCTGGCGGTCGGTGTTCCTCGTCAACGTGCCCGTCGTCGTGGTCGGGTTGGTCCTCGCCGTGCGGTTCGTGCCCGAGACCCGGTCGCAGCATCCGGAGCCCGTCGACGGCCTCGGCACGGTTCTGCTCGCGGTGTCCCTGCTGACGCTGCTCACCCCGCTCACCGAGGGCCGGGCGGCGGGCTGGCCGCTGTGGACGTGGCTGTCGCTGGCCGCGTTCCCGTTCGCCGCCGGCGCGTTCTGGGCCGTGGAGCGGCAGGCCGACCGGGCGGGGCGGACCCCGCTGGTGCCGCCGAGTCTGCTGGCGCTGGCCTCGCTGCGGCGCGGTCTGGTGCTGATCGTGCCGTTCTCCATCGGCTTCAGCGGGTTCATGTTCGTGATCGCGCTGGCGCTGCAGCAGGGCGCCCGGCTCGGTCCGGTACCGGCCGGACTCGCGCTCGCGCCGATGGCCGTGGCGTTCCTGTTCGTCTCCCTCGCCGGGCCGCGGCTGATCGGGCGTCACGGCACCCGGGTCATCACCGCGGGCTCGGTGATCCAGGGCGTGGGGGTGCTGCTGATCGTGCTGGCGGCGTGGCGGGACTGGCCGCACCTGGACTTCGGCTCGCTGCTGCCGGGCGCGGCGGTGGCCGGTGCCGGGCAGGCGCTCCAACTGCCCAACGTCTTCCGGATCGTGATGTCCGAGGTGCCGTCCGCGCGGGCCGGTGTCGGCAGCGGTGTGATGGTCACCACCCAGCAGTCCGCGCTCGCCCTGGGCGTGGCCACGCTCGGCACCCTCTTCCTCACCCTCGTCCCCCACCTGGGCATGCGGGACGCGCTGGTCACCACGCTGCTGGTGCAGCTGGCCGGGATCGTCCTGACCGGCCTGCTCAGCCTGCGCCTGCCCCGCCACATCGGCTGAGCCCGAAGCCGGTGCCCGCGGCTGCGACAGGAGCCGCCGGAGGGGCCCCGGGCCACGGCTTGGACAACTCCGCGTGAAGCTCCCCCTGTTGATGTTCGTCTTGCTGCACACTCCTGTCCCGGTCGGGGTGTGCCGGACTTGAGGAGGCGTGAGGCGTCATGCCGCAGGGCAACAGCACGAGCAAGGTCAGCCGTTGGGACCGGCACGGCCGGGAGCATGTCGTACGGGTGCAGCGCACGGGGGTGCAGCGCACCATCAGATGCGACACATGCGGCTGGCGCAGGGGCGCCCAGTTCCTGCCGTGGCTGAAGGCCGAGGAGCATCTGGCCGAGGCGCATCAGGCGACGATCGACCCGGCGGCGGACCGGCAGCCGTCGAGGTAGGACGTCGGACCTCCGCAGGGCACGTGACCTGCGCTCTCACCCTTTCGAGTGGCCGCTTCCGCGGAGTCGGTCCAGCCTGGGAAAGGTTCATCGAGCGACAGGAGACACACATGACCTCGGTACTCCGCCATCGCTGCGGCCGCGCGCTGTGCGCAGGCGCTCTCTCCGTGGCGCTGCTCTCCGGCGGAACGGCCGGAGCCTACGCCGTGAGCAGCCCCCCGAGCCCCACCAGCACGCTGGCCAGCCCGACCACCGGTATGGCCTCGATCACGCTGCACGCCAACAAGACCGCGGTGAAGACCGGGCAGACGGTGAAGTTCAGCGGGCGCACCAAGGGCCTGAAGATCGGCACTCCGCTGGTGCTCCAGCACATGAAGTCCGGCAAGTGGACGAACCTGAGGGCGACGGCGAAGGTCAAGAAGGGCAGCTCGTACTCGATCCTCGCCAGGCTCAACACCAAGGGCACCGAGACGCTGCGGGTCGCGGCCGTGAAAGGCGCGGCCAAGGTCTACTCGCACACGGTCACCGTGAAGGTGAGCTGAGCCCCCTCACCAGCAGGTCCACGACGGCCGAGAACTCCTCGTCGACGCCGGGAGCGGTCCACTCCCGGGCGTAACAGGGGTCATGGAAGCGGCCGGTGGCCTGGAAGACGGCCAGGGCCGCGGCGGCCGGGTCGGGTGCGAAGAAGGCGCCCGACCCGGCCCCTGTCGCGATGATGCGGGTCAGCTGTCCGGTCAGGTCGGCGATGTGCTCGCCGACCACCGTGCCGTTCTCACCGGCCAGCACCGTGTAGGTGGCGAAGAGTTCGGGGTCGTCGCCCGCCTTGTGCCGCTTGGCCTCGAACAGGGCGGCGAGCCAGGCCCGCAGCCGCTCCTCGGGGGTGCCGTCCCCGGTGACGATCACGGCGAGCTTCTCCGCCGTACGGTCCAGCCACCGCTTGGTGACCGCCCCGCGCAGTGCCGCCTTGGTGCGGAAGTGGCGGTAGACACTGCCATGGCTGACGCCGAGCGCACGGGCGACGTCCACCACGGTGGCCTTGGCCGGGCCGTGGCGGCGCAGCACCTCCTCGGTCGCTTCGAGGATGCGCTCGGAGGTCAGGGTCTCGGTGGGCGGTGTCATGGCATAGACCGTACCCGGCGTCCGGTTCAGCGCTCGCTGTCCAGGGACGCCATCTGCGTGCTCGGGTAGCGGTCGCCGGCCGCCGCGTCCGCCGGTACGGCCTCCTCGATCGCCGCCAGGTCGGCCGCGTCCAGGGTGACGTCCAGCGCGCCGAGCGACTCGGTCAGCCGCTCGCGGGTGCGGGCGCCGACGAGCGGCACGATGTCCTCGCCGCGCGCCAGCACCCAGGCGATGGCGATCTGCGCGACCGTCACGCCCTTCTGTTCGGCGATCTTGCGCAGGGCCTCGACGAGGTTCAGGTTGTGCTGGAGGTTCTCGCCCTGGAAGCGGGGCGAGTGGGCGCGGAAGTCGGTCGGGGCCAGCTGCCGGTCGCGGGAGAAGTGGCCGGAGATCAGTCCGCGGGAGAGCACACCGTACGCCGTGACCGAGATACCCAGCTCGCGGGTGGTCGGCAGGATGTCCCGCTCGATGCCCCGGCTGATCAGCGAGTACTCGATCTGCAGGTCGGCGATCGGGGCGGTGGCGGCGGCCCGCCGGATGGTCTCGGCGCCGACCTCGCTGAGGCCGACGTGCCGGACGTACCCCTTCTCGATCAGTTCGGCGATCGCGCCTACGGTCTCCTCGATCGGCACGTCCGGGTCGAGGCGGGCGATCCGGTAGACGTCGATGTGGTCGACACCGAGGCGCTGCAGGGAGTAGGCGGCGAAGTTCTTCACGGCGGCCGGGCGGCCGTCGTGGCCGACCCAGTTGCCCTCCGGGTCGCGCAGGGCGCCGAACTTCACGCTGGTCAGGGCCTGATCGCGGAGGGCCGCCGGGGCGGTGCGCAGGGCCTCGCCGAGCAGCATCTCGTTGTGCCCCATGGCATAGAAGTCACCGGTGTCCAGCAGGGTGACGCCCGACTCCAGGGCGGCGTGGACGGTCGCGATGGACTCCGCGCGGTCGGCGTCGCCGTAGAGCGCGGACATGCCCATGCAGCCGAGGCCGAGGGCGGAGGTCCGGGGGCCGGTGGTTCCGAGGTTTCGGGTTCGCATCGTCATGCCTTCACCTTGCCATGACAGCTGACAGATTTCAATATCTGTCACTCCAACTTTGTCAGGGTCGCCGAGAACAGGAAACCTTGACCTTCCACGGACAACCCGCACCACAATTCCGGCATCTCATCGTGTGACCGACAAGTGGGGGAACACGATGAACTGGTCCAAACCCCTGGGCGTCGCAGCGGCCGGACTCGCGCTGTGCGGGTGCGCCTCCTCGGCGGGCACGACCGGGGCCGAGCCGAGTGCGGCCGTGCCCGCGCACCACAGCGTGAGCACGGCGAGCACTCCGATCGCCCCCGTAGCCAAGCCCGGCAAGCCCCTCCTGATCCTGAACGGCCAGCTCGACGCCCGCCCCGGGCAGCTGGTCTCCCTCCTGCTCGACGGCGTCGGCCGGGCCGAGGGACACGACACGGTGACCGCCGAGTCGCGCGCGTTCGGCACAGCCGTACGGCTGCGCTGGGACAAGGGCGACCACGCCTACGAGGCGGTGGCACCGCTCGCCATGACGGACCGGCCCGGCTGGTACCCGCTGTCGGTCGCGATCGCGGGCCGCACCGTGGCCACCGACCGGATCCAGGTCGTCCGCTCCGTACGCCCGTCGTTCACGGTCGGCGCGGACTGGCGTGCGCCCCGGCCCGGTGAGCCGGTGGCGCTGCGCTTCGACGACCTGTACCCGGGCGAGCGCGGCACCGACTTCACCGTGCGGTCCCCGGCACTGCCCCGGCCTGTGCGGCTCGTCCACGACAACGTGATCGACTACTACGACCCCCGGGCCTTCTCGGCCGTGCCGACGCTCAAGCCCGGCCTGGCGGACGGCAGTTACGCCTTCGAGCTGTACGGGCCGAACGGCCACCGCATCGCCGAGAGGCATCTGAAGGTCAGGGCGGCCCGTCCCGGCGACCCCGACTACCTCGGCAAACCGCACGGCCCCGACTTCTACGACCCGAGCGGGGGCTACCCCGGCGAGGGCCGCCACGAGATCAGGGTCCGCGCCGGCGGGCGGGTCGGGGTCATCTGGCACGACGCGTACCCGGACCCGGGCGAGGAGACCCGTCTGACCGCCACGTCCCCGGCGTTCGTCCACGCCGTCCACCTGGGCCGGGACACCAGCAAGGGCGCCGACGGTGACGACCCGCGCTACTTCGGTGTCGGCACCCTCCGTACCGGTCTGAAGCCGGGCCGCTATCCGGTGACGATCGTCTCCCACCACGGCCGCGTGACAAGGACGGCGTATGTGATCGTGACGTCGGGCGGGAAATGAGGGCATGAAAAGGCCCACCCACCGGCCGAGCGGGGTCGGCGGGTGGGTGGGCGGAGTACAGCCGGTGCGCCCCGGGCCTCAGCAGCCCAGGAGACGCTGCGCCAGGTAGCCCTCGATCTGGTCGAGAGACACCCGCTCCTGCTTCATCGAGTCACGCTCGCGCACGGTCACCGCGTTGTCCTCGAGCGTGTCGAAGTCCACGGTCACGCAGTACGGCGTGCCGATCTCGTCCTGGCGGCGGTAGCGGCGGCCGATGGCGCCGGCGTCGTCGAACTCGATGTTCCAGTTCTGGCGCAGCGCCTGGGCGAGGCCCTTGGCCTTCGGGGACAGCTCGGGGTTGCGGGACAGCGGTAGCACGGCCACCTTCACCGGAGCCAGACGGTGGTCGAGGCGCAGCACCGTGCGCTTCTCCATCTTGCCCTTGGCGTTCGGCGCCTCGTCCTCGACGTAGGCGTCGAGCAGGAAGGCCAGCATGGTGCGGCCGACACCCGCCGCCGGCTCGATGACGTACGGCGTCCAGCGCTCGCCGGCCTCCTGGTCGAAGTAGGAGAGGTCCTGGCCCGAAGCCTTCGAGTGCGCACCGAGGTCGTAGTCGGTCCGGTTCGCGACACCCTCCAGCTCGCCCCACTCCGAGCCGCCGAACTGGAAGCGGTACTCGATGTCGGCGGTGCGCTTGGAGTAGTGGGAGAGCTTCTCCTTCGGGTGCTCGTACCAGCGCATGTTCTCAGTGCGCAGGCCCAGGCCGGTGTACCAGTTCCAGCGCTGCTCCATCCAGTACTCCTGCCACGTCTCGTCCTCGCCCGGCTTGACGAAGAACTCCATCTCCATCTGCTCGAACTCGCGGGTGCGGAAGATGAAGTTGCCGGGCGTGATCTCGTTGCGGAAGGACTTGCCCATCTGGGCGATGCCGAACGGCGGCTTGCGGCGCGAGGTGGTCTGCACCTGGGCGAAGTTGGTGAAGATGCCCTGGGCGGTCTCCGGGCGCAGGTAGGCGATCGAGCCGCTGTCCTGCGTCGGGCCGAGGTGCGTCGACAGCAGACCCGAGAACTGCTTGGGCTCGGTGAACTGGCCCTTGTTGCCGCAGTTGGGGCAGTTGATGTCGGCGAGGCCGTTCGCCGGGGCGTGCCCCTTCTTCTCCTCGTACGCCTCTTCCAGGTGGTCGGCGCGGAACCGCTTGTGACACGCGGTGCACTCGGTCAGCGGGTCCGTGAAGGTGGCGACGTGGCCGGACGCGACCCAGACCTCGGAGGCCAGGATGACGGACGAGTCGATACCGACCACGTCCTCGCGCGACGTCACCATGTAGCGCCACCACTGACGCTTGATGTTCTCCTTGAGCTCGACACCCAGCGGTCCGTAGTCCCAGGCGGCACGCTGTCCGCCGTAGATCTCACTGCACGGGAAAACGAAGCCACGGCGCTTGCTCAGGCTGACGATGGTGTCGATCTTGTCGGCGGCCACGGTGCTCTCTTCATGACGATTACGACGGCGGGCGTTGAAGCGAGAAGCTTCCAGCTTGCGAATGATTCAGGTTACCGGCGCAGGCTCCCCCACGGCCAAATCGGCCCCCTGCTCACGGCCCCTGACGAGGCTTGTTGACAACGGTTTCCATGTTTGTTGAAAATGACTGTCATGAACGTACGACGACGCCTCATACCCGCCGCCGCGATCACCGCGGCCACCGCCCTCGGGATCGGCACGCTCTCCGCCTGCTCCAGCGACCGCGCGGCGGCGGCCGACGGCAGGTTCCACGTCGTCGCGTCCTTCTATCCCATGGCCTTCCTCGCCGAGCGGATCGGCGGGGACCACGTCCACGTCACCAGTCTGACCACCCCCGGCCAGGAGCCGCACGACCTGGAGATCAGCCCCAAGCAGATCGGTCTGCTCCAGGACTCCGACGCGGTCCTCTACCTGAAGAACCTCCAGCCCTCCGTCGACAACGCGGTGGCCCAGTCGCCGGTCGGCACGAAGATCGACGCGGCCGCCCTGACCACGCTGGAGCAGCACGGCAACGAGGTCGGCGGCCACGCGGCCGCACACGACTCCCACCCGAACGAGGAGTCGGCGGGCAAGGACCCGCACATCTGGCTCGACCCGGTGCGCTACGCCCAGGTCGCCGAGGGGGTCGGCAAGGCCTTCGAGAAGGCCGACCCGGGGCACGCGGCCGACTACAGGAAGAACACCGCGGCCCTGGTCAAGCAGCTGAACGACCTGAACACCCGGTTCAAGGACGGCCTGGCGGCCACGAGGACCAAGGTCTTCATCACCACCCACGCCGCCTTCGGCTACCTCGCCGAGCGCTACGGCCTCACCGAGGAGGCCATCAGCGGCCTCGACCCCGAGTCGGAGCCCAGCGCCGCGCGCGTGAAGGACCTGGAGGACATGGCCAAGGCCGACGGTGTCTCCACCGTCTTCTACGAGACGCTCGTCAGCGACAAGACCGCGAAGACCGTCGCGAACGACGCGGGCCTGAAGACCGATGTCCTCGACCCGATCGAGGGGATCACGGCCAAGTCCCGCGGCAAGGACTACTTCTCCGTCCAGGAGGCCAACCTCAAGGCACTCCAGCAGGCGCTCGGCGCCAAGTGAGGGGAACAGACATGACCAGCGAGCCCGTCATAGCCCTGCGCGGGGTCACCGCCGAACTCGGCGCGCGTCCCGTGCTGCGCGGCATCGACCTCACCGTCGGCCGTGGCCAGGTCGTGGCCCTGCTCGGCGCCAACGGCTCCGGCAAGTCCACGGCGATCCGCACGATCATCGGCCAGGTCCCGGTAAGCGGCGGCACGATCGAGCTGTTCGGCACCCCGCGCCGCGCCTTCCGCGACTGGGCGCGCGTGGGGTACGTACCGCAGCGGACGACGGCCGCGGGCGGCGTACCCGCGACGGTGACCGAGATCGTCTCGTCCGGCCGGTTGTCCCGCACCCGCTTCGGCGTCTTCCGCCGGGCCGACCGGGCGGCCGTGCACCGGGCCCTGGAGCTGGTCGGCATGGCCGACCGGGCCAGGGACTCGGTGGACGCCCTGTCCGGCGGCCAGCACCAGCGCGTCCTGATCGCCCGCGCCCTCGTCGCCGAACCCGAACTGCTGATCATGGACGAGCCGATGGCGGGCGTCGACCTGGCCAGCCAGGAGATCCTCGCGCGGACGCTGCGCGAACAGGTCGAGCAGGGCACGACGGTCCTGCTCGTCCTGCACGAACTGGGGCCTCTGGAGCCCCTGATCGACCGGGCGGTCGTCCTGCGCGACGGCTGCGTGCTGCACGACGGCCCGCCCCCGCGCGCCGTCGGCCAGCATGCCCTGCCCGGCCACGACCACGTACACCCGCACGCACCCGCGGGCGCCGAACCGATCCGCACGGGACTGCTGAGCTGATGGACTTCCTGAACTACGCCTTCATGCAGCGGGCGCTGCTCGCCGCCGTCCTGGTCGGCATCACGGCGCCCGCCGTCGGCATCTACCTGGTCCAGCGCCGCCAGGCCCTGATGGGCGACGGCATCGGACACGTGGCGATGACCGGTGTCGGTCTGGGCTTCCTGCTGTCGACGTCCCCCGTGTGGATGGCGACCGCGGTCTCCGTGCTCGGCGCGGTCCTGATGGAGCTGATCCGCTGGTACGGCAGGACCCGCGGCGACATCGCCCTCGCCATGCTCTTCTACGGCGGTATGGCCGGCGGCGTGATGTTCATCAACCTGGCGCCGACCGGCTCCAACGCGAACCTGACGACGTACCTGTTCGGGTCATTGTCGACGGTGTCGCCGTCGGACGTCCTGTCCATCTGCCTGCTGGCCGCGTTCGTGGTGCTGGTCACCCTGGGCCTGCGCCGCCAGCTGTTCGCGGTCAGCCAGGACGAGGAGTTCGCTCGGGTCACCGGCCTGCCGGTGCGTGCGCTGAACCTGCTGACGGCCGTGACGGCGGCGGTGACCGTGACCGTCGCCATGCGCGTGGTCGGTCTGCTGCTGGTGTCCGCGCTGATGGTGGTGCCGGTGGCGGCCGCGCAGCAGCTCAGCCGCAGTTTCACGGCGACCTTCGTGATCGCCGTCGCGATCGGGGTGGCCGTGACCGTCAGCGGCACGATCACCTCCTACTACCAGGACGTTCCGCCCGGCGCGACGATCGTCCTGCTGACCATCGCCGCGTTCGTCGCGCTGACGGCGCTGGCCACACCGCTGGCCCGCCGACGCGCCCGCGCGGCGGCCGCCGCGCACCCGGCCGGGGACCCGGCGGAGTGCACGATTCCGGCCGCGAGAGGGGCCGAGAACAAGATCGGCGTCTGACTGCTGACAGCCCGGGCTGGCACAATGGCCGCCCGGGCAGAAGCGAGACGTGAGGAGACAACGGTGACGACCGCTGGACCGCCCGTGAAGGGCCGCGCGACCCGCCAGCGTGCAGCCGTGGCGGCGGCCCTGAACGAGGTCGAGGAGTTCCGCAGCGCGCAGGAACTGCACGACATGCTCAAGCACAAGGGCGACTCGGTCGGGCTGACGACGGTGTACCGCACCCTCCAGTCCCTCGCCGACGCCGGTGAGGTCGACGTCCTGCGCACCTCGGACGGCGAGTCCGTCTACCGCCGCTGTTCCACCGGCGAACACCACCACCACCTGGTCTGCCGCACCTGCGGCAAGGCGGTGGAGGTGGAGGGCCCGGCGGTGGAGAAATGGGCCGAGGCGATCGCGGCGGAGCACGGTTACGTCAATGTGGCGCACACCGTGGAGATCTTCGGCACGTGCGCGGACTGCGCCGCCGGCTGAGCGCCGTAGGGGTGCGGATCGCTGCCGGGCGCGGGTGCGTTGTGGTTGCTCGCGCAGTTCCCCGCGCCCCTGGGAAGTCGTAGCTCAGCCTCGTCCGAAGCAGCGCTCCAGCTCATTGAGGTCGTAGAAGGTGCTGCCCTCTTCGATCGGGCGGCAGCCCGCCTTGAAGGGTGTCTCCTTCTCGTTGTAGAGCATGCGGACGACATAGCGGCCGTCCCTCTCGTGCACGTCCCACTGGATGTTGGCGCCCAGGGGAGCCACGGCCGCGCCGCGCCAGGGGTTGCCGGTGTAGGTGTACGGCTCGCCCGGTGTCGCCGGATCCGTGCTGCCCGGCAGGCCCATCAGCGCGGCCAGCGGGATGATCTCCTCGGCGTGGGTGAAGCGCAGTTCGGCGCCGAGGTCGCTGGTGCCGGCGCGCTTGGCCTCGACCTGGCGGAAGAAGTCGTCCAGCAGGACGTCCGCCATCCTGTACGTGATGTCGCTGTCGGAGAAGCCGGGGCCCTTCTCGTAGAAGTCCTCCGCGTCCCCGAGGTAGCCGAACCAGGCCGCGTCCGAGCGGGATATGAAGCGGTCCATGTCCCAGCCCTTGCCGTCCGGGTCGGGGCTCTCCTCGCTCATCGCGGGGGCGATCGCGTACAGGTCGTAGACGGCCTGCGCGGCGCCGACCTGGTCGCTGTCGCTGATCTGGTCGACGAAGGGTTCCTCGAACAGCCGGCGCAGCACGCTGTACGCGGCCTCGTGCGTCGTCGGCTGGTCCTCGATCGAGTTCAGGGTGTCCTTGAGGCGCTGGTCGTGTGCGATGTAGTCGCGGTACGCCGCGCCGCCCGCCGCCTTGTGGAAGTACAGCAGGTCCTTGTCGGTGCGGGTCGCCCCGATCAGCGGCTTCAGCGCGGGGTCGGCGGCGGCCAGCGCGCCGGTGAACTCGCCCGCGCTGTCCACAGCCCGCCCCTGCCCGGAGCTGACCACGTCGATCTTCTCGCCCTGGTCGGCGATCCGCGCGAACAGGGTGGGCAGGCGCTGCTCCATGCGCGTGGCGGTGTCCCGCATCTCCTGCCGGCCGCGCCCGCTGAGGTTCCCGTAGCCGACCTTGTCCATGGCGGCCGCCAGGGCACGGACCGTCGGCCCGAACTCCTCGCCCTTTCCGGTGAGTCGGCCCTGCGCCTGGGCCTTGTCCCACAGGGCGAGGACCAGGTCGGCGTCCTCGCTGCCGGTCGCCGCACGCGAGCCGTGCCGGGAGACGTTCTCGGTGAACACGGGCTCGAAGCCGGCCGGGGGCCGCTGGTAGGCGCCGGCGCTCTGCTCGGGCCGGTAGGGGGCCTTGGTGCCGTAGCTCGCGCGGTGCGCCGGGTCGTCGGCGGCGTGCGCGGGCAGGGCGGTGAGCAGCAGGGCGCCGAGGGCGAGGACGGGCATGAGACGTCTCATGAGTCCCACATCCTCGGCGGCCCAGGTGAACCGCCGGTGGCTACGAGGTGGCGTCGCCCTTCATGGCGGCCTCCATGGCGAGCAGCTCCTCGTTGGGGACGGCGCCGCCGAACCGCCGGTCGCGGGAGGCGAATTCGAGGCAGGCCCGCCACAGGTCACGGCGGTCGAAGTCGGGCCACAGCACGTCCTGGAAGACCATCTCGGCGTACGCGCTCTGCCAGAGCAGGTAGTTGGAGGTGCGCTGCTCGCCGCTGGGGCGCAGGAAGAGGTCCACGTCCGGCATGTCGGGGTAGTACAGGTACTTCTGGATGGTCTTCTCGCTGACCTTGGCCGGGTCCAGGCGGCCCGCCCGCACGTCCTCGGCCAACGCCTTGGCCGCGTCGGCGAGTTCGGCCCGGCCGCCGTAGTTCATGCAGAAGTACAGGGTGAGCAGGTCGTTGCCCTTGGTCTGCTCCTGGGCGACCTGCAGTTCCTTGGCGACCGACTTCCACAGCTTGGGCATCCGGCCCACCCAGCGCACCCGGATGCCGAGCGCGTCGAGCTGGTCGCGGGTCTTGCGGATGAAGTCGCGGTTGAAGTTCATCAGGAAGCGGACCTCGTCGGGCGAGCGCTTCCAGTTCTCGGTGGAGAAGGCGTAGAGGGAGATGTTGCGGACGCCGATCTCGATCGAGCCCTGCAGCACGTCCAGCACGCGCTCGGCGCCGACCTTGTGGCCCTCGGTGCGCGGCAGCCCGCGCTCCTTGGCCCAGCGGCCGTTGCCGTCCATGACGATGGCCACGTGGTTCGGCACCAGCTCGCCGGGGAGCTTCGGCGCGCGGGCACCGGACGGATGCGGCTCCGGCGCCTTGTACTCGCGCCGCTGGCGCCCCAGGATCCCGCGTACGACCATGTGCTTCTCGTCTCCCTCTACGTCTTTTCCACATACCGGAGCGAACGCAGCCCGCGCTCCAGATGCCAGTGCAGGTAGGCGGACACCAGCCCGCTGCCCTCGCGGACGTAGCGCGCCTCGCACGCGTCCGCCGTCTCCCAGTCTCCCGTAAGCAGCGCCCCGAGCAGTACCAGGGTCTGCGGCGAGGGTACGACGCTGCCGGGCGCCCGGCAGTCGACGCAGACGGAGCCGCCCGAGGCGACCGAGAAGAAGCGGTTCGGGCCGGGCATGCCGCATCTGGCGCAGGCGTCGAAACTGGGCGCGTAGCCGTTGACGGCGAGGGAGCGCAGCAGGAAGGCGTCGAGGACGAGGTGCGGCGCGTGCTCCCCGCGCGCCAGCGTCCGCAGGGCGCCGACCAGCAGCAGATACTGCTGGACGGCCGGCTCGCCCTCGTGGTCCGTGAACCGCTCGGCGGTCTCCAGCATCGCCGTCCCGGCGGTGTAGCGCGCGTAGTCGGTCACGATTCCGCCGCCGTAGGGCGCGATGGTCTCGCTCTGTGTGCACAGCGGCAGCCCGCGCCCGACCAGCTCGCTGCCCCGCGCGAAGAACTGCACGTCGACATGGGAGAAGGGCTCCAGCCGGGCCCCGAACTTCGACTTGGTGCGCCGCACCCCGCGCGCCACGGCCCGTACCCGGCCGTGACCGCGCGTGAGCAACGTGATGATCCGGTCCGCCTCACCCAGCTTCTGGGTGCGCAGCACGATGCCGTCGTCGCGGAACAGACTCATGGCACCCATTCTCGCCCATGCGGGGGAACGGTCAGAGCGCTTCTCCGCGACTGCGCGCGTTGGCGTGCGCGGTCGCCGCCTTGAGCCGTTCGGCGGCGGTCGCGCTGCGCAGCGCACCGGGTTCGGCGTCCCACTCCCGGCCGCCGCCGTACGGTCTCAGCTGCGCATAGGGCCCCTCGTACCCCATGACGATGCCGAGCCTGCCGGTACGGGTGTCCACCACATGGCTGCCGACGGCAGGCCGCAATTCCCTCAACTTTTCCTCCGCCTCTTCGGCACACAGCGCGCCGCGCTGGTCATGCGCGGCGCCTTCACCTGCTCCCCCTCCTTTCCCAGTTTCACGCTTTGCACATCCGGGGTGACGCTCCGCCTCTACACTCTGCGACTTTCCACGATCACACGGGCCTCCGGCATGCCGGGGCATGGGATTCCGCATGACGGAAAGATCAAACCGCTTTACGGAATCCATGGATCGACAATATGTTGCAGGGATGGCAGCGAACGGCTTCACGCCCTGGCCCGAGGACACCGCTCTCGCCTACCGCCGCGCCGGCTACTGGCAGGGCCGTCCCCTGCCCGAGCTGCTGCACGACTGGGCGGCCGCGCACGGCCCGCGCACCGCGCTCGTGCACGGCGCGACCCGGCTGACGTACTTCCAGCTGGACCGGCGGGTGAACCGGATGGCCGCGGGGCTGCGGCTGCGCGGCATCGAGCCCGGCAAGCGGGTCGTGGTGCAGCTGCCGAACACCCCCGAGTTCGTCGTCGCGCTGTTCGCTCTGATGCGCGCCGGGGCGGTCCCGGTGCTCGCCCCGACCGCGCACCGGGAACCGGAGATCGCCCATCTGGTCGCCGAGACCGAGGCCGTCGGCTATATCGGCCCGGCGGTGTACCGCGGCCACGACCACACCGCGACGGCCGCCCGGATCGCCGCCGGGTCGACGTCGCTGCGGCGGATCTTCACCCTCGCCGCGCCCGGCGAGCAGGCGGGCGGCTTCTCGGTGCTGCCGGGAGGCTGTCTGGCCTTCCCGCTGCACACCCTGGACGAGGCGCCCGTACCGGACCGCCGCCTGGACGCCTCCGACGTGGCGTTCTTCCAGCTGTCGGGCGGTACGACGGCGCCGCCGAGGCTCATCGGCCGCACCCATGACGACTACGCCTACCAGCTGCGCGCCGCCGCCGAGCCGCTCGGTCTCGGCCCCGAGGACGTCTGCCTGGCGGCGCTGCCCGCGGAGTCCGCCCTCGCCCTCGGCGGCCCTGGCATCCTCGGCACGCTGGCCGTGGGCGGCACCGTCGTGCTCCTCGACGACCCGGCGCCGGATGCCGCCTTCGACGCGATCGCACGGGAACGGGTGACCGTCACCTCGGTGCTGCCCGACCTCGCCGCCCGCTGGCTGGACGCCCTCGACGGGGCCGCGGCCGGCCTGGGCTCGCTGCGGGTGATGCAGATCGGCGGCGCCCGCCTCGACCCCGGCCTCGCCGCACGGGTCGGGCCCGGCTTCGGCTGCCGGATCCAGCAGGTGTTCGGCAGGGCCGAGGGGCCGCTCACCGCCACCCGTCCCGACGACCCGCTGGACGTGGTGCTCACGACACAGGGACGGCCCGTCTCCCCGGCCGACGAGATCCGCATCGACGCGCCCGCGGGCGAGACCGGCGAACTCCTCGCCCGCGGCCCGTACACCCTGCGCGGCTACTACCGGTCCCCCGAGCACAACGCCCGCGCCTTCACCGCCGACGGCTACCACCGCACCGGCACCCTGGCCCGGCTGACCGCGGACGGCAACCTGGTCGTCGAGGGCCGGGTGGCGGACCGGAACGACCGGACCTGACCCGCCGCACTCGCCGACCCCCGATCGGCCCAACTCACGCCCGCATCCGGGCATTTCAGGTCGTCATGGGTACGACCTCTGGCGGCTAGCCCATTCGTGTGCGCTGTCTTGACCACCCCCACAGCCCCTCTTATGGTCGCGCTACCGACCGGACGTAGGACGTAGGACGTCGTATCTCCCACCCCCTCCCCCCACCGACTTGCTGGAGGACCCGTGCGCGACGACGTGACCCCCGACGCACCGGCCCCGCGCCGCCGGTCGTTCCTGAAGTACACCGGTGCGCTGGGCGCGGCCGCCGCGCTGCCGTCCGCACTGGCCGGCTGCTCGGCCGGACCTCAGTCCACGAACGACACCGGAAGCGGCGGCAGCGGCAGGAACCGGACACTGACCGCCGTGATCGGGTACGGCAACGACGGCAGCTGGGATCCGACGCAGACGGCGTCGGCGTTCTCGATGGCCGCCAACAACCATGTCTACGAGGGGCTGCTGGACACCGACCCGATCACCCGGGTGCCGTACCCGGCGCTCGGCACCGAGGTGCCCGCGGACCCGAACGCCACCACCTGGCGGTTCACGCTGCGCTCTGGCGCGACCTTCCACGACGGCAAGCCGGTCACCGCCGACGACGTCGTGTTCGTCTTCGACCGGATCCTCGACCCGGGCACCCCGACGCTCGCCAAGGGCTTCTTCGTGAGCTGGCTGGACAGTGTGGAGAAAGCCGACGCGCGGACCGTCGAGCTGAGACTCAAGTTCCCCTTCCCCGAAGGGCTTTCCCGGCTCACCCTCGCCAAGATCATGCCGAGGCACGTCTTCGCGAAGCCCGGCGCCTGGGACGACGCCATCAAGGGGCTGGCCGTGGGCTCGGGGCCGTACCGGCAGACCGCGCACCACCCGAAGTCCAACACCGCCTTCGAGGCGTTCGCCGCCTACAACGGCCCCCGCAGGCCCGCCTTCAGGCGGATGAACTGGCTGACCATCGTGGACGCCGCTCCCCGTGTCGCGAGGATCTCCGGCTCCGGCGCCGGGGCGCAGATCGCGGACAACATCCCGTACGCCAATATCGCCAGGCTGGAGCAGGGCGGCCTGACGGTCGCGGGCGGCGCCGGGATGAACAACCTGTTCCTGATGTTCAACACGAAGCACAAGCCCTTCGACGATGTGCGCGTACGGCAGGCGCTGCACTACGCCATCGACACCGAGAAGATGGTGCGGGTCGCCCTCAAGGGGCACGGGAAGCCGGCCTCCTCGTTCCTCAACGAGGGCAACCCGGCCCACCGGCGGGCCAAGACCGTCTACGACTACGATCCGCGGCGGGCGAAGGTGCTGCTGAAGGCGGCGGGCGTCACCGGTCTCAAGGTCGACATCCTTGCCGTGAACGTCAGTTGGATCGTGGACTGCCTGCCGACCATCAAGGCCTCCTGGGACGCGGTCGGCGTGGAGACGACCCTGGCGCCGCAGGAGACCACGGCCGTCTTCACCAAGATGGACCAGAAGCAGGACTACCAGGTCGTCGCCGCGGCCTCGAACCCCAACCAGTTCGGGCTGGACGCCGACCTGATCATGCACTACAACTACGGCCCGCAGAACCTGTGGATGGGGTACACCCGGTGGGCCGGCGACCCCGTGGCCCGGCAGCTCTTCGAGGACATGGACCGGGCGACCCGGGAGCCGGACCCGGCGAAGAAGAAGGCCATGATCCAGGACTACGTCGACGTCGTCGCCGAGCAGGCCGTGCTGTACCCGGTGGTGCACAACGAGCTGATGACCGCCTGGGACCCGCGCAAGCTCACCGGGATAAGGGCGCAGCCGTACCCGGGGATCAACCTGCTCCAGGCCAAGTGGGTCTGACGGCATGACGGCCGTCGTACGGATCCTGCTCCGCCGTGTCGCCCTGCTGGTGCCGCTGCTGCTCGGGATCGTGCTGTTCGTGTTCCTGGTGATGCGCTTCTCGGCCGTCGACCCGGCGTCCGCGTTCTTCCAGGGCGCGAACCCCACCCCGCGGCAGCTGCACGACTTCCGGGAGCGCAGCGGACTGCTCGACCCGCTGCCGGTGCGCTACGTCCACTTCGTCGGCGCCCTCCTCCACGGCGACCTCGGCACCAGCGCCCTCACCCGCGCCCCGGTCGTCGACCAGGTCACCACCGCGCTGCCGCTCACCCTCCAGCTGGCCTTCCTCGGCCTCGCCGTCGCGGTGGTGCTGGCGCTGGCCGGCGGGGTCACGGCGGCCGTGTACCGGGACCGGATCCCGGACCAGGTCATCCGGGTCGTCTCGCTGATCGGGGTGGCCGCGCCCGGGTTCTGGCTGGCGCTGCTGATGATCCAGTACCTCGCGGTGGACCGGGGCTGGTTCCCGACCGGCGGCTACATCAACCCGGCCGACTCGGTCACCGGCTGGCTGCGGACCATGGCGCTGCCGGCCTTCGCCCTCTCCCTGCCGGTCGCCGCCCAGCTCACCCGGATCGTACGGACCTCGGTGGTGGAGGAGCTGGACAAGGACTACGTGCGCACGGCGGTCGGGAGCGGGCTGCCGCCCCTCGTCGTCGTCGGACGGAACGTCCTCAGGAACGCCCTGGTCAATCCGCTGACCGTGCTCGGGCTGCGGGTCGGCTATCTGCTCGGCGGTGCCGTCGTCATCGAGACCATCTTCTCGCTGCCCGGCATGGGCAAGCTGATGATCGACGCCGTGCAGAACGGGGATCCGGCGGTGGTGCAGGGGGTGGTGCTGACGACCGCCACCGGGTTCGTCGTCGTCAACCTCGTCATCGACATCCTGTATCTGCTGGTCAACCCGCGTCTGAGGGCGGCCTGATGAGCACGCGCGCGCGTCTCTCCGAGCGGCTTTCCCGGCCCGGTGGTGTCCGGCTGCCGCCGCTGTCGAAGGCCGCCGTCTGCTTCCTGGTCGTGGTGGTGCTGGTCGCCTTACTCGCACCGGTGCTCGCCCCGGACGATCCGCTCGACCAGCAGGACCCGGCCGGCGGCAGCGGGCATCCGTCGGCCGCGCACTGGCTCGGGCAGGACAGCCTCGGCCGGGACGTCCTGAGCCGGCTGATGTACGGCGCCCGGTGGTCGCTCGCGATCGGGCTGGGCGCCACCGGGCTCGCCCTGGTCACGGGTGCCGTCATGGGAGCGGTGGCCGCCACCTCCCGCAAGACGGTCGACGAGACGCTGATGCGCTGCCTGGACGTGGTCATGGCGTTCCCAGGGATCGCGCTCGCGGCCGTGCTGGTCGCCGTGTTCGGCGGCGGGATCGGGGTGCTGATCTGCGCGATCGCCTTCCTGTTCACGCCGCCGGTGGCGCGGGTCGTACGGGCGAACGTCCTCGACCAGTACGGCGAGGACTACGTCACGGCGGAACGGGTGATCGGCGCCCGCACCCCGCACATCGTGCTGCGGCACGTGGCCGTCAACTGCGCCGCCCCGGTGCTGGTGTTCTGCACGGTGCAGGTCGCCGAGGCGATCGTGTTCGAGGCGTCGCTGTCCTTCATCGGCGCCGGTGTGCGCCCGCCGGATCCGTCCTGGGGCAGTGTCATCGCCGACGGCAAGAACATGGTGCTGACCGGCGGCTGGTGGGCGACCGTCTTCCCCGGGCTGCTGATCCTGCTGACCGTGCTGTCGCTGAACGTCCTCTCCGAGGGCGTGTCCGACGCATGGGCGGCACCTGCGCCGAGGGAAGTGGAGACACCCGAGGACCGGCTGGAGGCGCCGGAACCCGGCAGCGGCGAGGTGCTCCCCCTGCCCGGACTGGCCGAGGCCGCGCGGCGGCTGCGGGCCCGGGCCCGGCCGCTGCCCGACCGCGCCGGGCAGCCGGTGCTCGCCGTGGAGAACCTCACCATCGGTTTCCCGGACCGGCACCGGGGCGTGGACATCGTCGCCGGGGTCGGCTTCGAGGTGCACCCCGGTGAAGTGCTCGGCCTGGTGGGCGAGTCGGGGTGCGGGAAGTCGCTGACCGCGCTCACCGTCATGGGGCTCCAGCCGAGGGGCGCGCGCATCGGCGGCCAGGTCCGGTTCCGGCAGCGGGATCTGCTCGCCGAGCCGATGCGGACCCGGCGGAAGCTGCTCGGGCACGAGATGGCGATGGTCTACCAGGACGCCCTGTCCTCGCTGAACCCGGCGATGACCATCCGTGCCCAGCTGAAGCAGCTCGTCCGGCGCGGTGGCCGCCGTACGCCGCGTGAGCTGCTGTCGCTGGTCGGGCTCGACCCGGAGCGCACCCTGCGCAGCTATCCGCACGAGCTGTCCGGCGGCCAGCGGCAGCGGGTGCTCATCGCCATGGCCCTCTCCCGCGAGCCACGGCTGTTGATCGCCGACGAGCCGACGACCGCCCTGGACGTCACCGTGCAGGCCCAGGTGATGGAGCTGCTGCTGCGGCTGCGTGCGGAGCTGGGCTTCGCGCTGATCCTGGTCTCGCACGATCTGGCGCTGGTCGCCGACATCACCGACCGGGTGGTGGTGATGTACGGCGGACAGATCGTGGAGAGCGGGGTGACCGCCGACCTGGTGGCGGCACCGGCCCACCACTACACGCGCGGCCTGCTCGGCAGCGTGCTGTCGCTGGAGTCGGCCGACGAACGGATGACGCAGATCAAGGGGGTCGTACCGGCCCCGGCCGACTTCCCCGCGGGCTGCCGCTTCGCCGACCGCTGCCCGCTGGCGACCCGGGTGTGCCACGACAGCGCGCCCGTCACCACCGGTACGGCCACTCACACGGCGGCCTGTCACCATCCCGCGGAGTCCGTGCGGAGCGAGGAGGCGCTGCAGTGACCGCTGTCGTCGAGGTGCGGGACGCGCATGTGGTGCACAGGGCCCGCAGCGGCGGGCTGCTGAGGCGCGACCGGGTGTACGCCCTGACCGGCGCCGACCTCACCGTGGCCGGCGGGGAGACGGTGGGCGTGGTCGGCGAGTCGGGGTGCGGGAAGTCCACGCTGGCGCGGGTGCTGGTGGGCATCCAGCGGCCGGCCTCGGGGACGGTGGCGTTCCGGGGCCGTGACCTGTGGGCGATGCCGCCCGCCGAACGCCGGACCGTGCTCGGCGCGGGCGTCGGGATGGTCTTCCAGGACCCGTCGACCGCGCTGAACCGGCGGCTCACGGTACGCCGGATCCTGCGCGACCCGCTGGACGTCCATGCCCGCGGCACCGGACCCCAACGGGACGAGCGAGTAAGGGAGTTGATGTCACTGGTCGGCCTGCCCCGGGCGCTGGCCGACGCGCTGCCCGGACAGCTCTCCGGCGGCCAGCGGCAGCGCGTCGCCATCGCCCGCGCGCTCGCCCTGGACCCGGCGCTGGTCGTCGCCGACGAGCCGACCAGCGCCCTGGACGTGTCGGTCCGCGCGCAGATCCTCAACCTGCTGCTGGACCTCAGGGAACGGCTCGGTCTGGCCCTGGTGTTCGTCTCGCACGACATCCAGACGGTACGGCGGATGAGCGACCGGGTGATCACCATGTATCTGGGCCGGATCGTGGAGGAGGCCCCGGCCGGCCGGGTCACCGACGCCGCCCGGCACCCGTACACCCGTGCCCTGTTCTCCGCCACGCCCGGCCTGCTGGACCCCCTCGACCCGATCCCGCTGACCGGGCCGGTGCCGTCGGCGACCCGGCCGCCGAGCGGCTGCCCGTTCCGCACCCGCTGCTGGAAGGCGGATCACCTGTGTGCCGAGGCGATGCCGGACTTCTCGGCCGCGTCACGGCCCGGACACCGCTACCGCTGCCACCATCCTGTGGAGGAGGACCAGTCGACTCGCGACCTAGCACGCCAGGAGCCCTGATGTCGTTCCCCGCCCCGCTGACCGGTGTCGTCCCGCCCGTCTGCACGCCCCTGACGCCGGAGCGCGAGGTGGACGTGGCCTCGCTGCTCAGGCTGGTCGACCATCTGGTGGAGGGCGGGGTGCACGGGCTGTTCCTGCTCGGGTCCACGTCCGAGGCGGCGTTCCTGACCGACCGGCAGCGCAGGCAGGTGGTGGAGGCGGTGACCGCGCATGTCGCCGGGCAGCTGCCGGTCCTCGCCGGCGCCATCGACATGACCACCCCGCGCGTCCTCGACCACGTCGCGGCGGTGACGGCGGCCGGAGCGGAGGCGGTGGTCGTCACGGCCCCCTTCTACGCCCGCACCCACCGCTCCGAGATCGTCCACCACTACCGCCGGATCGCGGCCGCGTCCGCGGTGCCGGTCATCGCCTACGACATCCCCGTCGCCGTGCACACCAAGCTGCCCGCCGATGTGGTGCTGGGGCTGGCCGCCGACCGGGTGCTGGCCGGGCTCAAGGACTCCAGCGGGGACCTGGGTGCCTTCCGTGAGGTCGTCACCGGCGCCCGTGCGCACCCCAGGTTCAGCGTGCTGACCGGCTCCGAGCTGGTCGTGGACTCCGCGCTGACGCTGGGCGCCGACGGGGCCGTGCCCGGGCTGGCCAACGTCGACCCGCACGGGTACGTCCGGCTGTACCGGATGTGCCGGGCCGGCGACTGGGAGGGCGCGCGGGCCGAGCAGGAGCGGCTGTGCGCCCTGTTCGGGATGGTCACGGTCGGCGATCCGGCGCGGATGGGCGGCAGTTCGTCGGCGCTGGGCGCGTTCAAGGCCGCGCTGCATCTGCGCGGCGTCATCGACTGCCCGGTGACGGCCGAGCCACAGGTGCCGCTGTCCGGCGAGGAGGTCGAGCGGGTCTGCAAGCACCTGGCGACGGCGGGGCTGCTCTAGGCACTGTGGCGGCGCGGACCTGCGGACCTACGGCAGGGGCAGGCGGCGGAACTCCAGGGTGTCGGGGCTGTGGGCGCCCGTCTCGTAGAGGACGCCCACCGTGCCGGGGGCGAGCTGGACGAGGTCGGAGTAGGCGGCCGGCCGGTTCGAGAGGGTGCGCAGCCTGGTGAAGGTGCGGCCGAAGTCCTCGCTGGACCAGATCGCCATGGCGCGGCGGGCGGTGGGCACGGAAGGGGCCGAGAACAGCAACGGGGCGGCTGGGCCCGCGAGTTGGAGGAGGCTGCCCTGGACCACGGGGACGTCGTCCAGGGTGGGCTGGACGGCGTAGGGGCGGTTGAGGGTGGTGCCGCCGTCGGCGGAGTAGGCGCCCAGGCGGTTGCCGGGCGCGCTGCCGTTCTGGTCGCGGGCGCTGAAATACACGCGGCCGTCCGGGAGTTGGGCGGCGCTCGTCTCGTTGACGTTGGTCACGCCGTCGTAGCGGGCCGCCACGAACCCGAGGTGCCAGGTGCAGCCGCCGTCGTCGCTGTAGAGGGCGTGACCGCCGTAGTACCTCGCCTCCCGGCCGGTGTCGGAGGAGCCGGCGGGCGGGGCGGCGGAGTGGTTGGCCGGGACGAGCAGGCGGCCGGCGTGCGGGCCCCGGGTGAGCGCCAGCGCATGGCCGGGGCCGGTGGCGTACCAGCGCCAGCCGGGCCGCACCACCCGCGCGGTGATGTCCACCGGGCGGGTGAAGTGGCGGCCGTCGTCCCGGCTGCGCTGCACGAACACCCTGCGGCCCCGCTCCGCCGGAACCTCCCCGCGCATGATCTCCGCCTCCGTCACCGAGCCGCTGTTGCCGCAGGTCACGAGGATGACGGCACCGGTGCGCGGGTCCACGACCGGCGCCGGGTTGCCCCGGGTGTCGCCGTGCCCGGCGGCCACCACCGTCAGCGGGCCCCAGGTGCAGCCGCCGTCGGTGGAGCGCCGCAGGACCACATCGATGTCACCGGTGTCGCCCGCGCCGTCCCGCCGGCCCTCGGCGAAGGCCAGCACGGTGCCGTGCCCGGTCGTCACGACCGCGGGGATGCGGTAGCTGGCGTAGCCGCCCCGACCGGAGACGTACGGCAGGGAGGAGGCGCAGCCGGTGGTGGCGTGGGCCCGGGTCGCGTGGGTGGTGTCCGCCGGAGTGGGGTTCGCCTGGACGGGGACCCGGGCGGTGAGCGAGGTGAGGAGCGCGAGAGCGGTGAGCAGGGTGCGGCTGAGCGGGCTCATCCGCTCATGGTGTCCGCAACCACCGGCCGAACCCCGTATCCCACGCCCGTGCGGACGGCTGGGCGGTGCGCGCACCTAGTTCGGCCGCCCCCTTGGGCGCCCCCGTCACGGGGGTGCCGGTCAGCGGGCTTCCGCGGGGACGGTGAGCCGTCCGTCGCGGACCTCGGCGATCCGGTCGGCCGCGGTCAGATGGGTGCGGTCGTGCGTGACCAGGACGGTGGCGGTGGCCCGCTCGTGGGTCAGACGGGTGATCAGGTCGACGACGGCCGCGCCGCGTTCGTGGTCGAGGGCGCTGGTGGGTTCGTCGACCAGCAGGACGGTGGGGTCGTTCATCAGGGCCCGGGCGATGCCGACCCGCTGGCGCTGTCCGCCGGAGAGCTGGTGGGGGCGCCGTCGGGCCTGGGCGGCCAGGCCCACCGCGTCCAGCAGGTCCATGGCGCGGCTGCGGGCCGCGGCCCGTGGGCGGCCGTCGATCCGGGCCATGACCTGCAGCTGCTCGGCCGCGGTGAGGGAGGGCAGCAGATGGGGCTGCTGGAAGACGATGCCGATCCGGTGGCGGCGCAGCTCGGTCAGCTCCCCGCGGCTCAGGCCGGTCGTGGTGACGCCGTCGACGGTGACGGTGCCGGCGTCGGGGGTCACCAGGGTCGCGGCGACGGCGAGGAGGCTGGACTTGCCGGAGCCCGAGGGGCCGACCACGGCCGTCAGCGTGCCCTTGGGCACGTCCAGGGTGACCTGGTCGAGAGCGGTCAGCCGGTCGTCACCGTCGGGGTAGGTGAGGGTGATGCCGGACAGGTGCAGGCTCATCGGGCGCTCCCCAGGGCGGTCAGCGGGTCCACGGAGGTGATGCGGCGCACGGACAGGGCGGCCCCGAGCGCGCCGAGCAGGATCATCACGGCGGCGGGGACGAGGACGGTGGCGGGGGTGAGCAGGAACGGCACCGCGCCCCTGACGACGAGGGCGCCGAGCGCGGCGGCGGTGCCGGTGCCGAGGAGGGTGCCGGCGACGAGGAGGACGGCGGCCTGGCCGAGGGCGTCCCCGATCAGGTGCGCGGTGGAGGCGCCGAGCGCCTTGAGGACGGCGATGTCACCGCCGCGCTGGATGGTCCAGACGGTGAAGAAGGCGCCGACGACGAGGGCGGAGATCGCGAACAGGAAGCCTCGCATCAGCTGCAGGGAGCCGTTCTCGGAGGTGTAGGAGCCGATCGCGGACAGGGAGTCGTCCCTGGTGACCGTGCGGGTGCCGATGGCCCGGTCGGCGGCGGTGACATCGGCGCCCCCGGTGGTGTCCAGGGCGATCACGGTCGCGGTCGGACCGGCACCGTTCGGCGGTGCCACCCGCTGCCAGGCGGTGAGACTGGTCCAGATCACCGGGGTGTGGCTGAAGGAGGCGTCGCCCCGGACGGCCGCCACCGACATCGTCCGGCCGGCCAGGGTGAAGGTGCCGCCCGGTGCGAGGCCCAGGTCGGCGGCGGCCGTGGCGGAGAGCACCGCCGCGTTCCCGCGGATCCGGCCGGCGTCCGGGGCCAGGTGCGAGCCGGGCCGGACGCCGAAGGCGGAGACACCGGTGCTCCGGTCGCCCGCGGTGGCTCTGGTGGTGGTGATGCCGAGGGGTTCGGCCCGGGTGACCTTGGGCACCTCGGACCACCGCTGCCACTGCGCGGCGGTGACCGTGGAGTCGGCGTACGACAGGCGCTGCCCCCGGCCCGGGGCCTCGAAGGCGATCCTGTCGGCGGGCAGGCCGGTGATCGCGGAGATGTTCTGCCGGCCGAGGCCGGCGGTCAGTCCGGACAGCAGCCCCACCAGCAGGGTGATCAGTGTGATGACGGCCCCCATCAGGGCGAACCGGCCCTTGGCGAACCTCAGGTCTCTCCAGGCGACGAACACGGCTTCGGCTGCTCTCCGGGGTGGTGAGGGTGGTGTGCCTCCACCGTCGCCGTCCGCGCCCCGCTCGGGCATCTGGCGGCGGAGGGCACTTCGCGGACCGAAAGGCGGCGCACGGATTGCAACTTTCGGCAGAGGCCGCACCGCGGGCGGCTTCCTTAGGCTGGAGGGACTGTGAACACCGCCGCCCCCGCCCTCACCCCGACCACCAGGGCCCTGTCCTGGTGCCTGCACCTGCTGGTCGTCGCCCTCCTCGCGCTCGCCGCCGGCCGGGCCGTGACCGACGGCCGGCCGCATGCCGCGGCGACCGTCGCCGTGGCCGCGGTGTGCGGGCTGGCGTACGCGGCGGGTCCGCTGCTGCCCCGGATCCGCGGCGACCGACGGGCCGCCGCCTGGTGGCTGGCCGGGGTCGGCGCGGTGTGGCTGGTGCTGCTGGCGCTGTCCCCCGACGGCGTGTGGGTCGCCTTCCCGCTGTACTTCCTCCAGCTCCATCTGCTGCCGCGCCGCACCGGCCTGGCCGCCGTGGCGGCGACCGCGCTCGCCGCGGTCACCGCGTTCGCCGCGCATCAGGGCTCCTTCAGCGCGGCCATGGCGATCGGCCCGGCGCTCGGGGCCGCCGTCGCGGTCGCGGTGGTGTGGGGATACCAGGCGCTGTACCGGGAGAGCGAGCGGCGCAGCCGCCTGATCGAGGAACTCACCGCCACCCGCGCGGACCTGGCCGAGGCCCAGCACACGGCCGGGGTGCTGGCCGAACGCGAACGGCTCGCCCGCGAGATCCACGACACGCTCGCCCAGGGCCTGTCCAGCATCCAGCTGCTGCTGCGCGCGGCGGAACGGAACCTGCCGGGCACGCCGGAGAACGCCGTACGCTACGTCGGCCAGGCCCGTCAGGCGGCGGTCGACAACCTCGCCGAGGCCCGTCGCTTCGTCGCCGCCCTCGCCCCGCCCGCGCTGGAGGGCACGACCCTGGCGGACGCGCTGGAGCGGCTGTGCGCCACCACCAGCGCCCGGCACCGGCTCACCGCCCGCTTCCGGCTCAGCGGTGACCCGGTCCTGCTGCCGACCGCGCACGAGGTCGCCCTGCTGCGCATCGCCCAGTCCGCCCTGGCCAACACCGTCCGGCATGCGCGGGCCGGCGCCGTGGACGTCACGCTGGACCGCCTCGGCGACCAGGTCACCCTCACCGTCGTGGACGACGGGGTCGGGTTCGACCCCGGCCGGCTGCCCGTGCCCGACCCCGAGACGGGCGGCTTCGGCCTGGCCGCGATGCGCGCCCGCATCCACGCCCTGGGCGGCACCCTGACCCTCGACTCGGCCCCCGCCCGAGGCACCGCCCTGACCGCCCGGCTCCCCCTCACCCCACCCACCGGCACCGAACCCACCGACTCCGAACCCACCGACTCACCCACCGACTCCGAGGCCCGAGCATGACCGAGCAGCCCGTCCGTCTTCTCCTCGCCGACGACCATCCCGTGGTGCGGGCCGGGCTGCGGGCCGTCCTGGAGACCGAACCGGGTCTCGTCGTCGTGGCCGAGGCCGCCACCGCCGAGGACGCGGTCGCCCGTGCCGCCGAGGGCGGCATCGACGTCGTCCTGATGGACCTGCAGTTCGGCAGGGGGATGGGCGGCGCCGAGGCCACCGCCGCGATCACGGCGCGGCCGGGCGCCCCCCGGGTCGTGATCGTCACCACCTACGACTCCGACGCCGACACCCTCCCGGCCATCGAGGCCGGCGCCACCGGCTATCTCCTCAAGGACGCCCCTCCGGAGGAGCTGGCCGCCGCGGTGCGTACGGCCGCCACCGGGCGCACCGCGCTGGCGCCCGCGGTCGCGGACCGGCTGATGAACCGGCTGCGCGCGCCCGGCACTTCACTGACCCGGCGCGAGACCGAGGTCCTCGCCCTGGTCGCCGAGGGACTGTCCAATCAGGCCGTCGGCGACCGGCTCCACCTCACCGAGGGCACGGTCAAGTCCCATCTGGCCCGGGTCTACGCCAAGCTCGGCGTCGACTCGCGTACCGCGGCCGTGGCCGCCGCGACCGGTCTCGGTCTCATCCGCCGCTGAGCGCTCCGCTGGAATGGCCGCGATATGCCGTGTCCGTCTGCGGCGCCGTCGTGGCTGGTCGCGCCCACGCGGCGGTAGCCGCATATCAGACACGGCCCCGCGCCCCCGTCGATCAGGAAGGCGTCCGCGCGGCGGCCAGCAGGCGGGTCACGTCGTCGGCGCAGATGGTCAGGGCGGCGCCGACGGTGGTGAGGGCGTCGCGTTCGGCGGGGGTGTAGGGGCCGTCAGCGAGGGCGATGCGGGCGGCCTGGAGGAGGAGGGACTCGCGGCCGGCCGGGGCGAGGTGCGGGGCGAGCGGGTCCAGGGCCTCGTGCAGCTCTATGGTCAGGCTCGTGCCGCACTCCGCGCCGAGGACCCGGCCGGTGTCGGCGGCGAGGGCCTCGACGAGGGCGGCCAGCTGTTCCTCGGTGCAGCCGTCGAAGCCGGCCGCGCGCACGGCGCCGGCGGCCGTCTCCAGGGCCGTACGGGAGGAGGTGCCGCCCGCGGCGAGCACGGCGAGGGCGACGGTGTGCACGGCGTCGCGGAGCATCGCCGAGAAGCGGCGGGTGGTGGGGTGGTCGAGCACCTCGGTGCCGTAGTGGTGGCGGCAGGCGGCGCACTCCACGACGGGACCGGCGCTGCCGCGTGGCAGCAGGGGCACCCCGAGCAGGGTGAGGCGGCGGCGCCCGGTGAGCCGCTGGTAGTTGCGGTCGCCTCCGCAGCCGGGGCAGTAGAACTCGCCGTCTCCGACGGGAGTCCACGCGGTGCGGATGCGCAGGATGTGCACAGGCCTGGCGGCACGGCCGTCTCGTCCCCGTACTGGCAGCACGTCGCACCTCCGTAACGACGCCGCAACATCGCGGCGCTGGCGTGATGTTAGCCACATCAGCGAGCCTGAGTCAGTACCCCGTAGGAGACCTTTCCGTGACCTGACCGGCACCTTGGCCGATAACGAACGGCGCCCCGACCGCCGTACACAGCGGTCGGGGCGCCGAAAGGCCCGGTCAGAGGCGTCAGCGGGCCGCGCGGTTCACCGCGGAGACGACCGCCTTCAGCGACGCACGCGTCGTGTTCGCGTCGATGCCGATTCCCCACAGGACCTTGCCGTCGATCGCGCATTCGATGTAGGAGGCGGCCTGCGCGGAGGCGCCCTCGCTCATCGTGTGCTCCTGGTAGTCCAGCAGGCGTACGTCGATGCCGATGGACTGCAGGGCGTCGAAGAAGGCCGAGATCGGACCGTTGCCGGAGCCGGTCAGGACGGTGTCCTCGCCGTCGACGGTGGCCTCGACGGTCAGGGCGTCCACGCCGTCGGTGTCGGTCGTCGACTGACCCGTCCTGACCTGGATACGGCCCCAGGGGTTGTCCGGGTTCGGCAGGTACTCGTCCTGGAAGACGGCCCAGATGTCGGCGCCGGTGATCTCGCCGCCCTCGGCGTCCGTCTTCGCCTGGATGATCTTCGAGAACTCGATCTGCATCCGGCGCGGCAGGTCCAGCTTGTGGTCGTTCTTCAGGACGTACGCGATACCGCCCTTGCCGGACTGCGAGTTGACCCGGATGACGGCCTCGTAGGAGCGGCCGACGTCCTTCGGGTCGATCGGCAGGTACGGC
Organism: Streptomyces sp. NPDC052101; assembly: GCF_040680235.1. Classification (NCBI taxonomy): domain Bacteria; kingdom Bacillati; phylum Actinomycetota; class Actinomycetes; order Kitasatosporales; family Streptomycetaceae; genus Streptomyces; species Streptomyces sp. NPDC052101. The sequence goes on from NZ_JBFAWH010000009.1 coordinate 169,985, forward strand.
ACCGCCCACTCGATGTCGTCGACCGTGACGCCCCTGGCCCTGGCGTCGGCCTCCATGGCGTCGAAGCCCTTCTTGATGGCGTCCTGGTGGGAGCCGGAGAAGGACGTGTAGACCAGGTCGCCCACGTACGGGTGGCGCGGGTGGACCTCCATCTGGTTGCAGTACTCCCACACGCGACGGATCTCGTCGATGTCGGAGAAGTCGATCTGCGGGTCGACGCCCTGGGAGAAGAGGTTCATGCCCAGGGTGACCAGGTCGACGTTGCCGGTGCGCTCGCCCTGGCCGAACAGGCAGCCCTCGACGCGGTCGGCGCCGGCCATCAGGGCCAGCTCGGCGGCCGCCACGGCCGTACCGCGGTCGTTGTGCGGGTGGACGGAGATGCAGACGTGCTCGCGGCGGGAGATGTTGCGGCTCATCCACTCGAAGCGGTCGGCGTGCGTGGACGGGGTCGAACGCTCCACCGTGGCGGGCAGGTTGAGGATGATCTCGCGGCCCGGGCCGGGCTGCCAGACGTCCATGACCGCCTCGCAGACCTCCAGCGCGAAGTCCAGCTCGGTGTCGGTGAAGATCTCGGGGCTGTACTGGTAGCCGAATTCCGTCTCGGGGCCCAGCAGCTTCTCGGCGTACTCCATCACCAGGCGGGTGCCGTCGACGGCGATCTGCTTGATGTCGTCCTTGGAGCCGCGGAAGACCACGCGCCGGAAGACGGGGGCCGTGGCGTTGTACAGGTGCACGGTGGCGCGCCTGGCACCCTTCAGGGACTCCACGGTCCGCTCGATCAGGTCCTCGCGGGCCTGGGTGAGCACGGAGATCGTGACGTCGTCCGGGATCGCGCCCTCTTCCTCGATGATCGAGCGCACGAAGTCGAAGTCGGTCTGGCCGGAGGCGGGGAAGCCGACCTCGATCTCCTTGTAGCCCATCTTGACCAGCTGGTCGAACATCCGGCGTTTGCGCTCGGGGGACATGGGGTCGATCAGGGCCTGGTTGCCGTCGCGCAGGTCGGTGGAGAGCCAGCGGGGGGCCACGGTGATGCGCTGCTCCGGCCAGGTGCGGTCCGGGATGTCCACCTGGTCGTAACGGCCGTACTTGTGGATCGGCATGCTGCTGGGCTGCTGGCGGTTGGCCATGGTGCGTGGGCTCCTCAGGATGTCCGGATGTCCGAGTGGACGGCCGACGGCGCAACACCAAGCTCCGCGGGGAGGGAGTCGGCCTTGTCTACAGGCCCTCGCCGCGGCAGCTAAGGAGAAGCAGCCCGAAACGCATGATGCGTGGCAGCCTAGCCGAGCCGCCCCGGAGACGGGGACGCGGTCCAGTATGCGGGACCGTGGTCGCAAAACGGACAAAAAGTGCGCCGTACCACATCGTCACGGAGCGTCGCGTTCCCTGTCCCGGTATTTCACCAATCATGGTGGCACCTAGTGACATCCACATCACACAGTGCGATGGTTCGGGACATGACGACCAACGGGGGCTCTGAGCCCGTCTTCTGCACGATCGTGCCACCGCACCTCCTCGACAAGCTCGCGCAAGCCGAGGACCCCGCGCTCTCCGGTCCGGCCCGCCGGTCCCTGGAGCACGACGCCTACCAGCGCACCAAGCGCCGCCTGACCACGGTCATCGGTGCGCCGTCCGTCGCCGCGCCCGCGGGAGCCGCCGCCGACCAGCCGCACCGCACGATCTTCGACGCCCAGCACTCCCAGGACCTGCCCGGCAGGAAGGTGCGCTCGGAAGGCTCCGACCCGGGCAAGGACGCCACCGTCAACCGCGCCTACGCCGGCCTCGGCGCCACCTTCGAGCTGTATCTGAAGGCGTACGGCCGGCACTCCATCGACGGCAACGGGCTGCCGCTGAACGCCACCGTGCACTTCGGCGAGAACTACGACAACGCCTTCTGGAACGGCGAGCAGATGGTGTTCGGCGACGGCGACGGCCAGGTCTTCCTCGACTTCACCATCCCGGTCGACGTCATCGGCCACGAGCTGACCCACGGCGTCACCCAGCACACCGCGAACCTGGACTACTTCGGGCAGTCGGGCGCGCTCAACGAGTCGGTCTCGGATGTCTTCGGCTCCCTGATCAAGCAGTACACCCTCGGCCAGACCGCCGACCAGGCCGACTGGCTGATCGGCGCCGGGCTCCTCGCCCCGCACGTCCACGGCACCGCGCTGCGCTCGATGAAGGCCCCGGGCACGGCGTACGACGACCCGAACCTGGGCAAGGACCCGCAGCCGGCGACGATGGACCACTATGTGCACACCAGCCAGGACAACGGCGGCGTGCACATCAACTCCGGCATCCCCAACCACGCCTTCTACCTGGTCGCCACCGCCCTCGGCGGCAACGCCTGGGACAAGGCCGGGCAGATCTGGTACGACGTGCTCACCGGCGGGGAGCTGGCCTCCGACGCGGACTTCGCGGCCTTCGCCCGGCTCACGGCCGCCGCGGCCAAGTCCCGCTACGGCGAGGGCGAGGAGGTGAAGGCCGTCCTCGGCGCCTGGTCGCAGGTGAAGGTGCCCGCTTCCTGATTCCGCACCATCCGTACTAGACAGGGACCCATGCGTATCCAAGTACGGCGCACGGGCGGCTTCGCGGGGATCGAGCGCCGGGCCGAGGTGGACACCTCGGGCCGGCCCGACGCCCCCGCATGGCAGGCACTGGCCGAGCGCGTCCTCGCGTCCGGCCAGGGCTCCCCGCCCGCCGGCGTCCCGGACGGCTTCCAGTACGAGATCACCGTGGACGGCCGCACGGTCTACACGGCCGATCCCCGACTCACCGACGAGCAACGGGAGTTGATCTCCCGGGTGCTGAAGGAAGGGGCCTGACCGCCGGCTGCCGCCGATTGCCGTCGGGGCATTGACTTCCGTTACCGGCGGTAAGGATGATCCCGGCCATGGCGACTGACGCAGGCGATCCGACGCCCGATCCGATCCCCCGCTTCCCGGACGGCTTCCTGTGGGGTGTGTCGACCTCGGCCCATCAGATCGAAGGGGCGGCCGGGGAGCGCGAGCGCTCCGTGTGGGACGAGTTCACGGCCGAGCCGGGGCGGGTGAAGGACGGCTCGACCGCGGCGGTGGCCTGCGACCACTACCACCGCCACCGCGAGGACGTCGCCCTGCTCGCCGGCCTCGGCGTGGACGCCTACCGCTTCTCGGTCTCCTGGCCCCGCGTGAACTCCCCCAGCGGCCTGGACTTCTACGACCGCCTGGTGGACGACCTGTACGCGGCGGGTGTACGGCCCGTGCCCACCCTCTTCCACTGGGACCTGCCCGCCTCGCTGGACTGGCTCCAGCGGGACACGGCGGCCCGGTTCGCCGACTACGTCGCGGTGGTGGCCGAGCGGCTCGGCGACCGCGTGACCAAGTGGATCACCCTCAACGAGCCCGCCGAGCACACCCTCCTGGGCCACGCCATCGGTGCCCACGCCCCCGGCGGAGAACTCCTCTTCGACGCGCTCCCGGTCGCCCACCACCAGCTCCTCGCCCATGGACTCGCGGTACGGGCCCTGCGCGCGGCCGGGGCGAGCGACATCGGCATCGCCAACTCCCACGGCCCCACCTGGCCCGCCTCCGCCGACCCGGCGGACACGGAGGCCGCCGGCTTCTACGACCTCCTGCTCAACCGCCTGTTCGCCGAGCCGGTCCTCCTCGGCCGATACCCCGACGGAATGGGCGAGTTGATGCCAGGGGACGTGGCCGCCGACCTGAAGGTCATCGCCGAACCCGTCGACTGGTACGGCATCAACTACTACGCGCCGACGCTCGTGGGCGCCCCGCAGGGCACCGCCACCGAGTTCGGCGGTCTGACCATGCCCGCCGAACTGCCCTTCTCCGTCCGGGAGATCGAGGGCCGCCCGGTGACCGACTTCGGCTGGCCGATCGTCCCGGAGGGTCTGACCGAGCTGCTCCGGGGCTTCCGCGACACCTACGGCGACCGGCTCCCGCCGATCGTCATCACCGAGAACGGCTGCTCCTACGAGGGCCTCGACGACCAGGACCGCATCGCCTACCTCGACGCCCACATCCGCGCCCTGCACACCGCCCTGGAATCCGGCGTGGACGTGCGCGGCTACTTCGTGTGGTCCCTGCTGGACAACTTCGAGTGGGCCGAGGGCTACGCACGCCGCTTCGGCCTGGTGCACATGGACTACGCGACGCTCCAGCGCACCCCGAAGGCCTCCTACCACTGGTTCCGGGACCTGCTCCGGGCGCAGAGATGACGGCACGCGGATGACCGCCGTCCGTCCCCCGACCGCCCTGGCCGAGCCGGTCGAACCGGTCGGCCGGAGCTGGACGGCGGCGCTCTCGCTGGCCAACGGGGCGATCTGGATCGGCTGGTTCGGGCCGCTGCAGATCCTGCTCGCCTCCCAGGCGAAGGACTTCGCGCCCGCCTCCGGGATGTCCAAGGAGACCCTGCTGGCCTGGGTGACCGGCGCCGGCGCGGTGGTCTCGCTGCTCGCGAACCCCGTCTTCGGCGCCCTGTCGGACCGGACGACGGCCCGCCGGGGCCGCCGTACCCCGTGGATCGTGGCCGGCGCGGCGGGCGGCGCGCTGTCGCTGCTGCTGCTCGCCGAGGCGGGCGGGGTGTGGTCCATGGCGGCGGCCTGGTGTCTGGTGCAGCTCACGCTGAACGCCGCGTTCGCGGCGGTGACGGCGGCCGTGCCGGACCGGGTGCCACGGCCCCAACGGGGCGCGGTGGGCGGCTGGTTGGGGGCGGCGCAGATCCTCGGGGTGGTCGGCGGCACCGGCCTCGCGACGGCGGCGGGCGGGATCGGCGCCGGATATCTGGCGTGCGCGGTGTGCACGGCGGCGGGCGTGCTGCCGTACGTCCTGCGCCACGAGGATCTGCGGCTCGCGAAGGAGGACCGGCCGGCGTGGTCCTGGCGCGGCTTCCTGGCGGGCTTCTGGCTGAGCCCGCGCCGCCACCCCGACCTCGGCTGGGCCTGGCTGACCCGCTTTCTGATCAACCTCAGCAACTCCCTCGTCCTGCTGTACCTCCTGTACTACCTCCGTGACCGCCTGCACCACGCCGACCCCGACCGGGGTGTGCTGATCCTGACCGCCGTCAACAGCCTCACGCTGATGGCGACCGTCGTGGCGGGCGGGGTGTGGTCGGACCGGGCCGGCCGGCGCAAGCCGTTCGTCGTCTGGTCGGGCGTGCTGATGGCGGTGGCGACGGCGGCCCTGGCCGGCTGGCAGACCTGGCCCGGCGCGATCGTGGCGGCGGCCGTCCTCGGCGTCGGCTTCGGCGTGTTCACCTCCGTCGACTTCGCGCTGATGACGGACGTGCTGCCGAAGGCGCTGGACCGGGGCAAGGACCTCGGCGTGATCAACGTGGCCAACGCACTGCCCCAGGTGGCCGCCCCGGCGCTGGCCGCGCCGATCGTGACGTATCTGGGCGGGTACCGGGTGCTGTACCTGGTCGCGGCGGTGATCGGGCTGGCCGGGGCGGTGCTGGTCGGGCGGATCAGGGGCGTGGACTGACGGGTCAGAGGGCTCCGGCGTCGCGGGCGGCCCAGACGGTCGGGTAGACCGGCCGGAAACCGAGGTCCCGCCTGATCTTCTCGGTCGACATGATCGCCAGCCATGGGTCGGGGTCGGTCCGGGTGTGCAGCTCGGCGGGCGGCTCGGCGCCGCCCAGCCGGTACAGCTCGACCGCCGTCACGGGGGCGTCGTCGGCGATGTTGTGGACCGGCCCGTTCACCGCCGGCGCGTACAGCAGGCGCAGCAGCCCCTGCGCGACGTCCGCGTGGTGGCCCATGTGCAGCCGCTGGGTGGACGCCCAGTGCGCCGCCCACAGCAGGGACTGCGCGAGGTGCGGGTCGCCCTCGCCGTAGACGAAGGGAAGGCGGCCGATGCGCACGTCCATGCCGTCCAGCGCGAGCAACTCCCGCTCGGCCGCGGCCTTGGACTCGGGGTAGGCGCCCCACATCGCGCCGCCGGGCCGGGTCTCGTCGTCCTCGGTCAGCGGGCGGCCCCGCCCGACGCCGTACACAAGTCCCGTACTGACCTGCACGAAGCGCCGTACGCCCGAGGCCAGTGCGGCGCGGCCCAGGGCCACGGCCGCGTCCCGGTTGACGGCCCACACCTCGTCGTCCGGCACCCCGCGGAAGGACGCCGCGACGTTCACGACCGCGTCCGCGCCGGCCACCGCCTTGCCGAGCGCCTCCGTGTCCCGCAGATCGCCGACCACGACCTCGGCGCCGAGGTCCGCGAACCGCTCGCCCCGCGCCGCGTCGCGCACCAGGACCCGGACCTCCTCGCCGGGCCGCCGCGCCGCCAGCAGCCTCGGCACGAAACGCCGGCCGACCTGCCCCGTCGTGCCCGTCACCAGTGTCACCATGTTCCGCTCCTCCCGGTCTGGTGCCACCACTGTCGAACGGCGCCGCACCGGCCGGGAGAGACCTTCCGATCAGGGGATCGGCAGTCCCTGGATAAGCCGGGCCGGCTGCCGCACGCTGGAGAGGTGAACCGGACCGAACTCGCCGACTTCCTGCGCCGCGGCCGTGCCCGCCTGGACCCCTCCGCCGTGGGCCTCTCACCGGGCGCCCGCCGCCGCACCCCCGGACTGCGGCGGGAGGAAGTGGCATCGCTGGCCGGGATGTCGGTCGACTACTACACCCGGCTGGAGCAGTGCCGCGGCCCGCGCCCGTCCCGCCAGATGCTCACGGCACTGGCCCGCGCGCTGCGCCTGACCGACGACGAACGCGACCACCTCTTCCATCTGACCGGCGAGGAACCGCCCCGCCGGGAGACCGTCTCCCCGCATGTCCGCCCCGGGCTGCTGCTGGTCCTGGACCGGCTGCACGACGCACCGGCGATGGTGGTGACGGACTGCGGCGAGGTGCTGGCGCAGAACGCGATGTCACGGGCGATGTCGGGGGACGTGCTGAGCCGCCCGCCCCGGGAGCGCAACCTGGTCCGCGGCTTCTTCCTGGACCCGGCGGTGCGCGAGATCGTCCCGCCGGAGGACGTTGCCGACCATGCGCGCCGGCACGTGGCCAACCTGCGTGCCGTCGCCGCCGCCCGGCCCGACGACCCGCGGCCGGCCGCCCTGGTGGCCGAACTCCGCGCCGCCAGCGAGGAGTTCGCCCGGCTCTGGGACGAGCACGAGGTGGCGGTGCGGCGCAGCTCGACGAAGCGCTTCCGGCACCCGGTGGTCGGCCTGCTGGAGCTGGACTGCGAGGTCCTGCTGAGCGACGACCGACGCCACCACCTCATCCTGCACACGGCCCGCCCGGGCACGGACTCGCACGAACGGCTCGAACTGCTCAGGGTGGTGGGCCTGCAGGACTTCTCCCGGACCAGATCGTGAGCGGGGGACTAGAAGCCCAGCCTGCGCAGCTGCTTCGGGTCGCGCTGCCAGTCCTTCGCCACCTTGACGCGCAGGTCCAGGCTGTATCGATGTGCGGCTACCGCCGCGCGGCCGGCGCACCCAGCAAGGCCTCGACCCGCTTGCCGCACCTGACGCCGACCACCTCCCGACCGACCGAGACGGGTCGGTGGGCGGGAAAGGGAACTAGAAGCCCAGCCTGCGCAGCTGCTTCGGGTCGCGCTGCCAGTCCTTCGCCACCTTGACGTGCAGGTCCAAGAAGACCGGCGTGCCCAGCAGGGCCTCGATCTGTTTGCGGGACTTGATGCCGACCTCCTTCAGGCGCTTGCCCTTGGGGCCGATGATGATGCCCTTCTGGCTGGGGCGCTCGATGTAGACGTTGGCGTGGATGTCCAGGAGGGGACGGTCGGCCGGGCGGTCCTCGCGCGGGAGCATCTCCTCCACGACCACGGCGATGGAGTGCGGCAGCTCGTCACGCACGCCCTCCAGAGCCGCCTCGCGGATCAGTTCCGCGATCATGACCTGCTCGGGCTCGTCCGTGAGGTCGCCCTCGGGGTAGAGCGCCGGGCCCTCCGGCAGCAGCGGGACGATCAGGTCGGCCAGCAGGCCCACCTGCTTGTCGCCGACCGCCGACACCGGCACGATCTCCGCCCACTCGAAGCCCAGCTCCTTGCCCAGCTGGTCGATGGCGATCAGCTGCTCGGCGAGGGTCTTGGAGTCGACCAGGTCGGTCTTGGTGACGATGGCGACCTTCGGGGTCTTGCGGATCCCGGCCAGCTCCTTGGCGATGAAGCGGTCGCCGGGGCCGATCTTCTCGTTCGCGGGAAGGCAGAAGCCGATCACGTCGACCTCGGCCCACGTCGTCCGTACGACGTCGTTGAGCCGCTCGCCGAGCAGCGTGCGCGGCTTGTGGAGGCCCGGGGTGTCCACCAGGATGAGCTGGGCGTCGGGCCGGTGCACGATGCCGCGCACCGTGTGCCGCGTCGTCTGCGGCTGGTTCGCGGTGATCGCCACCTTCTGCCCGACCAGAGCGTTCGTGAGGGTGGACTTGCCCGCGTTGGGGCGGCCCACGAAGCAGGCGAAGCCGGCACGGTGGACGGTCTCGGCCGACTCTTCGGATGACGGGGTACGAACGCTCATGCCGTTCATTGTCCCTGATCCACGAGAGCCCGCCGCACCGTGAGGTCTCGGTGACCCTGAGCCGATGAAACGTCACGGAAACACACTCCTGCACGACCCCTTGGCGCACCGGCCCGGACCTTACGGTGCGCCCCGGGACGGCATACGATCACGGCGTGAAGCTCATCACCGCGATCGTCAAGCCGTACCGTCTGGACGCGGTCAAGACCGCCCTGCAGGAGCTGGGGGTGCACGGTCTGACCGTGACCGAGGCGAGCGGCTACGGCCGGCAGCGCGGCCACACCGAGGTGTACCGGGGCGCCGAGTACCGGGTCGACCTGGTGCCGAAGGCGCGGATCGAGGTCGTGGTGGAGGACGCGGACGCCGAGCCGGTCATCGACGCGATCGTCAGGGCCGCGCAGACGGGGAAGATCGGGGACGGGAAGGTGTGGGCCGTACCCGTCGAGACGGTCGTACGCGTGCGGACCGGCGAACGCGGCCCCGACGCGCTCTGACCAGCAGCACCCCGGCCGCCACGCCCGCGACGGACACCAGCGCCACGACGAGCCACGGCAGCGCGAGGAAGGACGCGCTCGCCGACTGCCGGGTGCCGGGCGCGGTCGCAGTCAACGTCACGTCGCCCCGGTCGAGTTGGGGCGCCCCGTGCCAGGTCTCGGTGAGCCGGACCCGCTGTCCCGGCAGCAGCTCGGAGGGCACCCGGGTCAGCTCCCGGTCGAGCAGCGTACGGCCGAACAGCCCGCGCACCCTCAGCTCCACCTTCGGGTCGAGGGTGACGTTCCCGGTGTTGCTCAGGGTGTAGGAGACGGTGGCCGTGCCGGCGCCGAGGCCGGGGATCAGCGGCTGGTGATGGCTGATGTGCACCTGCCCGACGGAGAGCGCGGGCAGCGCGGGTCCGCCGACCCTCAGATAGACGCGGGCGCCGACGGCCCGCTGCACGCCGAGCGCGAGCCGCCCGCTGCCGGGGTCGACATGCTCGTCCAGGGCGACGATCGCACCGGGATGGTCACCGGGCTCGGCCCCTGCCGGGACGCGCAGTGTGAAGGGCACGGTGACGGTCCTGTGGGCCGGGACGCTGATCCGGGCCTTCGCGGGCTTCGCCCAGGCGCCGATTCCGCGCATCCGCTCCTTCAGGGTGCGTACGGCGAAACCGCCGTCGCGGGCGGTGTTGTAGGCGTCGGCCGCGTAGAGCCGGAAGGTGAGCGGCTCGGCGGTCTTGTTCTGGACGGCGACCTGGTCGGTGAGGGTCTGGCCGGGGTCGGCGGAGAGGTAGAAGTAGGGCCGGGCGGCGATCTTCGAGGCGACCGGGTAGACGGACCAGCTGCCGTTGTCGGCGGCCTGGGCGGGCGCGGCCTGCCATGCCAGCATCAGGCCCAGGAGGAGGACGTACAGCTTGCGCATGGGTGCGGACCCCCACGGAGGCTGGACAGACGAGGGACAGGGGAACGGGCGGGTGCGGACGCCCGCACGCTCAGGTGAGCGTCAGCGTGAGCACACCGGAGTACGAGCCCGGAGGCGTGAACGCCGGTACGTCCAGGGAGAGCCCGGCGTCGACGGTGAACTCACCGCCGGTGAGCGTGGCGTCGGGGGTCTGTGCGAGGGTCGCCCCCGAGACGCCCACGGCGCCCGTCGAACCGGCCTTGCAGGTGCTGGGGCTGCCGGGCTTGGTCGCGCAGGCGGGCGTCCAGCTGAGCCTGCCCGCGTCGATCTTGGCGCCGGGACCGGTGAAGTCGGTGACCTTGCCGGTCAGGGACCAGCCCGCGGGCCCGCCGCGGAAGTCCTTGACGGTCACGGTCTGGAGCTTGCCGGTCGAGGCCCCGCCGTTGCCGAAGTCGACCGCCGACAGCGCGACGGAGTCCCCGGCCTGGGACATGGACAGCGTGCCCGCCTTGACGGTGGTCGTCAGCTTCTGGCTGCCGGCCGGGACGGGGGTGTTGTCGTTGACGACGTAGGCCGCGGGCCCGGCGCCGTGGTCCGCGCTCCAGGAGCCGCCCTCGTAGGCCACGATCCCGGTGGTCGTCTTGTCCTTGACGACGAGGGAACCGCTGAAGGAGCCCTGGGCGTTCGCGGTCGCCGTGGCGGAGTCCGCGGTCTGGGTGCCCCCGGACCGCCCGGCCAGCGTGACGGTGGCGCCCGGTGTGAAGTTCGTGCCGTTGACCGTGACACTGGCGCCGGGGTCACCGGAGGCCGAACCCAGCGAGATCGCCCGGGTGTTGGCCGGAGTACCGTCGGTCGCGGTGACGGTCTGCGACACCGGGGCGGGCGGGTTGGTGACCGTGCACGGGGTGTCCAGCTCCAGGATGTAGCTGGTGTGGATGTTGTAGTCGCCGGGCGAGAGGGTGATCTGGCCGGGCTTGGTGACGGTGAAGGTGCCGGTCATCGAGAAGGACGGGAAGGCCGCCTTCCCCGGCACCGGCGGATTCTTCTTGGGCCCCGCGACGGTCACGTCGCCCGTCTGCGCGCCGCCGAGGGTGACCTTGCCGGTCGGGGTCATGATGTCGGCGGGCAGGGCCAGATCGGTGGGGTTGTTGGCGGCGGCCGTGACCACGGTGTAGGTCACGGTGACGGTGTCGCCGACCTTCGGAGTGGTGTTGTCCACCGAGACGCCGGCGGTCGTGGTGCCGTCGATCGGCGGCAGGCCCGCCACGGCGGGCGGGATGCAGTGCGTGGCGAAGTCCACGTTCGTGCCGGCGGCACCGGCCGGGCAGGCGAGTGCGCCGCCCGCGGTGACCGCGAGCGCGGTCGCCCCGAACAGCGACGCCCAGCGCCACCGTCGGGATCTTCGTGATCTTGGGGGTGTCGAACCCATGGGGCCCCCTCCTGAGGGTTGCGGGCGCAGCGGCTCATCTGCGCCGACAGGGGGCATTGATGTGGAGCGGGGGTGAGAAGTCAATGGAGATGCCGCAGAAAACTGACGGATCATCAGTTTCTGCGGCATCCGGAACAGATCGCTCAGTCGAAGACGAACGGACCCGGCGACTGCGGGCCGTTCGCGGTGCAGTTCACGGTGACCCCGAAGATCACCATCTTCAGCGAGCCGCCGTAGGCGTCCAGGCTGTCACCGGAGGCGACGGTGCCGGGGAGCGGGCCGACGCTGACCGAGTCGCCGGTGTTCATGGCGGGGTTCTTCGTCCCGCTGAACACGACGGAGCCGCCACCGGACTTGGCCAGGGCGAGGGTGGAGGTGATGGAGTCCTTCGCCACCGCGACCGGCGCGGTGATCGCGGACGAGGTGAGGGTGATGGTGGCCGAGGTGCCGCTCTGGGTGGCGGTGAGCGTGGCCGAACCGCCGCCGAAGACGCCGCAGCTCGCGGTGATGGTCGCCGACTGTGGGGTGACGGCGGCCGCGGAGGGCGCGAAGGCCAGTCCGGTGACCGCGAGGGCCCCGGCGGCCAGTGCCGCACCCGTTGTCGTGCGCTTGCCTCTCATGGAGATCCGCTTCCCTTCCCTGTGGGGAGTGCCGTGTGGGGGGACACCGACGGGCGAGGGGCCTCGGCAGACGGATGCGGACACACTGCGTCGGCGGTGCGGATCTGACGGCCCGTCGGAAACGTACGGCTCCATTGATGCGCAGGGGCCGGAACCCAACAAGGTTGAATTCCAGCCGACCTTTCGTTCGGCCGGTGGGCGGGCGCCGGTATGTCAGCCGGCGGAAACGGTGAGCCGCACAACGCCGTCGGGACCGGCCAGCAGCACCGGCGTCCCCGCGCCCCCGAGGTCGGCGACGGCAGCCAGGTCCTCGTCGGCCACGGACTCCGCCGCACTCACCACCGCCGCCGCCTCCAGCGACGTGGCCCCCGACGCCACGGCCATGGCCACGGCCGTACGAAGCGCGCTCAGCCGCAGCGAGGCCAGCTCCACCGACCCGGCGACATACGTACGCCCCGTCTCGTCCCGTACGGCCGCCCCCTCGGGCACACCGTTGCGGGCCCGCGCGGAACGGGCCAGGGTGACGATCTTGCGGTCCTCGGGGTCAAGCGCGTTGCTCTCGGTCATGCCCAGAGCATACGAAGCCCGGACCCGCCCCTCCCGCTCACCCCGCCACGGGGTACATCGCGCCCCTCCGCCCCTGCGGAGAGACCAGCCACTCCAGCTTCTCGGCGGTGTTCGCCTCGTCCAGCGGAGTGTGCAGCACGATCATCAGGTCGGGCCGTACCGGCACCTTCAGCACCGTCGACTCCACGACCAGCAGCCCGGCCAGCGGATGGCTCAGCTCCTTGCGCACCTGCCCCTGGTCCTCGATGTCCCGCTCGGCCCACAGCGCCACGAACTCGGGGCTGCGCGCCGACACCTCGTCGAGCACCTCCCGGAACCCCTCGTCGTCCGGCCGCGCCGCACACGCGGCCCGGAACTGCGCCACGACCGTACGCGCGTTCCGCTCCCAGCTGTGGCTGCGCGAGCGGTACAGCGGATCGACGAAGAAGTCGATCAGGCAGTTCTGTGTGATGTCCCCCCGCATGCCGAGCACGATCGCGGCCGCGTCGTTGTACATCACGCAGTTGTAGTACAGGTCCATGATGTGGGCCGGAAACGGCATCCAGGCATCGATCAGCCGCCGCAGCCCGTCGCACATGTCCCGTTTCTCCGGCGCCACTTCGGGCGTCGGCGGGTTCATCCCGGACAGCAGATACAGATGCCGGCGCTCGGCGTCGCTCAGCCGCAGCACCCGGGCGACGGAGTCGAGGACGGACGGCGAGACGGAGATCTCCCGCCCCTGCTCCAGCCACTGGTACCAGGAGGCACCCACACCGGCGAGCACGGCGACCTCCTCCCGGCGCAGCCCGGGCGTACGGCGTCTGCCGCCGCCGACGGGCAGTCCGGCCTCCTCCGGGCTGACCCGGGCCCGCCGGCTGATCAGGAACTCGCGCAGCTCAGTGCGCCGTTCACTCCTCATCGCCCCCGCAGCAGGCACGTACCGCTCCTCCCCCGTCGTGTCTGGTGGTGCCACCACCACCATAAGTTCCGACTCCCCACCGGTATTCCGCGCGCCCGAAGCTCGGTACATGGCGATCGACACCACCAACCGACCCACCCCCTCCACGGGCACCCCGCTCGACACCCCCCGGCCACCCCGGTTGTCGACGCGTGACAAGTTCGTCCTGTTCGTCCTGTGCGCGGCCCAGTTCATGGTCGCGCTGGACTTCTCCGTCCTGAACGTGGCCCTGCCCGCACTCGGCACCGACCTCGGCATGAGCCGCTCGGCCCTGCAGTGGGCGGTCACCGCGTTCGCGCTGCCCTCCGGCGGCTTCCTGCTGCTCTTCGGCCGCATCGGCGACCTGTACGGCCGCCGGAAGCTGTTCCTCACCGGCCTCGCGGTGTTCGGCGCGGCCTCGCTGCTGGCGACCCTGGCCTGGGACCCGGCGTCCTTCCTCGCCGGACGCGCGCTGCAGGGCGTCGGCGCCGCGGCGATCGTCCCGACCGCGATGTCCCTGCTGACCACCACCTTCCCGGAGGGCCCGGCCCGTGACCGCGCCCTCGGTATCGCGGGCACGGTGATGTCACTGGGCTACACGGTCGGCATGGTCGCGGGCGGGATGCTGACCGACGCGCTCGGCTGGCGCTCCACGATGGCCCTGCTCACCCTGTCCGCGCTGATCGTGCTGCCGCTGGCCCCGGGCCTGCTGCCGGAGTCGCGCACCCCGCACCGCCCACGCCTGGACGTGCCCGGCGCGGTCACCGTCACCGCCGGTCTGCTGTCGCTGATCTACGCCCTGTCCACGGCCGCCGACCACGGCTTCGGCCGCCCGGACGTCGTCGTCACCCTGGTCGCCGGTCTGCTCCTGCTGACCGCGTTCACGGCCGTGGAATCCCGTACGGCCGCCCCGCTCGTCTCGCTGCCCATGCTGCGCCGCTCCACGGTGGCCTGGGGCAATGTGGGCGGCCTGGTCACCTTCTCGATGATGTCGACGGTGATCTTCGTCCTGACCTTGTACCTCCAGGACATCCTGCACCTGTCGGCCTTCGAGACGGGCCTGGTCTTCGGCGTCCAGGGCGTGCTGTCGGCGATCGCCGGCTCGATCGCCCCGAAGGTGATCGGCCGCTTCGGCGCCCGCCGCACCCTGGTCGGCTCGCTGGCCGGCCAGGGCGTGCTGATCGCGGCCCTGCTCCTGCTGGACTCCCATGTCCAGTCGGTCTGGCTCGCCACCGCGGCCGTGTCCCTGGCCAGCATGTTTCACCTGGGCGCGATCATCTCGTACGGCCTGACCGTCACCTCGGGGGTCCCGGACGAGGAGCAGGGCCTGGCCACCGGTCTGGTGACCTCCACCCAGCAGGTCGGCATCACGGTCGGCATCCCGCTGCTGGGCGTGCTGGCCACCACGTCCCGCGACCTGCTGGCCGGCGTCCACACGGTCCTCGCCCTGGACGCGGCGATCGTCCTGGCCGCCGCCGCCCTGGTCGGACTGGGCCTGCGCCGGGGTCAGTCCAGGGTCTGAACGATCCCGCTGCGCGCGGCCGTGTGCACCACGCGGCCGCGCGCGCCGTTGACCAGGGGAAGGTAGGGCGCCACATGGCCGCACTCGACGTCGGCGACGATCGGTACGCCGAGCGGGCCAAGGGCGTCGAGGACGGCCTCGTGCTGGGTGAGGGTAGGGCTGTCGGGGGCGTGCGTACGGCCGACGAGGACGGCGGCGGCCCGGTCGAAGAAGCCGCCCAGCCGCATGCCGTGCAGATTGCGGCAGATGGTGAACGCGTTGTCCTCGCAGGCCTCGACATAGACGAGCAGCGGCTCACCGGCGGCGAAGGACGAGGTGTCCAGGTACGGCGTCCCCGCGAGGCCCACGAGGGTCTCGATGCATCCGCCGATCAGCCGGCCCACGGCATCCACGTCACCGGTGCCGTCGAGCCGGATCCAGCCGCCCTCGGCGTCCAGGGTGAGGTCCCGCACCTCCGGGTGGCGCTGCCAGTCGTCGTAGCCCCCGGACCGGTGGCGCCCGGGCGGCGTCTGCGTGAACGGCTCCCCCTGCGGCCCGGCCGCGATGTCCAGCCAGGACCTGAGACCCTCGGGCGTCCGGTACGGCGTGTCCATGAGGTTGTTGCCGTGCACGGTCGCGACCCCGGTGAGCAGGGTCAGCGGCGTGATGATCGTCGACATGTCCGAGTAGCCGACGACCCAGGTCGGCTCGGCCCGCCCGATCGCCTCGAAGTCGAGCAGCGGCAGCAGATCGATGGCGGTCTCCCCGCCCCACGGAGGCACCACGGCCCGGATCGTCGGGTCGGTCAGCAGCGCGGTCAGTTCGGCGGCGCGCTCGGCGGCCGGCGCGCTCACATGCGTCGAGCCGTCCATGCACCGGCCGACGACCGCCTCGTACCCGCGCGCCTCGATCTCCTGGATCGCGACATCGAGCCGCCCTGAGAGGTCCTTGGCCACTCCGCTGGACGGAGAGGTCACACCGACACGGTCACCGGGACGCAGGGGGCGCGGATATCTGATGGTCATGGGGCCATCCGACCCCGCGCCGCGCGCCCGCGGCAACGGGTTTACGGCCGGTCCAGCCGAAGCCGCTCCGCCCGCGGCAGCCCCGCGACGACAAGGTCGTACGAGTCCTCGATCAGCTCTTTCACCAGCCGCCCGGGCAGCCCGCCGTCCACGGTCACGGTGTTCCAGTGCCGCTTGTTCATGTGATACCCGGGGATGATCAGCCCCTCGTGCTCACCGCGCAGCCGGACCGCGTCCTCCGGGTCGCACTTGAGGTTGACCGTGAGGGGCCGCGCACCCAGGTTCGTCAGGGCGAACATCTTGCCCAGCACCTTGAAGACGGAGGTCTCCGGGTTGAACGGGAAGTCCTCCGCGACCGCGTTGAAGGACAGGCAGAAGGCGCGCAGCTCCTGGGGTGTCACTCGGGTTTCTCCTCCACGGCGGGTTCGACCAGTACCGTCACGATCTTGTTCCGGCGGCCGGCCGCGGCCTCCGCGGTCAGCTTCAGCCGGCGTTCGTCGGGCAGTTCCACCTCGGCGGACGCGCCCGCGATGGGCACGCGGCCGAGCGCCTTGGCGAGCAGTCCGCCGACGGTCTCCACGTCCTCGTCGTCGTACTCCTCCAGGCCGTACAGCTCGCCGAGGTCGGTGATGTCCAGGCGGGCGGTGACCCGGTAGCGGTCGTCGCCGAGATCCTCGACCGGCGGGAGTTCCCGGTCGTACTCGTCGGTGATCTCGCCGACGATCTCCTCCAGGATGTCCTCGATGGTGACGATGCCGGCCGTGCCGCCGTACTCGTCGATGACGACGGCGACGTGGTTGCGTTCCTTCTGCATCTCGCGCAGCAGGTCACCGGCGTTCTTGGTGTCCGGCACGAAGACGGCCGGCCGCATGGCGGTGGAGACCAGGTCGCTCTCGGCGTCCCGGCTGATGTGCGTCTTGCGGACCAGGTCCTTCAGATACACGATCCCGACGATGTCGTCCTCGCTCTCGCCGGTGACCGGGATCCGGGAGAACCCGGAGCGCAGGGCGAGGGTGAGAGCCTGCCGGATGGTCTTGTAGCGCTCGATGACGACCAGGTCGGTGCGCGGGACCATGACCTCGCGCACGAGGGTGTCGCCGAGTTCGAAGACGGAGTGCACCATGCGGCGTTCCTCGTCCTCGATCAGCGACTCCTTCTCGGCGAGGTCGACCAGCGCGCGCAGCTCCGCCTCGGAAGCGAACGGGCCGCGCCGGAAGCCCTTGCCGGGCGTGAGGGCGTTGCCGATGAGGATCAGCAGCGACGGGATGGGCCCCATGATCCGGGCCAGCGGCAGCAGTACGTACGCCGCCGCGGTCGCGGTGTTGACCGGGTGCTGCCGGCCGATGGTGCGAGGCGAGACGCCCACGGCGACGTACGACACCAGGACCATGACCCCGATGGCGACCAGCAGGGCTTCCCAGGTGGCCGTGAACTCCTGCAGGCAGGCGTACGTCACCAGGGCCGCGGCCGCCATCTCGCAGGCGACGCGGACCAGCAGGGCCACATTGAGATAGCGGGTGGGGTCGGCGGCGACCTGGGCCAGCTTGGCACTGCCGCGCCGCCCGGTGCGTACGGCCTCCTCGGCACGGAAGCTGGAGACACGGGCGAGGCCCGCCTCCGCGCAGGCGGCGAGCCAGGCCACGACGACCAGTGCGATCGCGCCGACCACGATCTGCGCAGACATACGGGCCGCTTACGAGACGGTGGGCGCCGGGGACGGCCCGGTCAGCCCGTGCTCGGCCCGCCAGCCGTCCACGATGGCGGCCTGGAGCCCGAACATCTCCGCCTTCTCGTCGGGCTCCTCGTGGTCGTACCCGAGCAGGTGCAGCACCCCGTGGACGGTGAGCAGCTGCAGCTCCTCGTCCATGGAGTGCTGGGTGGGCGCCTCGGTCCCCTGCTTGGCGGCGACCTCCGGGCACAGCACGATGTCACCGAGCAGCCCCTGTGGCGGCTCGTCGTCGTCCTTCGACGGCGGCCGCAGCTCGTCCATCGGGAACGACATGACATCGGTCGGACCCGGTAGGTCCATCCACTGGATGTGCAGCTGCTCCATGGCGTCGGCGTCCACGACGATCACCGAGAGCTCGGAGAGCGGGTGGATGCGCATCCGCGCGAGCGCGTAGCGGGCGATGTCGAGGATCGCCTGCTCGTCTACCTCGGTACCGGACTCGTTGTTGACGTCGATCGACATGGCCGTGCTGGTCTACTTCCCCTTGGAACCCTTGGCACCGGACTTGCCGTGGCCACCCTTGTGGGTGCCGTTCTCCGTGCCGTGCTTGCTGTCGTACAACTCGTACGCGTCGACGATACGGCCCACCAGCTTGTGCCGTACGACATCGTGGGACGACAACCGGGAGAAATGGACGTCCTCGACCCCTTCGAGGATCTCCTGCACCTGCCGCAGACCGCTCTTGGTGCCGTTCGGCAGGTCGACCTGCGTCACATCGCCCGTGATCACGATCTTCGAGTCGAAGCCGAGGCGGGTGAGGAACATCTTCATCTGCTCGGGGCTCGTGTTCTGGGCCTCGTCCAGGATGATGAAGGCGTCGTTGAGCGTACGGCCGCGCATGTACGCGAGCGGCGCGACCTCGATGGTCCCGGCGGCCATGAGCCGCGGGATCGAGTCCGGGTCGAGCATGTCGTGCAGCGCGTCGTACAGCGGGCGCAGGTAGGGGTCGATCTTCTCGTAGAGCGTGCCCGGCAGGAAGCCGAGCCGCTCTCCCGCCTCCACCGCCGGCCGGGTCAGGATGATCCGGTTGACCTGCTTGGACTGCAGGGCCTGTACGGCCTTCGCCATGGCCAGGTAGGTCTTGCCGGTACCGGCGGGGCCGATGCCGAAGACGATCGTGTGCTTGTCGATCGCGTCGACGTACCGCTTCTGGTTGAGGGTCTTCGGGCGGATGGTCCGGCCCCGCGAGGACAGGATGTTCTGCGTCAGCACCTGTGCCGGGGTCTCGGGGCCGTCGCTCGTCCCGTTGTCGCTCGCCTTGAGCATGGCGATCGAGCGTTCCACTGCGTCCTCCGTCATCGGCTGCCCGGTGCGGAGCACCAGCATCATCTCGTCGAACACGCGCGAAATGAGGGCGACATCGCTGGGGTCGCCGACCGCGCTGATCTCATTGCCCCGGACGTGGATGTCGGCCGCCGGGAAGGCCCTCTCGATCACACGCAGGAGGGAGTCGCCGGAACCCAGCACGGTCACCATGGGGTGCTGGGCGGGGACGGTCAACTGCGCTCTCGCCTGCTCCTGCGCGGGGGTGGTGTGAGCTGTGGGTGTCTGTGTCATGGGCCGGCGCTGAAGGCCTGCGCTTCCTCCTCGTCACGGCCGCCTGGCTGAGGGCGGCCTCGCGATTCCAGGGTACGACGGTGCACTGACAAGCCCGTAGGAGTTTTCGAGGTCAGCTCGAGCGGCGGAATCCGATGGTCGGCACGGCCCGCCGCAACGGCCACGGCCGGTCCAGCTCCTCCGGCACCAGCCCCTCAAGGAACTCATACCTCCGCAACGCCGCCGGATCCTGCCCCGGAAGGGCCTGCACCCGCCGCCACCAGGCCCCGATCTCCGACCACCCCGGCGCCGACAGCGACCCCCCGAACTCCTGCACCGACAGGGCCGCCGTGAGCCCGGCGAAGGCCAGCCGGTCGGCGAGCGGCCACCCCGCCAGGGACCCCGTCACGAACCCCGCGACGAACACGTCCCCGGCCCCCGTCGGATCCAGCGCCTCCACGGCGATCGCCGGCACCTCCGCCGCCTCCCCCGTACGCCGGTCCACCGCATACGCCCCCTCCGACCCCAGCGTCACCACGGCCACCGGCACATACGCGGTCAGGGCGTGCGCGGCATCGCGCGGACAGTGGGCCCCCGTGTACCGCTTCGCCTCCTCCGCGTTCGGCAGGAACGCCTCGCAGTGCTCCAGATCGGCAAGCCCGGCGAGATCCCACGCCCCGGTCTCGTCCCAGCCGACGTCGGCGAAGATCCGGGTCCCCTCCCGCGCGGCCTCGGCGATCCACGGCGCGCGCGCATCCGGCGTCAGCGAGGCCACGGCCGCACGGGCGCGGGGCGCGTGGTCCCGGGCCCACTCCTGGCTGAAGGCGGCCTCCGGCGGCGGCTCGTGCCCGTGCGACACCATCGTCCGCTCGCCCTCGTACGCCATCGACACGGTCACCGGCGAGTGCCAGCCGCGCACGGTCCGTGACGCCGACAGGTCGATGCCCTCGCCCTGTTCGAGCACGTCCCAGCAGTAGTCGCCGTAGTGGTCGTCCCCGAAGGCCGCCGCGAGGGAGGTCTTCAGTCCGAGCCGGGCCAGGGCCGTGGCCATGTTGGCGACGCCGCCGGGGCTGGAGCCCATGCCCCGGGCCCAGGACTCGGTGCCGCGTACCGGCGCCGAGTCCAGGCCGGTGAAGATGATGTCGAGGAAGACCGTGCCCGTCAGGCAGACGTCCCAGGGCGGGTCGCCGGGCCCGCGCAGCGCCGCGAGCGGATCGATCTGCGCCCGACAGCGCGCGGCCTGGGTGAGGTGTTCCGGTTCCTCTCCGGTGATCGTGTGCGACGGGGTCACGGTGCGCTCCCTGGCGTGGTGCGGATCTGGCCAGTGTGCACCACTCGGCCCGGTGTGCCAGGGCTTACCAGCGGGGCATCACCGGTTGCCGCCAGCCCGGTTCGGCGAGCCGCATCGCCGCCGCGTCGTCGCGGTCCCGCAGCGAGCCGTCGTCCTCGGCCCACCGCCGGTGCAGCCGGGCCAGCGCGTCCCGGTCCAGCTCGACTCCGAGGCCGGGGGCGTCCGACACGACGACCCGTCCGTCCGTGAACCCGGGCCGCTCGGTGAGGACGTCCTCGGACTGCCAGGGGTAGTGGGAGTCGCAGGCGTGGTGCAGGCCGGGGACGGTGGCGGCGACCTGGGTCATCGCGGCGAGGCTGATCCCGAGATGAGTGTTGGAGTGCATCGAGATCCCGACCCCGAACGCGGCGCAGATCGCGGCGAGTTGGCGGGTGTTGCGCAGCCCGCCCCAGTAGTGGTGGTCGGAGAGGACCACCTGGACGGCATCGCGGGTGAACGCCTCCTTGATCTCCCCGAAGGTGGTCACGCACATGTTGGTGGCGAGCGGGACGTGGGTCCCGGCGGCCACCTCGGCCATCGCGGGCGTGCCCAGCGTCGGGTCCTCCAGGTACTCCAGGACGTCGCCGAGTTCCTTCGCCACCTTCAGCGAGGTCGCGACGGACCAGGCGCCGTTGGGGTCCAGGCGCAGCGGGTGTCCCGGGAAGGCCTCGGCGAGGGCCCGTACGGCGGCGATCTCCTCGTCGGGCGGGAAGACACCGCCCTTGAGCTTGAACGAGCCGAAGCCGTAGCGCTCCTTGAACGTCCGGGCCTGTGCCACGATCCCGGCCGGGTCGAGCGCGGCACCCCAGTCGTCGGGCTCGGCCGGCACGCCCGCCGGGTGCCCGGCCGGCTTGTAGAACAGGTAGGCGCTGTACTCGACGGCGTCCCGCAGCCTGCCGCCGAGCAGCGCGTGCACGGGCAGTCCGAGCGCCTTGCCCTGGGCGTCCAGGCAGGCGACCTCGAAGGCGGACAGCACCGACAGCCGCAGCTTGTCGGCGCTCTGCACCCCGCGCAGCCCGCCGGCGTCCACCTCCCCGTCGACCCGCGACGCGTCGACGCCGAGGTCGATCGAGAACAACCCGTTCACATCCATGACCGACCGTCCGATGAGCCGTCCGGCGAGCGGGCGGGCCAGCTCCAGGTACTTGGTGTCGCCGTAGGTCTCGCCGAGCCCGGTGACCCCGTCGGCGGTGACGATCTCCACGATCAGCCTGGGGGTGTACGGCTGGTGCACGCCCTGGGTGTTGAGCAACGGCTGGTCGGCGACGAGGATCGGCGTCAGCCGCACCTCGGCGATGGTCAGGTCACGGGTCACAGGGCGGCTCCTACGAGGTCGAGTCCGGCGGTGAGCAGGTCCTTGAGGTCGGCGAGGTCGGCGGGCGCGGGGTCGGTGAGCGGGGCGCGCACGGGTCCGACGCGCTGTCCGCGCAGCCGGGCCGCCGCCTTCACCAGGGACACGGCGTATCCGGGCGCGCGGTCGCGGAGTTCGACGAAGGGGACGTAGAACTCCCGCAGCAGCTCGTCGACCGTCCCCGCCGCGCCGTCCCGGAGCGCGGCGAAGAAGGCGCCGGCGATCTCGGGGGCGAAGGCGTGCACGGCGGAGGAGTAGGCGGGGACGCCGACGGCGGCGTAGGCCCGGGCCTGGATCTCGGCGGTCGCGGCGCCGTTGAAGAAGAGGAAGCCGTCGGGGGCGGCGAGGGTGAGGCGCTGGAGCCGGTCGAGGTCGCTGTGCCCGTCCTTGACGCCGATGACGTGGGGGATGCGCGCGATGCGCGTCAACGCGTCGGCCGTGTAGGCGACTTGGCCTCGCTGGTAGGCGATCAAAGGCAGCCGGGTGCGCTCGGCGAGCCGCTCCAGCTGGGCGACGAGGCCGTCCTGCGGGGCGTCGACGAGGTAGTGCGGCAGCACGAGCAGGGCATCGGCGCCGGCCTCCTCGGCGATCCGCGCGAACCGGGCGGCCTGCGCCCAGCCGTACCCCGTCCCGGCCACGACCGGCACCCGGCCGGCCGCCTCCTCGACGGCGATCCGGACGACGGTCCGGTACTCCTCCTCGTCCAGGGAGAAGAACTCTCCGGTGCCGCAGGCCGGGAAGACGGCGCCTGGTCCGGCGGCCAGCCGGTCGGCGACATGGGTGCGGAGGCCGTCGGGGTCGAGGGAGCCGTCGTCGTGGAACGCGGTCAGCGGGAAGGACAGCACCCCGCGCGCCATCCCCTCCCGCAGCCGCCGCGCCACACCCTCGGGACTCGGATCGCCACCCATCTGACCATCTCCCCTTATGAATCACGTCCACATATGAGAACGAGCCTAACGCCTTTTACCCGACCCCACATTCGGCAAACCGAAAAGTGACACAGATCGCACCCCTCGCACTTCTTCCGGAACCACCTGCTTGATACAACTTGCTCGCGCGTTCCTGTCCGTCGACGGTCGTCGCCCCTCCCCCTCCTCGCACCCTTCTTCACGCCTGCCCTGGGAACGCCCGTGTCCGCCCCCCGCACCCCGCCCTGGCCCCTCGTCGCCCTTTTCACTGCCGGGTATCTCGCGCCCTATCTGCTCCCGACCACCGTCGGCCGGCTCGATTCCGGGCTTGCGCTCACCGCCACCCAGGCCGGCGCCATCGGCAGTGCGCTGCTGCTGAGTTCGGCGACGGCGGGCTTTCTGCTGGCCTCCCGGGTCGAGAGGACCGGCCCCCGCACGCTCGCCCGGCTCGGCCTCGCGCTCGCCGTCCTCGGCTATGGCGGTGCGGCCCTCACCGCCTTCGTACCCGCTGTCGTCGCGGGCGCGGTCATCGGCGGATTCGGATCCGGCACCATCACGGCGGTCGCCGCGAGCGGCATCGCGGCACAGCGCGACCCGCACCGGGTCACCACGCTCGGGCTGTTCGGCGTCTCCGGTCTCGCCGGCGCCCTGTACCTGACGATCCCGCACCTCGGCCCCGGCCACGGTCTGCCGCTGGCCGCCATCGCGCTGACGGCACTCGCGGTCCTTCCGCTCACCGGCCGCCTGTCCGGCCGCACCACACCTGCCCGTACGGCCGTCACGCCCGGCCGGCTCCCCCGCCCCCGCGCCGGGCTGCTGCTGGCCGCCGCCATGACCTGCTGGTCCCTCGCGCAGAACTCCCTCTGGGGCGTCAGCGGACGGATCGGGCTCGACCAGGCCCACCTCAGCGAGGCCACGGTCGGCGCGGTGTTCGCGGTCGCGCTCGGCGCCGGGCTCGTCGGGGTCGTCGGCGCCGCCGCGCTCGGGCAGCGGCTGGGCCGCGCCGCGCCCATCGGCGCCGGTACGGCACTGATCGCGGGCTGCGTCGCGCTCAGCGCGTCCGCGACCGACCTGCCGGCCTTCGCGGCCGGCGAGATCTCCTGGAACCTGCTCTACCCGGTCGTCCTGTCGTACGTCATCGGCCTCGCCGCCTCCCTCGACCCGCGCGGCCGCTGGGCGGTCCTGGTCGGCTCGGCGGCGTCACTGGGGACGGCGGCGGGACCGCTGGCGGGGAGCGTGCTGGCGGGACGGGCGGGCTTCCCGGCGATGGGGACACTCCTCGGCACCGGACTGCTGCTGGTGGCGGTGCCGATGACCGCGGTGGCGCTCCGGGCCGCCAGGCGCACCCTGCCGGTCGTGCAACTCCCGGTGGAGTCGCCCGCCGCGCCCGCCCAGCATTGCTACGAGACCGCGTCCCCGAACTCGTACGCCTCCACCTCGGCGATATAGCGGGCCCGGCGCTCCTCGTCGTCCTCCAGGAAAGACGCCAGGAACGAGTTGCGGGCCAGTTCGCGCAGCCGGTCCTCGGACAGGCCCAGAGTGCGGTGGACGGCCGTGAAGTTGTCGCCCGCGTAGCCGCCGAAGTACGCCGGGTCGTCGGAGTTGACCGTGCACAGGAGGCCGGCGTCCAGCATGGCCGGCAGCGGGTGGTCGGCGAGCGTGTCGACCGTGCGCAGACGGACGTTGGACAGCGGGCACAGGGTGAGCGGGATCCGCTCCCGGACCAGCCGCTCGACCAGCGCCGGGTCCTCCATGCAGCGCAGCCCGTGGTCGACGCGCTCGATGCCGAGCACGTCCAGGGCCTCGGTGATGTACTCCGGCGGCCCCTCCTCACCGGCGTGCGCGACCCGGCGCAGCCCGAGCGCGGCCGCCGCCTCGTACACCTCCCGGAACTTCACCGGCGGATGCCCGACCTCGGCGGAGTCCAGGCCGACCCCGGTGATCCGGTCCAGGTACGGCGTCGCGGCCCGCAGCGTCTCCAGTGCCGACTCGGCGGACTCGTCCCGCAGGAAGCACAGGATCAACTTCGTGGAGATCCCGTGGTTCCGCTCTCCCCCACTCTCGGCTTCGCTCGAGCGGGGGGACCCCCAGCCGCCCAGCCCCCGCCACAGCCCCTCCACGACCGTGCCCATGGGAACGCCCCGGGCGAGGTGGGCCTGCGGGTCGAAGAAGATCTCCGCGTGCCGGACGCCCTGCGCGGCGGCACGGGCCAGATAGGCATCGGCCAGGTCCGCGAAGTCCTGCTCGGTGCGCAGGACGGCCATCAGCTCGTAGTACAGGTTCAGGAAGGACTGGAGATCCTCGAAGTCGTACGCCTTGCGCAGCTCGTCCGTGTCCGCGTACGGGAGGGTCACGCCGTTGCGGGCGGCCAGCTCGAAGGCCAGCTCCGGCTCCAGGGTGCCTTCGATATGGAGGTGCAGTTCTGCTTTCGGGAGAGGCATCAAGGCATCGTACGGGGGTCTTGTCGCCGTTTGCTCTACCGCCGTTTCGGGACCGGCACCCGCAGCAGATCGTGCGCCACCGTCAGCTCGCCCTCGAAGCCGGCCGCCCGCGCCTGCCGCTCGAACTCCTCGGGTTCGGTGTAGCGCTGGCTGAAGTGGGTGAGGACGAGGTGTCGTACGCCCGCGTCCCGGGCGACGGCGGCGGCCTGCCCGGCGGTCAGATGACCGTGCTCCACGGCCAGTTCGGTGTCCTCGTCGAGGAAGGTGGACTCGATGACGAGCAGGTCGCAGTCCTCCGCGAGGGCGTGCACACCGGCACAGAGCCGGGTGTCCATGACGAACGCGAACCGCTGTCCGCGCCGCACCTCGCTGACGTCCTCCAGCGTGACGTCCCCCAGCCTGCCCTCGCGCTGCAGCCGACCGACGTCCGGGCCCTTGATCCCGTGCGCGGCGAGCCGGTCGGGCAGCATGCGGCGGCCGTCGGGTTCGATCAGCCGGTAGCCGTAGGACTCGACCGGGTGGGACAGCCTGCGGGCCTCCAGGGTGTACGACGGGGTCACCGCGAGGATGCCGTCGGCGGCGACCGGCGCCTCGGTGATGCCGACGGTCTCCCGGTAGGCGGTCGCGTAGCGCAGACGGTCGAAGAAGCGCTGCCCGGAACGCGGGTAGTGCGCGGTGACCTCGTGCGGCACCTGGTCGAGGTTGATCCGCTGGATGACGCCGGCGAGACCGAGGCTGTGGTCGCCGTGGAAGTGCGTGACGCAGATCCGGTTCAGGTCGTGCGCGGCGACCCCGGCGCGCACCATCTGCCGCTGCGTGCCCTCGCCGGGGTCGAACAGGATGCCCTCGCCGTCCCACCGCAGCAGGTAGCCGTTGTGGTTGCGATGCCGGGTCGGGACCTGGCTGGCGGTGCCGAGGACCACCAATTCACGTACGGACACCGTGGGTTACCCGGGGGGCCACTGCATGCCGCGGCCACCGAGGACATGCGCGTGGGCGTGCCAGACGGTCTGGCCGGCGCCGGAGCCGGTGTTGAAGACGATGCGGTAGCTGTCGAGTTTGTCCTCGTCCGCCACGGCCTGGGTCTCGCGCAGCACGTCGGCGGCGAGTTCGGGCGCACCGGCGGCGAGGGCCGCCGCGTTCTCGTAGTGGGCCTTGGGGATCACCAGGACGTGGGTGGGTGCCTGGGGGTTTATGTCCCGGAAGGCGACCGTCGTCTCTGTCTCCCGGACGATCGTCGCCGGGATGTGTCCTGCGACGATCTTGCAGAACAGGCAGTCGTCCTGCGGTTCTCCGGCCATGCGCATGCCTCCTCACGCTGATGATCAATACCGGTGCATCGTAGTCGTATCAGGCCGGCATGGCTGGCGGGGTCTTCGCGGGCCGCTCCTCCAGAGCCTCCATGGCGAGCCTGATGGCCGCGTCCAGCTGGGCATCCGTGCCCGCCGCCCAGTCCTGTGGCCGCTGCACGACCTCCACGTCGGGGTCCACCCCGTGGTTCTCCACATCCCACCCCGAACCCTCCAGCCACATCGCGTACTTCGGCTGGGTGACCAGGGTGCCGTCGATCAGGTGGTAGCGGCTGTCGATGCCGATGACGCCGCCCCAGGTGCGGGTGCCGACGACCGGGCCGATGCCGAGCGCCTTGATCGCGGCGTTGACGATGTCGCCGTCGGAGCCGGAGAACTCGTTGGCGACGGCGACGACGGGGCCGCGCGGGGCGTCGAGGGGGTAGCTGGTGGGGCGCATGCCGCGCGGGACGTCCCAGCCGATGATGCGGCGGGCGAGTTTCTCGACGACGAGCTGGGAGGTGTGGCCGCCGCGGTTCTCGCGGACGTCGACCACGAGTCCTTCGCGGGCCACCTCGACGCGCAGGTCCCGGTGGATCTGCGCCCAGCCGGGAGCCTGCATGTCGGGGACGTGGAGGTAGCCGAGCCGGCCGTCGGAGGCGGCGCGGACATGGGCGCGACGGTCGGTGACCCAGGCGTGGTAGCGCAGGGGTTCCTCGTCGGCGACGGGGACGACGACGGTGTGCCGGGGTTCGCCGCCGCCCGCCGGGGAGACGGTCAGCTCGACGGCGTGGCCCGCGGTGCCCACGAGGAGCGGGCCGGGGCCGGTGACCGGGTCGACGGGGTGGCCGGCGACGGCGACGATCGCGTCGCCGGGGCGGACGGCGACGCCGGGTGCGGCGAGCGGGGAGCGGGCGTCCGGGTCGGAGGTCTCCGCGGGCAGGATGCGGTCGATGCGCCAACTGCCGTCCGGATGGCGGGAGATGTCGGCGCCGAGCAGACCATGTCGGGGACCGCCGCCGCCGCGGCCGCGGCCGCCGGAGGGGATGACATAGGCGTGCGAGGTACCGAGTTCGCCGTGCACCTCCCAGAGGAGGTCGGTCAGGTCGCTGTGGGTGGCGAGGCGGGCGAGGAGGGGGCGGTAGCGGGCGAGGACGCCGGTCCAGTCGACGCCGCCGAGGTCGGGCCGCCAGAAGTGGTCGCGCATCAGGCGGCCGGTCTCGTCGTACATCTGCCGCCACTCGGCGGCCGGGTCGAGGGTCTGCCGGACGCGGGCGAGGTCGACACAGACGCTGGTGTCGCCGTCGTCGTCGGTGCCGGTACGGCGGTCGCTGGGGACGACGCGGAGCCGGCTGTCGGTCCACAGCAGGACGCGTTTGCCGTCGCCGCTGACCTCGAAGTGGTCGGCGTCCGCGGCCAGATGCTCCAGGCGCCGCTGGGCGAGGTCGTAGCGCTCCAGCTCGGTGTGCGGGTCGGGGTCCTCGGGGTGGGCGCGGGCGGCGCCGAGGACGCCGTGCACGGGGTGGCGCAGCCAGAGCACGCCGTCCTTGGCGGCGCGGAGGGTGGAGTAACGGCCGGCCTCGACCGGGAAGGGCACGATCCGGTCGGCCAGGCCCTCCAGGTCGACGCGGGTGGCGGGGGTGCCCTCGCTGTCGGGGGTCTCGTCCTTCTCGGGGGTCTCGAAGGGGCGGCCGTGGCGCTGCGGGCCGAAGGGCGAGGGTGTGGTGGCGGCCAGGGTGATCAGATGCGGGCGGGCGCCGACCACGAAGGCGAGGTCGAAGACGTGCTCGTCGTAGACCGGGTCGAAGGCGCGGTTGGAGAGGAACGCGAGGTGTTTGCCGTCGAGGGTGAAGGCGGGGGCGTAGTCCTGGAAGCGCAGCGGGGTCGCCTCGGTGACCGAGAGGTCGGTGGTGTGGGCGATGCGCAGCTGCGAGAGCGGCGCGGGGCCGGGGTGGGCCCAGGCGAGCCAGGCGGAGTCGGGTGAGAAGGCGAGGCCGCAGACCTCGCCGTCGCCGCTGCGGTCGACCTCGCGGACCTCGCCAGTCTCCCGTTCGACCAGGAGCAGTCTGCCGTCGTGGGCGGCCACGGCCGCCCGGCTGCCGTCGGGGGACATGGCCAGCTCCAGGACCCGGCCGAGCTGTCCGGCGGCGAGCCGGCGCGGGGTGGCGCCCGGGACGTTGCCGGTCGCGGGCGCGAACTCCAGGGCGTCGTCACCCTCGGCGTCGGTCACCCACACCACCCACTCCTCGCCCTCGGCGCGGAAGGCGCGCGGCATGCGGCCGCGGACGCCGGGTGTGGCGGCGAGGGCGCGGGCGGGCCCGGAGCGGTGGGTGACCCAGTGGATCCCGCCGCGTACGCACACGGCGCTGCCGCGCGCGGTGTGGTCGGGGGACGCCTCGCCGAACCAGCGGGCGGCGTGCACCGGGCGGGGGCGCAGATCGACCCGCGGCCCGCCGAGGCGCACATCCAGCCGGCGCGGCTCGGCGCCGTCCAGGTCGTCCAGCAGCCACAGTTCACCGGCCGAGCTGTAGACGACGCGGGTGCCGTCTCCGGAGGCGTGGCGGGCATAGAAGCCGTCGAGGGGGCTGTGGCGGCGCAGGTCGGAGCCGTCGGCGAGGGAGGAGTACAGGGCGCCGGTGCCCTCGTGGTCGGACAGGAACGCGATCCGGTCCCCGGCCCACACCGGGCACTCGATGTTGCCGTCGACGTCCTCGTGCAGCCGGACGAACTCCCCGCTCCCCTCCCGGTCGATCCACAACTTGCCCGCGGTGCCGCCCCGGTAGCGCTTCCAGTGGGCGGCCTCGCGGCCCATCGGCGCGGACAGCAGCACGGTGGCCGGGCCGGACGCCACATCGCCGACCGGGCCGTACGGCAGGGTCTCGGCGGGTCCGCCGTCCAGCGGGACGGCGTGCGCCCAGGTGTGCCGGAAGCTGGCCTGGCCCTGCGCGCCGAGCGCGAGCACCCGCCCGTCCGCGGTCCAGCCGAGCACCTCGGTACAGCGGTTGCCCCAGTAGGTCAGCCGGTCGGCGGGGCCGCCGTCGACGGGGGCGACGTGCACCTCGGGCGCGCCGTCGCGGGTGGAGGCCCAGGCGAGGAGCCGTCCGTCCGGGGATATCCGGGGCATGGTCACCGGCATGTTGTCGGCACTGACCCGCCAGGCCCGGCCGCCGTCGAGGGGCGCGAGCCACACGTCGTCCTCGGCGACGAAGGTCACCAAGTCGCCGTGAACATGGGGGAAACGGAGATAGCCGGAAGACGTCGTGGTTCCCGTCGAAGCACCCTGAGTCACCCCGTCACTGTACGCAGCGAGCGGTGTGCCCCGCGCCCCTTCCGATCACTTGCCCCGCGCTCACTTTCCCTCGGCGGGCCAGCAGGTGGGGTCGCCCTTGCACCAGACGGTGCGGGTGACGGTGACCGTCGCGGTGGGCTGCCCGCCGCCGGGGTGGTAGGTGGGCGGGCTGTACGTGGGTCCGGGCCTGGCGGCGCAGTCGCCGAGTCCGTCGACATGGAAGACCTGGCGGCCGCCGACCCTCGCCGTCAGGTCGCCGCGCACACAGGCGCCGTCGACGGCCCTGGTCACCGTCCCGGTGACGGTGATCTTCCGCCCGTCCTTGGTCTCACCCTTGCAGTCGACGGAGACGACGGTGGTCTCGGCCGGCCGGGGCGTCCTGCCCGCCGCATCGCGGGCGTTGCCGTAGGCACCGGTGCAGGTGAGCCAACTGACGTCGATGTGTTGCCGCTTGAGCCGGGCCGTCGCGGTGGTCTCCGTGGTGTAGGCGGCGCCGGCGGAGCTGAGGTCGTCCGGCTGGCATGCCGCCACGGCCGCACCGGCGACCGCGACGAGCCCGGCCACCGCCACCACCCGCGTCCCGCGCCGCATCCCTCTCAAAGCCCCCATGCAGGGCAGGGTGCCACCGGCATGGGCGGCCCGGAAGGCCGCATACGGCCACTCCCCCGTTCGGGAAGCCTCTCCTGGCCCGTCAGCCGCGCAGCAGCAGCCACTCCTGGAGTTCGACCAGGTTGCCCTCCGGGTCCTTGAGGTGGGCCACGCGCATGCGGTCGGTCATGGGGGCCGGGCCGTGCAGCAGGGTGGCGCCGCGCGCGGTGATCTCGGCGCAGTAGGCGTCCAGGTCGTCGACGCGCAGGACCACCAGGGAGCGGTGGCCGTTGACGGCGTCGCCCAGTTCGTCCAGGATCTCGGCCATCATCGCGCGGTCCTGCAGCGCGATCCCGGCGGATCCGGCGTGCGGGCTGAACTTCTCGTACGGGCCCTCGGTCGCCCCGGACTGCGGCTTGAGGCCGAGGACGTCGGCGTAGAAGCGGTAGCAGGCGGCGAAGTCGGTGACCAGGAGCCGGACTTGGGCGAGTTCCACGGTGTCCCCCAGATGTCAGGACCAGCGGCCGGTGCGGCCCAGCAGCAGGGCCGCGGCGGCGGTGCCGGCGGTTGATGTACGCAACACGGTAGGACCGAGCACATACGCCTTGGCGCCCGCCTCCTCGAAGACCGCCAGCTCGTCGCGGGCGACGCCGCCTTCGGGGCCGACGACCAGCACGATCTCGCCCTCGGCGGGCAGTTGGGCGGTGGCGAGCGGCTCGCTGCCGTGCTCGAAGTCGGAGTGGAGTACGGCGGCGAAGTCGGCTTTGGCCAGAAGTGCGGCAACCTGCTTGGTGCCGGCCGCGTCCGCGACCTCCGGGAAGCGCAGCCGACGGGACTGCTTGCCGGCCTCGCGCGCGGTGGTCCGCCATTTGGCGAGCGCCTTCAGCCCCCGGTCGCCCCTCCACTGGGTGATGCACCGGGCGGCCTGCCAGGGCACGATCGCGTCGACCCCGACCTCGGTCATGGTCTCGACGGCGAGTTCACCCCGGTCGCCCTTGGGCAGGGCCTGGACCACGGTGATCCGCGGGGTGGGCTCCGGCTCCTCGGAGATCGCGCTCATGCGGACGATCAGCCGGTCCTTGCCCTCGCTGCCGATCACCTCGCACACCGCGTAGCGCCCCGCGCCGTCGGTGAGGACGACCTCCTCACCGGGCTGCAGCCGCTTCACGGAGACGGCATGGCGGCCCTCGGGCCCGTCGAGCACGTACCGGTGGCTGTCCGACTCGAAATGCTCGACGACGAAGACGGGTGCGGTCATCGTCGCTCACCTCCAGAACCGGCGAGGCCCGACAACGCTGTCCGGGCCTCGGCGAGTTCGGCCGCCAGCACCTCCACCAGCCGCCCGGCGGGCAGCTCGCGGGCCATGCGGTGGCCCTGGCCCGCCCACAGCGCCATGCCCTGCGCGTCACCGGCCTTGGCGGCGGCCTTGCGCAGCGGGGAGGTGAGGTGGTGGATCTCCGGGTAGGCGGCGGGCGCGTACGGGCCGTGCTCGCGCAGGAACCGGTTGACCAGTCCGCGTGCCGGGCGGCCCGAGAAGGCGCGGGTCAACCCGGTGCGCGCGAACAGGGGGTTGGTCAGCGCCTGCTTGTGCAGGGCGTGGGCGCCGGACTCCTGGGCGGCGAGGAACGCGGTGCCCAGCTGAGCCGCGCTCGCGCCGGCCGCGAGGACGGCGGCGATCTGGCCGCCGCGCATGATGCCGCCGGCGGCGACCACCGGGATGTCCACGGCCTCGCGGATCTGCGCGACCAGCGACAGCAGGCCTATGCCGGAGCCGTCGTTCTCGGGCAGGTCGCGATGGGTGCCCTGATGACCGCCGGCCTCCACGCCCTGCGCGATCACCGCGTCCGCACCGGCCTGCTCGACCGCGCGGGCCTCCTCGGCGGTGGTGGCCGTGACCAGGGTGACGGTGCCGGCCCGGCGCAGCTTGTCGAGGACCTCCCGGCTCGGCACACCGAAGTGGAAGGAGACCACCGGCACCGGGTTGTCGAGGAGCACGGCGAGCTTGGCGTCGTAGCCGTCGTCCCGGCCGCTGTCCGGGTCGCCCAGCTCGGTCTCGTACCAGGCGGCCTCGCCGGCCAGCTGGTGGGCGTAGACCTCGACGGTTCCCGACTCGGCGTGCTCGGGCTGGGGCATGAACACGTTCACGCCGAAGGGGCGGCTCGTGAGCCCCCGCAACTGCTTGATCTCCTGGTACATGCCGTCGGCGGTCTTGTATCCGGCGGCGAGGAACCCGAGGCCACCGGCCTCGGAGACGGCGGCGGCGAGCTGCGGTACGGAGACACCGCCGGCCATGGGAGCCTGCACGATCGGGTGGGGGAAAAGATCGGTCAGCGCGGAGGACATGACCGCATGTTGTCACGTCCTTTGAACAAGTCCGAATCGGGGCTTCCCACGGCATAGGACAGTGGCATACGGGGTGCCGAAGCACCCCGTACCCAGCGTCTCAGCGCCCGTTGAAGGCATCCTTGAGCCGGCTGAACAGCCCCTGCTGCCCCGGCTGGAACTGCCCCTGCGGCCGCTCCTCGCCGCGCAGCTTGGCCAGCTCCCGCAGCAGCCGCTCCTGCTCCGGATCCAGCTTGGTCGGCGTCTGCACCTCGACATGCACGATCAGGTCGCCCCGGCCGCCGCCGCGCAGATGCGTGACACCCCGGTTGTGCAGCGGGATCGACTGGCCGGACTGGGTGCCGGGCCGGATGTCGACCTCCTCCATGCCGTCCAGCGTCTCCAGCGGCACCTTGGTGCCCAGGGCCGCCGCGGTCATCGGGATGGTGACCGTGCAGTGCAGGTCGTCGCCGCGCCGCTGGAAGGTGTGGTGCGGCAGCTCGTGGATCTCGACGTACAGATCACCGGCCGGACCGCCACCGGGGCCGACCTCGCCCTCACCGGCGAGCTGGATCCGCGTGCCGTTGTCGACACCGGCCGGGATCTTCACGGTGAGCGTGCGCCGCGAGCGGACCCGGCCGTCGCCGGCGCACTCCGGGCACGGGGTCGGCACGACCGTACCGAAGCCCTGGCACTGCGGACACGGCCGGGAGGTCATGACCTGGCCCAGGAAGGACCGGGTGACCTGCGAGACCTCGCCGCGGCCACGGCACATGTCACATGTCTGAGCCGACGTACCGGGCGCCGCGCCCTCTCCGTTGCAGGTGTTGCAGACGATCGCCGTGTCGACCTGGATGTCCTTGGTCGTCCCGAAGGCCGCCTCGTCCAGCTCGACCTCGATGCGGATCATCGCGTCCTGGCCGCGCCGGGTGCGCGAGCGCGGACCGCGCTGCGACGCCGTACCGAAGAACGCGTCCATGATGTCGGAGAAGTTGCCGAAACCACCGGCCCCGAAGCCGCCCGCGCCGGCGCCGCCCGCCTGCGAGAGCGGGTCGCCGCCGAGGTCGTAGACCTGCTTCTTCTGCGGGTCCGACAGCACCTCGTAAGCGGCGTTGATCTCCTTGAACCGCTCCTGGGTCTTCGGATCCGGGTTGACGTCCGGGTGCAGCTCGCGAGCGAGCCGCCGGAACGCCTTCTTGATCTCATCCTGCGACGCGTCGCGGCGCACGCCGAGAACGGCGTAGTAGTCCGTGGCCACTTACGACTCCGCCAGGATCTGTCCGACGTACCGTGCCACTGCGCGTACCGCTCCCATCGTTCCCGGGTAGTCCATGCGGGTCGGTCCGACCACGCCGAGCTTGGCAACCGCCTCGCCGCCCGAACCGTAGCCGACCGACACCACGGAGGTGGAGTTGAGTCCCTCGTGGGCGATCTCGTGCCCGATGCGCACGGTCATGCCCGGATCCTTCGCCTCGCCAAGGAGCTTGAGGAGCACGACCTGCTCCTCCAGGGCCTCCAGGACGGGCCGGATCGTGAGGGGAAAGTCATGTCCGAAGCGGGTGAGATTGGCGGTGCCGCCGATCATCAGCCGCTCCTCGTTCTCCTCGACGAGTGTCTCCAGGAGAGTGGAGAGCACCGTCGAGACCGTACCGCGGTCCTCGGCCTCGAAGGCCTCCGCCAGGTCCTCGACCAGCAGCGGCACGTCCGTGAATCGGCGTCCCGCGACCCGGCTGTTCAGCCGTGCGCGCAGGTCGGCGAGGGAGGACTCGCCGAAGGGCGCCGGGCAGTCGACCATCCGCTGCTCGACCCGGCCGGTGTCCGTGATCAGCACGAGCATCACGCGCGCCGGGGCGAGCGAGAGCAGCTCCACATGCCGGACGGTGGACCGGGTCAGGGACGGATACTGCACGACGGCGACCTGCCGGGTGAGCTGCGCGAGCAGCCGCACCGTGCGGGCCACGACGTCGTCGAGATCGACGGCGCCCTCCAGGAAGTTCTGGATGGCGCGCCGCTCGGGCGCGGTCATCGGCTTGACGCCCGCGAGCTTGTCGACGAACAGCCGATAGCCCTTGTCCGTCGGGATCCGCCCGGCACTGGTGTGCGGCTGGGCGATGAACCCCTCGTCCTCCAGGGCCGCCATGTCGTTGCGGACGGTCGCCGGGGAGACCCCGAGGTTGTGCCGCTCGGTCAGGGCCTTCGACCCGACCGGCTCCTCGGTGCCGACGTAGTCCTGGACGATGGCGCGCAGCACCTGAAGCCTGCGTTCACTCAGCATTCGCGCGCACCTCCAGCACGTCGTCCCCTCTGTCCCGCGATTCGTCCGCCTGGCACTCTTCGCATGTGAGTGCCAGCGCTCCCGGCCCAGTGTACGGCTGTCGGGTACACCCGGGGCAAGGTCGGTGCGGTCACGGCGGCTCGTGCAGCTAGCGTCGCGGTATGACGGTGACTTGGGAAGAGCTGGGGTGGCAGCGGCTGGCCGCCGGGGTCGGCCGGTGCCGGCTGCCCGGCTGGGACTGCACGGCCGGGCTGGTCCTCGGGGAGGGTACGGCGCTCCTGGTGGACGCCGGCTCCAGCCTGGCCGAGGGCGCGCGGCTACGGGCGCGGGCCGAGGAACTGGCCGGCGGCCGTGTGACCCATCTCGCGCTGACCCATCCCCACTTCGACCATGTCCTCGGGGCGGCCGCGTTCGCCGGGGCGGAGGTGTACGGGGCGGTGGGCCTGGACGCGGTGTTCGCGTACGAGCGCGAGGACCTGCGCCTGGACGCGATCAGGAACGGCCTGCCGGTCGCCGACGCCGACGAGGCGGTGGACGCGCTGGCCCCGCCCCGGCACCTGGTCTCCGGCGAGTGGACCCTCGACCTCGGCGCGAGCCGCCAGGTGCTGCTGGCGAACGTGGGCCCCGGTCACACGGCCCACGACCTCGCGATCCTGGTCCCCGGTTCTCCGGAGGTGGTCTTCTGCGGCGACCTGGTCGAGGAGTCCGGCGAGCCTCAAGCCGGCCCGGACGCGGTCCCGTCCCGCTGGCCGGACGCCCTCGACCGGCTCCTGTCCCTGGGCGGCGAGGACGCGCTGTACGTACCCGGTCACGGAGCGGTGGTCGACGCAGGCTTCGTCCGCCGTCAACGCGACGAGCTGGCGGCCCGCTTCGGCGTGTCGTAGGCGCGGGCGCGGGGCTTCTCCTATCGTCATCCGAATGCGCAAGTACTCCGCCGACCTGACCCCGCCGTGGAAGAGGCAGCAGCCGGTGCCGGAGGTACCGGCGGAGCCCGGCCTGGTGGTGGAGGAGCCCGGTACCGGCTTCTGCGGCGCGGTGATCCGCTGCGAGGCCGGCACGGTGACGCTGGAGGACCGCTTCGGCAAGCACCGGGTGTTCCCGCTGGAGCCGCGCGGCTTCCTGCTGGAGGGGCGCGCGGTCACGCTCGTACGGCCGTCGTCCTCCGGTCCGGTACGTCCCGCCCGTACCGCCTCCGGCTCGGTCGCCGTCCCCGGTGCCCGCGCCCGCGTGGCCCGCGCCGGCCGCATCTACGTCGAGGGCCGCCACGACGCCGAGCTGGTCGAGAAGGTCTGGGGCGACGACCTGCGCATCGAGGGCGTGGTCGTGGAGTACCTGGAGGGCGTGGACGACCTGCCGTCGATCGTGTCCTCCTTCGCGCCGGGCCCGGACGCGCGGCTGGGAGTGCTCGTGGACCACCTGGTGCCGGGCACGAAGGAATGGCACATCGCCGAGTCGGTGACGAGCGAGCACGCGCTGGTGGTCGGCCACCCGTACATCGACATCTGGGAGGCGGTGAAGCCGGCCGCGCTCGGGATCGAGGCCTGGCCGACGGTCCCGCGCGGCCAGGACTGGAAGACGGGCGTGTGCCGGGCCCTGGGCTGGCCGCCGGAGAACACCGGGGCGGTGTGGCAGGCGATCCTGAAGCGGGTGGGGTCCTACAAGGACCTGGAGCCGGAGTTGCTGGGGCGGGTGGAGGAGCTGATCGACTTCGTCACGGGTAGCGGTGGGGCCTGACGTTGGGGAAGGTTCCGAACTCGCTGGTTTTCAGCTCGACGCCCAGGACATCCAGCATCAGCGGCCGGCCGAACTTCTCGATGCACTGCGCTCGGTAGTTGGCGTCCTCGCCCTTTCCCTCGGGCTTCGTGAACAGAACGCACTGCGCCATGATCGGATCGATGACGAGATAGGCGGGCACGTTGCCTGCGGCATAAATCGAACGCTTGACGGCATAGTCGCGGTGAACGCTGTTCTTGGAAACGACCTCGACGACCATCGTGATCAATTGGCACGGCAGCA
Source organism: Streptomyces sp. NPDC052101 (assembly GCF_040680235.1). Taxonomy (NCBI): domain Bacteria; kingdom Bacillati; phylum Actinomycetota; class Actinomycetes; order Kitasatosporales; family Streptomycetaceae; genus Streptomyces; species Streptomyces sp. NPDC052101. The sequence goes on from NZ_JBFAWH010000009.1 coordinate 206,963, forward strand.
GACGCCCCGAATCGGGCAGGACGTCACGAGCCACGACCACGAGGTCCGGAACCGGCTCACTCGCCTCGTCGACGAGGTCCACGTCCTGGGTCTGGAGCGGATACCAGCGATCCAACGGAATCTGCCGCTCCGTGAGCAGCACGATCAGGTTGTGCACCAGATCAGGGCTGGCCATCATCACGATTTCCCCCCGCAGAAGCTCCGCTTTGAGCCCGTCAGGCGGCTCAAAACCCTCGAAGAACTCTGCGACTCCACGTTCGTCCACAGCGGTCATCTCCGTGGCCTCTACATTCGCCGCATGCTGTCAGCGGCAGCCTACGAACCAGGTTAGGGACCGCACCGGCGTTCCGGGGGGATTCACTCACCGGAGTGATCAGTCCACCAGATCCCGCACCACCGCATCCGCCAGCAACCGGCCCCGCAGCGTCAGCACGGCCTGCCCCTCGTCGTACGGCCCCTCCTGGAGGAGTCCCTCCCCCAGCGCCCGCCGCGAAGCCGCCAGCCCCTCCTCCTTCAGCAGAGACAGCGGCACCCCCTCCCGCAGCCTCAGCTCCAGCAGGATCCGCTCCACCCGCCGGTCCTCCTCGGACAGCAGCTCCCGCCCGGCCCCCGGCGAGCGGCCGGAGGCGAGGGCCGCCGCGTACGCCCCCGGATGCTTGACGTTCCACCAGCGGACCCCGCCCACGTGCGAGTGGGCCCCGGGGCCCGCGCCCCACCAGTCGGCGCCCCGCCAGTACAGCTCGTTGTGCAGGCAGCGGGCCGCCTGCGAGGTGGCCCAGTTGGAGACCTCGTACCAGTCGAAGCCCGCCTGCGACAGCACCGACTCCGCGATCAGGTACCGGTCCGCGTGGACGTCGTCGTCCGTCATCGGGACCTCGCCCCGGCGGATCCGGCGGGCCAGCTGCGTGCCCTCCTCGACGATCAGCGCATACGCGCTGACGTGGTCAGGGCCCGCGCCGATCGCCGCCTCCAGGGAGGCCCGCCAGTCGTCGTCGCTCTCGCCGGGGGTGCCGTAGATCAGGTCCAGGTTCACGTGCTCGAAGCCCGCCGCGCGCGCCTCCCCCACGCATGCCTCGGGGCGGCCCGGGGTGTGGGTGCGGTCGAGCACACGCAGCACGTGCTGCCTCGCGCTCTGCATGCCGAAGGAGATCCGGTTGAAGCCGCCCTCCCGGAGCGTGGCGAGATACGCGGGGTCCACGGACTCCGGATTCGCCTCCGTCGTGATCTCGGCGTCCGGTGCCAGGCCGAACTCGTCGCGGATCGCGGCCAGCATCCGTACCAGGTCGTCCGCGGCCAGCAGGGTCGGCGTACCGCCGCCGACGAAGACCGTACGGACCTGGCGCGGGTCGTCGCCGAGCACCTTCCGGGCGAGGCGGATCTCGTCCGTCAGCGTGTCCGCGTAGTTGTCGCGGGAGGCCAGCACCCCGCCCGTGCCGCGCAGCTCGGTCGCGGTGTAGGTGTTGAAGTCGCAGTAGCCGCAGCGGGTCGCGCAGTACGGGACGTGCAGATAGAAGCCGAGCGGGCGGGTCTCGGCCCCGGCGAGCGCGGACGCGGGCAGCGCGCCGTCGGCGGGGACGGGCTCGCCGTCGGGGAGAGCGGAAGGCATGCCTTCCATTGTCCAGCACCGGAGCCGTCGCACCCCACGGGTCACTCGGCCTGGAGCACCAGCAGGGCGAGGTCGTCCTCGGGCGGGCCCCCGCCGAAGTCGTCCACGAGGCGGCGGATCCTTTCCGCGATCATGTCGGCGCTGAGCCCGGCGCAGCCGGACAGGGCGAGCGCGAGCCCGTCCCCGTCGTCGAACTGGCGGGAGCCGGAGCGGCGCTCGGTCACCCCGTCGGTGACGCACAGCAGGCTGTCGCCGGGCCGCAGGTCGAGGGTCTCGCTGGTGTAGGTCTCGTCCTCGACCACGCCGAGCAGGGTCTGCGGGCCCGCGGCGGTGCGTACGGAGCCGTCGGGGCTGAGGACGAGCGGCAGCGGGTGTCCGGCGGAGGCCAGGGTGCAGCGGACCCCGCCGTCGTACGGGGTCAGCTCGCCGTAGAGCAGGGACAGGAAGCGGGTCTGCGGGCCGTCGCCGGGGGGCACCGGGCGTCCGCCGGCGGCGACCAGGGCGCGGGCGGCCGCGTCGGCGGCCTCGGTGGCGTCGTCCAGGAGGAGCTGGTTGAGCCGGTCGAGGACGTCGGCGACCCGGTAGCCCTCGCGGGCGAGGAGGCGGAGCCAGGGGCGGGCGAGGCCGATCACGACGGCCGCCTCCGGACCCTTGCCCTGGACGTCGCCGACGGCGAAGCACCAGCGGCCGTCGCCCGCCGGGAACAGGTCGTAGAAGTCGCCGCTGGGGCCGCCCTTGTCGCAGGGCTCGTACACGAGCGCGCTGCTCAGACCGGGGATCTCGGCGACCGCGCCGGGCAGCAGGCCGCGCTGCAGGACGGCGCTGATGGTGACCTGGCGGGCGTACTGGCGCGCCGCGCCGATGGCGAGCGCCACCCGGCGGCCGAGGTCCTCGACGAGCCCGGTGACCTCGTCGGGAAAGCGCGCAAGCCCGCACCGGCCGATGACCAGCGTGCCGAGCGGCTGGCCGCCCGCGATCAGCCGGTACGCCAGCGCCGTGCCGTCGGAGCCCTCCGGGCCGAGCGCGGGGCCCGGCCACAGGTACGGTTCGGGGCCGGAGCGCAGCCCCTCGGGCGGGCAGGGCGGCTCCTTCTCCAGGGCGCAGCGCAGTTCCTCGATGCGGTTCTCGCTGGCGTGCCAGACCCGGTCGGGCCCGCCGCCCGCGCCGCCGCGCACGGTCGCCTCGTCCTCCAGCCACACCGCGCACCAGTCGGCGAGCCGGGGCACGATGAGCTGGCCGGTCAGCGCGGTCACCAGGTTCTCGTCCAGCTGTCCGGCGAGCAGGTCGGAGGCCTCGGCGAGGAAGGACAGCGCGCCCCGGCCGAGCCAGTCCCGGTTGCCGACGGCGCGGTGCGGCTGCGGGGCGAGATCCTCGGCGACCTCCAGGGCCGCGCCCGGCGCGGGGGCGGCCGGGTCCTGGACGCCGCCCGGGGGCAGGCGCGCCCAGACGGTCTTGGTGCCGGTGCGGTAGGTGACGCCCCAGGACTCGGCGAGCGTGGTGACCAGCCGCAGGCCGCGCCCGTACTCGGGGGTGTCGCACGCGCCCTCGCCGCCGTGGGGGTCGCGCGGCGCCCGCGAGGGATGCCGGTCGCAGACCTCCACGACGAACGCGCCGTCCTCCTCCAGCCGCCAGTCGAAGTCCACGTCCGTACCCGCGTGGACGACGGCGTTGGTGACCAGCTCGCTGACGACGGCCAGGACGTCGTCGGCGAGCCGGGCCGAGACCTCCGGCGCCTCGGCCAGCACGGACCGCACCAGCGCACGGGCCGAGCCGGGCGCGAGGGGACTTCCGGGCAGCGTGGCCCGCCCCCGCATCCCGCGGGGGCGGGTCTCGCTCTCCCGCTGCGCCTCGCTCTCCCGCTGCGCCGGTATGGCCGCCATGTCCATGCGGCCCAGGGTGACAGACCGGGGGCAGCTATAAGCGTTGAGTCACCGAAGTGGGCAGAAGACGGCCACTTTCGAACGTCGGCGAGCGCAACATACCCAGGGGCGCGGGGAACTGCGCGAGCAACCACACACGACCCGCGGCCACCGACAGTTCCCAGCCACCCTCGTAGCCGCGTCAGGCCTCCCGCGTCCCGGCGTACATCTCGTCGATGAGGTGCTTGTACTCGCGCTCCACCACCGGCCGCTTCAACTTCAGGCTCGGCGTGATCTCACCGTGCTCCACGTCGAGATCCCGCGGCAGCAGCCGGAACTTCTTGATGGTCTGCCACTTCTGGAGCCCGGCGTTCAGCTCCCGCACATACCCGTCGACCATCTCCACGGTCTGCGGCGCGGCGACGATCTCCGCGTACGGCCGCCCCTCCAGCCCGTTCTCCTTCGCCCAGTCCAGCAGCGCGATCTCGTCCAGGGCGATGAGGGCGGTGCAGTAGTTCCGGTCGGCGCCGTGCACCAGGATGTTGGAGACGTACGGGCACACGCCCTTGAACTGGCCCTCGACCTCGGCCGGGGCGACGTACTTGCCACCGGATGTCTTGATGAGGTCCTTCTTGCGGTCGGTGATCCGCAGATAGCCGTCGGGCGACAGCTCGCCGATGTCGCCGGTGTGGAACCAGCCGTCGGACTCCAGCACCTCGACGGTCTTCTCGGGCAGCCCGTGGTAGCCCTCCATGATGCCGGGGCCGCGCAGCAGGATCTCGCCGTCGTCGGCGATGCGCACCTCCGTGCCGGGCAGCGGCTTGCCGACCGTGCCGGTGCGGTAGGCCTCGCCGGGGTTGACGAAGGAGGCCGCGGAGGACTCGGTGAGGCCGTAGCCCTCCAGGATGTGGATGCCGGCGCCGGCGAAGAAGTAGCCGATCTCGGGAGCGAGCGCGGAGGCGCCGGAGACGCAGGCGCGCAGCCGGCCGCCGAAGGCCTCGCGAAGCTTGGAGTAGACGAGGGTGTCGGCGACCTTGTGCTTGGCGGCCAGCCCGAAGGGCGCCGCGTGGTTGCCGGTGCGGCGGAAGTTGTCCTGGGTGACCTTGGCGTACTCGCGGGCCACCTCGGCGGCCCACTGGAAGATCTTGTACTTGGCCGGGCCGCCCTCGCGGGCCTTGGCGGCGACGCCGTTGTAGACCTTCTCGAAGATGCGCGGCACGGCCGCCATGTACGTCGGCCGCACCACCGGAAGGTTCTCGATGATCTTGTCGACGCGGCCGTCGACGGCGGTGACGTGCCCGACCTCGATCTGCCCGGAGGTGAGGACCTTGCCGAAGACGTGCGCGAGCGGCAGCCACAGGTACTGCACGTCCTCGCGGGTGATCAGGCCGGTCGCGGCGATCGCCCGCGCCATGTACGCCCAGTTGTCGTGCGGCAGGCGCACGCCCTTGGGGCGGCCGGTGGTGCCGGAGGTGTAGATGAGGGTGGCGAGCTGGTCCCGGGTGATCGCGCCGACCCGCTCCTTGATCAGCTGCGGATGCTGCTCCAGGTGGGCGGCACCGCGCCGCTCCAGCTCGGCCAGCGTGATCACCCAGTCATCGCTCTCCACGCCGGCCGGGTCGATGACGACGACCTTGGTCAGGTCGGGCAGCTCGGCACGCTTCTCGACGGCCTTGGCGGCCTGCGCCGCGTCCTCGGCGATCAGCACCCGGCTCTCGGAGTCGGAGAGGATGAAGGCCGACTCGTCCGAGTTCGTCTGCGGGTAGATGGTGGTGGTGGCACCGCCGGCGCACATGATGCCGAGGTCGGCGAGGAGCCACTCGACGCGGGTGGAGGAGGCGAGCGCGACCCGCTGCTCCGGCTGTACGCCCAGTTCGACGAGCCCGGCCGCGATCGCGTACACCCGCTCGGCCGCCTGCGCCCAGCTGAGCGACTTCCAGTCGTCGGGGCCCTGGCCGGAGGCTGGTGGCACCGGGTAGCGGTAGGCCTCGGCGTCCGGTGTGGCCGCCACGCGCTCCAGGAAGAGGGCCGCCACGGACGGCGGACGGTTCTCGATCAGGGTCTGTGTGTCGCTCACGACATCCTCCGGGGGCCCGCGACGGTGCGGCTGACTCGGTGCGGCTGGGTTAACTCACGGTGGGGTTTCGTGCTGCTGTTTCGCTGTTGTTTAACTCGCGAGTAACTATCGAGCAGGGATCAGAGTAAGCCGCGACCGGCCGCTGCGTAAGGGGCATCGGCCTGTCACTTTCCACGCAGAGCGACGCTACGCACGCGTAGGGGCCCACCGCACTTTCGTACGGCGGGCCCCCATAGGTCCGCTTTAGCGGCGTAACCCGTTGTTACCGCTGGTTACTTCTTGCCCTTGGCCGACCCCGCGCTGTCATCGCTGGACAGGACGGCGATGAAGGCTTCCTGCGGAACCTCCACGGAACCCACCATCTTCATCCGCTTCTTGCCTTCCTTCTGCTTCTCCAGCAGCTTCCGCTTACGGGAGATGTCACCGCCGTAGCACTTGGCGAGGACGTCCTTGCGGATGGCGCGGATGGTCTCGCGGGCGATGACCCGGGAGCCGATGGCGGCCTGCACCGGCACCTCGAAGCTCTGCCGCGGGATCAGCTCCCTGAGCTTGGCGACGAGCCGTACGCCGTACGCGTACGCCTGATCCTTGTGGGTGATCGCCGAGAAGGCGTCCACCTTGTCGCCGTGCAGCAGGATGTCGACCTTGACCAGGGAGCTGGTCTGCTCGCCCGTGGGCTCGTAGTCCAGGGACGCGTAGCCGCGGGTCTTGGACTTCAGCTGGTCGAAGAAGTCGAAGACGATCTCCGCGAGCGGCAGTGTGTAGCGGATCTCGACCCGGTCCTCGGAGAGGTAGTCCATGCCGAGCAGGGTGCCGCGCCGGGTCTGGCACAGCTCCATGATCGCGCCGATGAACTCGGTCGGAGCGAGGATCGTGGCCCGGACGACCGGCTCGAAGACCTCGTCGATCTTGCCCTCGGGGAACTCGCTCGGGTTGGTGACGACGTGCTCGCTGCCGTCCTCCATGTTCACGCGGTAGACCACGTTGGGGGCGGTGGCGATCAGGTCGAGGCCGAACTCGCGCTCCAGCCGCTCCCGGACCACGTCCAGGTGCAGCAGGCCGAGGAAACCGACGCGGAAGCCGAAGCCGAGGGCGGCGGAGGTCTCCGGCTCGTAGACCAGCGCGGCGTCGTTGAGCTGCAGCTTGTCCAGGGCCTCGCGCAGCTCCGGGTAGTCGGAGCCGTCGAGCGGATACAGACCCGAGAAGACCATCGGCTTCGGGTCCTTGTAGCCGCCGAGGGCCTGCGTGGCCCCCTTCTGCTGGCTGGTGACGGTGTCACCGACCTTGGACTGGCGGACGTCCTTCACACCGGTGATGAGATAGCCCACCTCACCGACGCCGAGGCCGTCGGCCGGCAGCATCTCGGGCGAGTTGACGCCGATCTCCAGCAGCTCGTGCGTGGCGCCGGTGGACATCATCCTGATGCGCTCGCGCTTGTTGAGCTGGCCGTCGATGACTCGGACGTACGTCACGACACCGCGGTAGGAGTCGTAGACCGAGTCGAAGATCATCGCGCGGGCGGGCGCGTCCGCGACACCGACCGGCGCCGGGATCTCCTTGACGACCTTGTTCAGCAGCGCGTCCACGCCGAGGCCTGTCTTGGCCGAGACCTTGAGGACGTCGGAGGGGTCGCAGCCGACGAGGTTCGCCAGCTCCTCGGCGAACTTCTCCGGCTGGGCGGCCGGCAGGTCGATCTTGTTCAGCACGGGGATGATCGTGAGGTCGTTCTCCATCGCCAGGTAGAGGTTGGCGAGGGTCTGCGCCTCGATGCCCTGGGCGGCGTCGACGAGGAGGATGGTCCCCTCACAGGCGGCGAGCGACCGCGAGACCTCGTAGGTGAAGTCGACGTGCCCCGGGGTGTCGATCATGTTGAGGATGTGAGTCGTGCCCTGGTCGGGGCCCTCGGTCGGGGCCCAGGGCAGACGCACCGCCTGGGACTTGATCGTGATGCCGCGCTCGCGCTCGATGTCCATCCGGTCGAGGTACTGAGCACGCATCTGCCGCTGCTCGACCACACCGGTCAGCTGGAGCATCCGGTCGGCGAGCGTGGACTTGCCGTGGTCGATGTGCGCGATGATGCAGAAATTGCGGATCAGAGCCGGGGCGGTACGGCTCGGCTCGGGCACATGGTTAGGGGTCGCGGGCACGCAGGGTCCTGTCTCTTGAGGCGCCTTATGCCTCGGGTCGGATCGATACGTAGTCTCCATGGTCCCACGCGGAGGGACCGGGGGCCGTTTTGGGCCGCTCGCAAGGCCACTGGTACTGTAGATGGCTGTGCCTCATGCCCTCTCAGCGCGAGGCGCGACAGAAAATTCTTGGATCACCGGTACGGGACCCTCACGGCCCCGCACCTGAACCTGAAAAGGCTCCTTCGTGGCGAACATCAAGTCCCAGATCAAGCGGATCAAGACCAACGAGAAGGCTCGGCTGCGCAACAAGGCCGTCAAGTCCTCCCTGAAGACCGCGATCCGCAAGGCCCGTGAGGCCGCTGCCTCGGGTGACGTCGAGAAGGCCACCGAGCTGCAGCGCGCTGCCGCGCGTGCGCTCGACAAGGCCGTCTCGAAGGGCGTCATCCACAAGAACCAGGCCGCCAACAAGAAGTCGGCGCTTGCTTCCAAGGTCACGTCCCTCAAGGGCTGAGCTTTCCCTCTGATCTGACCGCCGGAAGGACCCAGAGCGGGCCCTCTCTCATCCGCTCCCGTCCGGCACCCCGAGCCTGTACGCGGCCTGCGTTCGCCACGCGGGTACGGGCTCAACAGCTTGAACCAAGGCCTCGGCGCTCCCCCTTCCCCAGGGTGGGCACCGGGGCCTTCGGCATGCCCCGGCACCACGGCGCCTTGCCTTCGACATGGGTTGACACCACGGTGCCTTGAGCCACTTCACGGCCGACAGGCGGCCGGGTCGGGGGTGGTGGGCGAGGCGGGGCGGAGTCCCTGGCGGAGTCTGGGGCGGAGTCCCTGACGGGATCTGAGGCAGAGGCCGCCGGGGGTGGTGGGCAGGGCGGGGCGGAGTCCCTGACGGGGACTGGGGCGGAGTCCCTGACGGGATCTGGGGCGGAGTCCCTGACGGGATCTGAGGCGGAGGCCGCCGGGGGTGGTGGGCAGGGCGGGGCGGAGTCCCTGGCGGGACTTGGGCCAGAGCCCCTAGCAGGGTCTGGGGCGGAGTCCCTGGCGGGGCCGGAGGCAGGGGCCCAGCAGGATCTGGGGCGGAGCCCCCGGCGGGGACTGAGGCGGAGCCCCCAGCAGGATCTGGGGCAGAGCCCCCGGCGGGGACTGAGGCGGAGCCCCCAGCAGGATCTGGGGCAGAGCCCCCGGCGGGATGGGGCAGAGCCCCAATCAGGGCCTGGCGCAGAACCCCCAGCGGGATCTGCAGCAGCACCCCCGGCGGCATCTTGGGCAGAGCCCCCAGCGGGATCTTGGGCGGAGCCCCCAGCGGGGCCTGGGGCAGCGCCCCGGCCGGCTATCCGCGTCCGCGCGACCGGGCAGCCCGAGCGATCACCACGACGGCCTTCTCCAGCGCGTACTCGGGATCATCGCCTCCGCCCTTCACGCCCGCGTCGGCCTCGGCGACAGCCCTGAGCGCCGCCGCGACCCCGTCCGGCGTCCACCCCCGCATCTGCTGCCGCACCCGATCGATCTTCCACGGCGGCATCCCCAGCTCCCGCGCCAGATCAGCCGGCCGCCCCCCGCGCGCGGAGGACAGCTTCCCGATGGCCCGCACCCCCTGCGCCAACGCGCTGGTGATCATCACCGGCGCCACCCCGGTCGCCAGCGACCAGCGCAAGGCCTCCAGCGCCTCCGCCGTACGTCCCTCCACGGCCCGGTCGGCGACCGTGAAACTGGAGGCCTCGGCCCGGCCGGTGTAGTACCGCCCGACGACCGCCTCGTCGATCGTCCCCTCCACGTCGGCGACCAGCTGGGAGACGGCCGAGGCCAGCTCCCGCAGATCGCTGCCGATGGCATCGCAGAGCGACTGGCACGCCTCGGGCGTGGCCGACCGCCCGGACGAGCGGAACTCGCCCCGCACGAAGGCCAGCCGGTCCGCGGGCTTGGTCATCTTCGGGCAGGCCACCTCCCGCGCCCCCGCCTTGCGCGCGGCGTCCAGCAGCCCCTTGCCCTTGGCCCCGCCCGCGTGCAGCAGCACGAGCGTGATCTCCTCGGCGGGCGCCCCGAGATACGCCTTCACGTCCTTGACCGTGTCGGCGGACAGGTCCTGCGCATTGCGTACGACCACGACTTTCCGCTCGGCGAAGAGCGAGGGACTGGTCAGCTCGGCGAGCGTGCCGGGCTGCAACTGGTCCGGGGTGAGGTCGCGTACGTCCGTGTCGGCGTCGGCGGCCCTGGCGGCGGCCACCACCTCCTGCACGGCACGGTCGAGCAGGAGGTCCTCCTGGCCCACGGCGAGCGTCACCGGGGCGAGAGGGTCGTCATTCGCAGTCTTCCTGGCCATCGGGACAAGCATCCCACGCCCCACTGACAACGCCCCGCGCCCGACCGCCGGGCAGGGCCGCTGCCGAGTCCCGGCAGGGCGCCGAGAGGGCTCAGGGCTCCTCGCGCCAGCCGTCCCACTTGCCGGCGAACTCGTCCAGCTCCGCCGGGTCCAGCCGCTCGTCCTCGTCCCGCAGGACGACCAGCCACTGCGCGTCCTCGGCGTCGTCCTCGCCGGCCAGCGCGTCGCGGACGAGCTGGGGCTCCTCGTCCAGGCCGAACCGCTCCCCGAGCGCCTCGGCCGCCTCCTCGGCGGCATCCCGGTCGGGCAGCACCAGCACATGTCTCACATCGCTCACGGCCCCATTCTCCGGTACGGCACCAAAGCCCCGAGACTGGCCCGTACGCCCAGGTCAGCCCTTGCGCACAGTCGGCACACAGCCCAGCTCGATCCCGAACCGCTCCCGGTACGCCCTCAGCACCTCCTCGTCCGACCCCAACTCCCGCGTCTCGCGCCTGCCGTCGGCGTCCGTCGTCGTCAGCGCACGCCCGCCGAGCGTGAGCCTGCCTCCGTCCTCGGTGACCCGTGAACAGACCAGTGACCGAGTGAAGTGCGACAGCCGCGAGGTGCTGTGCCACCAGGCCCCGGCCACAAAGTCCCCGAGCGCCCGGGCCGCGCCTCCAGCCGGTACTGCAGCTCGCCGTTCCGTACGACGTCCAGGTCCCCGGCCCCGGCCGGGCCGGCGCCGCGCACCCCGGCCGCGTCGGGCCCGGCCTCCATCACCCGGAACACTCCGCCGGGGTCGGCCTGCTCCGCGCGCTCCGCGTACGCCAGCGGGTGGTGGCTGTGCGCCCCGAAGCCGACGTCCGCGAGCCAGGTGTCCCCCTCCGCCGCCCGCACCCGCAGGGCAAGATGGTCGTACGGGATGCCGAGCCGCTCCGCGTCGCCGTACACGCGTCCCGCGAGCAGCTCGACCTCGTAGCCGAGAGCGGCGAGCAACGCGCCGAACGCGCCGTTCAGTTCGTAGCAGAAGCCGCCTCTCCCGCGTCCGACCACCTTGTCCAGCAGTTGCTCCTCCTCCAGCACGATCTCCTCACCGAGGTGGATCGACAGATTCTCGAAGGGGACGGTCCGCAGATGGCGCAGATGCAGCTCGCGCAGCGCCGGGCCGGTGGGCCGCGTTGGGCGCTCGGCCCCGATCCGGCGGAGATAGGCGTCGACCTGGCGTGAGTCCATGGCCCCAGTGTGGAGTTCCCGACCCCCGTCCGGGCGAACACCGGCTCCTCAGTCTCTCGTCTCAGTCTCTCGTCACCTGTAGCTTCCCTCCCGCCCCGCCCGTCCCGCCGACCGCCAGCTCGCCGTCCCGGTCGGTGCGCAGCACCAGTGCCCCGCCCGCCCGCAGCGCGGCCACGGTCGCCGGTGCCGGGTGGCCGTAGGGGTTGCCGGCACCGCAGGAGATGAGCGCCACCCGGGGGGCCACGAGCCGTATCAGGTCCGGGTCCTGATAGGCCGAGCCGTGATGGGCGACCTTCAGTACGTCCACTCCGGCCAGCTCGGCCGCTGCCGGTGACCGCGCCAACGCCTGTTGGGCCGGCGGTTCGAGGTCGCCCAGCAACAGCAGCCGCAGTCCGCCCGAGCGGACCAGCATCGCGACGCTGGCGTCGTTCGGATCGTCCGGCTCCGGCAGCGGGCCCGGCCATGCCGGGGCCTGCCGGTCCGAGGGCGGCCGGGTGCTCGGCGGGGGCCACACGACCTGCCAGGAGAGCGGACCGGTGCGCCACTCCTCCCCGGCGACGGCCCGGGTGACCGGGATGTGCCGCGCCGCCGCCTGCCTTCTGACGAACTCGGCCTGGTCTGCGGGTTCCTCGAATCCGGTGGTCTCGATCGCGGCCACCGAACGGCCGCGCAGCACACCGGGCAGGCCCGCCACATGGTCGGCGTGGAAATGGGTCAGGACGAGGAGGGGGATGCGCGTGATGCCCAGCTGTCGCAGACAGTGGTCGACCAGCACCGGATCGGGTCCCGTGTCCACGACCACACCGGTTCCCTCACCCGTCGCCAGCACGGTCGCGTCGCCCTGTCCGACATCGCACATCGCGAACCGCCAGCCCGGCGGCGGCCAGCCCGTCATCACCCGGGTCAGCGGCGCCGGCCGCACCACCGCCAGCAGAAGCAGCAGCCCGAGCAACCCGCACCACCACGGGTGCCGCGACATCCGCCGGCCGGCCAGGACGACGGCCACGGTGACCGCCGCGAGCGCCAGCGCCCCCGGCCAGCTTCCCGGCCAGTGCACTCCCGCGCCGGGCAGCGCCGCCCCCGTCCGGGCCACCGCGGCGATCCACCCGGCCGGCCAACTCGCGCACCAGGCCAGAGCCTTGGCCGGAGCCATCGCCAGCGGCGCCGCCACAAGCGCCGCGAACCCCAGCACCGTGGCCGGCGCCACCGCCACCTCGGCCAGCAGGTTGCACGGCACCGCCACCAGACTCACCCGCGCCGACAGCACCGCTGTGACCGGGGCGCACACCGCCTGTGCCGCGGCGGCCGCCGCCAGCGCCTCCGCGAGCCTCGGCGGCACCCTGCGCCGCCGCAGCGCCTCGCTCCAGCCCGGCGCCAGCACCAGCAGCGCACCGGTGGCCAGCACGGACAGCAGGAAGCCGTAACCGCGGGACAGCCACGGGTCGTAGAGCACCAGCAGCAGGACGGCCGTGGCCAGCGCCGGGACCAGGGATCGACGGCGTCCGGTGGCCAGGGCGAGCAGCGCGACCGCGCCGCACGCGGCGGCCCGCAGCACACTGGGGTCGGGCCGGCTCACGAGTACGAAGCCCAGCGTGAGCGCTCCGGCGAACAGCGCGGTCGCCCGCAACGAGAGCCCGAGGCGCGGGGCCAGTCCCCGGCGCTCCGCCCGCTGTGCCAGTCCGGGCGGCCCGATCAGCAGCGCGAGCAGGACGGTGAGGTTGCTGCCGGACACCGCGAGCGTGTGCGCCAGGTCCGTCTCCTTGAACGCCTCGTCCAGCTCGGGCGTGATCCGTGAGGTGTCCCCGACGACCAGCCCGGGAAGCAGCGCCCGGGCGTCTCCCGGGAGACCGTCGGTCGCCGCCCGCAGCCCGGCCCTGAGCCGTCCTGCCAGCCGTTGCGCCCCGCTGGGGCCCGCCACGATCCGCGGGCCCGGCCGGCCCCTCACCCGCAGCACGGCCGCGGTCTGCTCCCCGCCCGTCAGCGCGGGCGCCAGCCGCCCGCTCACCCGCAGCCGCGTGGACGGCAGCAGTCCCAGCCAGCCGTCCCGGGCACCCTGCCCGCCCCGGCCACCGGCCCCCGACGACAGCCCGGAACCCTGACGTCTCACCTCCTTTCCCCCCGCTGCGCCGCCGCTCCACGCCACGGCTCCCTGCGCTGAACTGCCGGTTCGAGCGGCGCTCCGCACCGGTGCCGGTACATCCGTATCGACGACCAGCAGCACCGGAGTCCGCGTCCGCACGCTGGTCCCGTCAATCCGCTCGACGCGCCGCACCACCGCCCGGGCCAGTACCGCCATCGGCGCCGCGTGATCGCCGCGCACCCGTGGCCGGCTCAGCCAGGGATCGCCGCTCACCTCGACCTCGGCCGTCACGGTCGTGTACCGCCGGGCCAACTCGGGCACCGGCCCGCGCCGTAGGTCCGCCCCGTGCAGCCCCGCCGATGCCGCCGCCGCGGCGACGCAGAGCAGGACGGCGGCGATCGGAGCACGGGCCCACGCGAACCGCCCGAGCACGCACCCGGCTTGCCCCTCCCGTCCGGCCCGTAAGGCCCGCCTGGTCCGCGCCGTCAACAGAACGAACCCGCCCACCAGGCAGACGACCGCGATCCCGGCCGTCCAGCCCGGCTGTGCGTCCAGCGTCAGGGCCGCCGTGGCCCAGGCTGCGAGCGCGGGCGGTACCAGGCGCAGATCCATGGGTCCCGCCCGGTCGCCGCGCTCGGACCCGCGCTCCTCGGCGTCGCCGCCCACACCGCCGCCGGACCCCAGCTCCCCCGCCCGCCCACCGCCACGTCCCGACAGCCCGTCATCGGTGATCGCGCGGCTCATGGCCGTACCAGGTCCCGCAGGTCACTGAAGCGGCGGTCGCCGATGCCGTTGACCTCGCGCAGTTCGTCCACCGAGCGGAATCCGCCGTGCTGGGCGCGGTAGTCGATGATGTGCTGGGCGAGGACCGGGCCGACGCCGGGCAGCGTGTCCAGCTGGTCGGCCGTGGCCGTGTTGAGGGAGACAGGCGTCGTGGGGGTCGCGCCGGCCGGTCCGGAGAGCGGGCCGACCGCCGGGCCGGGTGGAGCCGCCGCCCCGCCGGGCACGCCGACGACGACCTGTTCGCCGTCGATCAGGAAACGGGCCCGGTTGAGGCCCTCGGTGGGCACGCCCGGACGGACTCCGCCGGCCGCCCGCAGCGCGTCGGCCACCCGGGAACCGGCGGGCAACCGCCGGATCCCCGGTTCGCGCACCTTGCCGCTGACGTCCACGACGATCTGTCCGCCCGGCGTCGGTGAGGCACCCGCGACCGCGCCACCGGCCTTCGCGTCGTCTTCCTTCTTCTTGGCGTAGGGCGGCTGAGCGTGCACCACTTGAGGGGCGCTCACGGTCTGGGTCCGACCGGCCCAGAAGTGCTGTACGGCGAAGACGGCGGCGGCCACGAGCACCACGGCGAGCGCCAGGACTCCGCGCCGCTCCACACCGTACCGAGCCTGTAGCCACACCGGCATCCGCTCCCGCAGCGCCGGCCCGACCCGCTCCCGCCAGCCGGGCCCCTCGGGCCGGGAGGACTCCAACGGGCTTACGGCGTCGGTCGGTTCGGGAGCTTCGGTCGTGCTCAGCCCTGGCGCGCGGACCGTGACCGGTGCCGTCGCCGTCTCGGTCGCCCGGGGTGCGGGACCCTCATCCGGCGGTCCGTTCCCCGACTCCCGCCTGCGCACGGCTCGTTCGCCGAAGAGGAGTTCCGCTCGGCGGCGCAGGTCGTCGGCCGGTGCCGGCGGCGGGCGGTGGCCGGCGCTGCGGGTGCGGATGCCGCGGCGGTTGCGGACGCGGCCGTCGGAGGCGGGACCGCGGCCGGGGCCGCTGGCCGCAGTGGCTGTGCGTGAACGTGATCGAAGTGCCATGCGACGAGGATGGGACAACCCGTCGATTCACGATGATCTTGGTCAATTCCCGGGGGCGGCCGCCCGGTTGTGGACAACTCCGCCACCCGCACGAGTGAGGGGTCAGCCGAGTGCGGGGGTCAGCGCGGTGAGACCACCGCGCCGAGCAGCCCGGGCCCGGTGTGTGCCCCGATCACCGCCCCGACCTCGCTGACATGGAGGTCGGCCAGGCCCGGCACGCGGGCCCGCAGCCGGTCGGCGAGCGCGGCGGCACGGTCGGGAGCGGCGAGATGATGGACGGCGATGTCGACCTCGGCGCCGCCCGCCCGCTCGGCGGTGATCTCCTCCAGACGCGCGATGGCCCTGGACGCCGTACGGACCTTTTCGAGCAGCTCGATGCGGCCACCGTCCAGCTGGAGCAGGGGTTTGACGGCGAGTGCGGAACCGAGGAGGGCCTGCGCGGCTCCGATGCGGCCGCCGCGACGCAGATAGTCGAGGGTGTCGACGTAGAAGTAGGCGGAGGTGCCCGCGGCCCGCTTCTCGGCGGCCGTGACGGCTTCGTCCACCGTGCCGCCGGCCTCCGCGGCCTCGGCCGCGGCGAGCGCGCAGAAGCCGAGGGCCATCGCGACCATCCCGGTGTCCACCACCCGTACCGGCACCGGCGCCTCGCGCGCCGCGAGGACCGCCGCGTCGTAGGTGCCGGACAGTTCGGCGGACAGATGCAGGGACACGATGCCGCTCGCGCCGGACTCGGCGACCCTGCGGTAGGTCTCCGCGAACACCTCGGGGCTCGGTCGCGAGGTCGTGACGGGGCGTCGCTTCTGCAGCGCCTGGGCCAGTGAGCGGGTCGAGATCTCGGTGCCCTCTTCGAGAGCCTGGTCGCCGAGGACCACGGTCAGGGGCACCGCGGTGATGCCGTGACGCTCCATCGTCCGTGGCGGCAGGTAGGCCGTTGAATCGGTGACGATCGCGACATGGCGGGACATGAGCTGGAGGTTACCTGCCGTAGCGCTCGTGCGGCAGCCCGGCCCCCGTGGTACGGGCCGGGAGCGGGCCGCTCAGGTGGTGCTCTCGGGCCGGGGCTTCTTCTGCCAGGGGTGGGTGAAGCGCGGCGACGGCGGGGTGATCGCCTGTGGCGGCTGCTCCTCGGCGGGGCGGGACGTCCGGGAACGGGCGCGCTGTGCCGCCGGGCCGTCGGCGGTCGTTGGGGCGGGGTCGTCGGTCCATGACCCGGGATCGGGTGCGGGCCCGGCCGGGGTCCAGTGGCGCAGGGCTTCGGACTCGATGTCTATCTGGTCGCTGAGCGCGCCCAGATCGTCGTCGACGAAGCGGCGCGCCCGGTCGCGGACGGCCCAGCGCAGCGAGTCCGCGGACTTGGTGATGCGCTCCGTGCGGCTGCGCAACTCGGGCAGCCGCGCGGTGAGCTGGGCGCGGTCCGGCTCCGCCTCCATGCGCCTGAGGTCGGCGTCCAGCTCGTGTCCGTGCGCGCTGAGCCGCTCGAAGAGGCCGAGGGACTCCTTCAGTGACTCGTCCTCGGCGACGCCCGCGCGCAGCGCGTCCTGGGTGGCGCGCATGGAGGTGCGCAGCGCGAGCCGCAGCTGGGCGATCTCGGCGGCGGGGCCGACCTGGACGAAGGACTTGGCGCGCAACGTGTGGTCCTCGACCGTGCGCCGGGCCTGCTCGATCGTCCGGTCCACTCCGCGCTTGGCGGCGCCGACCGCCTTGATCGTGGCGTACACGCCCAGGCCGATGCAGAGCAGGAAGAGCAGGGCGAACACGGCGATCACGGCTTCCACGACGCTCCTCCTCCGACGGGTGCGGCACACGCCGCTGCGCTTTCCACGGTAAACGCAGCGGGCAGGCCCGGAGTTCCAGAAGAACCCCGAACCTGCCCGTAGGGGACTACCCCGATGCCGGTCGTGGCCGGCGTCCGGTCGCCAGAACCCGCACGCGTCCGATCGTCAGAACCCGCACGCGTCCGGTCGTCAGGCCGGAACGATGTTCACCAGCTTCGGTGCCCGGACGATCACCTTGCGGATGCCCGCGCCGCCCAGCGCCGCGACGACCTTCTCGTCGGACAGGGCCGCCTTCTCCAGCTCCTCGTCGGTGATGGCCGGCGGCACCTCCAGGCGGGCCTTGACCTTGCCCTTGATCTGCACGACACAGGTCACGGTCTCGTCGACGACGTAGTCCGGGTCGGCGACCGGGAAGTCCCGGTGGACGACCGAGTCGGTGTGGCCCAGCTTGCGCCACAGCTCCTCGGCGATGTGCGGGGCCAGCGGGGCCGTCATCAGCACCAGCGGCTCGGCGACCGGGCGCGGCACCGCGCCACCGGCCTTGGTCAGGTGGTTGTTCAGCTCGGTGACCTTGGCGATGGCGGTGTTGAAGCGCAGGCCCTCCAGGTCCTGGCGGACGCCGTCGATGGCCTTGTGCAGGGCGCGCAGGGTCTCCTCGTCGGGCTCGGCGTCGGTGACGGTGACCTCGCCGGTGTTCTCGTCGACGATGTTGCGCCACAGCCGCTGCAGCAGCCGGAACTGGCCGACCACCGCGCGCGTGTCCCACGGCCGGGAGACGTCCAGCGGGCCCATGGCCATCTCGTACAGGCGCAGGGTGTCGGCGCCGTACTCGGCGCAGATCTCGTCCGGGGTCACCGCGTTCTTCAGCGACTTGCCCATCTTGCCCAGCAGGCGGGAGACCTTCTCGCCCTGGTAGTAGTACTCGCCGCCCACCTCCTCGACCTCGGCGGCCGGCACAGCGATGCCCCGGCTGTCGCGGTAGACGTAGGCCTGGATCATGCCCTGGTTGAACAGCTTGTGGAACGGCTCGGCCGACGAGACGTGGCCCAGGTCGTACAGGACCTTGGACCAGAAGCGCGCGTACAGCAGGTGCAGCACGGCGTGCTCGGCGCCGCCGACGTACAGGTCGACACCGCCGTGCGGCAGACTCTCGCGCGGGCCCATCCAGTACTGCTCGATCTCGGGGTCGACCAGCTGCCGGTCGTTGTGCGGGTCCAGGTAGCGGAACTCGTACCAGCAGGAACCGGCCCAGTTGGGCATGGTGTTGGTCTCGCGGCGGTACTGCTTCGGCCCGTCGCCCAGGTCCAGGGTGACGTTGACCCATTCCTCGTTGCGCGACAGCGGCGTCTCGGGCTGGGTGTCGGCGTCGTCCGCGTCGAAGGTGCGCGGGCTGTAGTCCTCGACCTCGGGCAGCTCCAGCGGCAGCATCGACTCGGGCAGCGGGTGGGCGACGCCGTCCTCGTCGTAGACGATCGGGAAGGGCTCGCCCCAGTAGCGCTGGCGGCTGAACAGCCAGTCGCGCAGGCGGAAGTTGACGGTGCCCTCGCCGATGCCCTTGTCCTGCAGCCACTCGGTGATGCGGGCCTTGGCCTCGGCCACGCCCATGCCGTCCAGGCTGATCTCGCCGTTGGACGAGTTGATGATCTTCGCGTCGTACGACCCGAAGGCGTTCTCCCACGTCGCGGTGTCGGTGCCACGGCCGTCGGTCGGCTCGACGATGCAGCGGATCGGCAGCTCGAAGGCGCGCGCGAACTCGAAGTCGCGCTGGTCGCCGCAGGGAACGGCCATGATCGCGCCGGTGCCGTAGCCCATCAGGACGTAGTCGGCGATGAAGACGGGGACCTGCTCACCGTTGACCGGGTTGGTGGCGTACGAGCCGATGAAGACGCCGGTCTTGTCCTTCGCCTCGGCCTGCCGCTCGACATCCGACTTCGAGGCGGCCTGCGCGCGGTACGCGGCGACGGCCTCGGCGGGCGTGGCGTGGCCGCCGGTCCACACCTCGTGGGTGCCCTCCGGCCAGGCAGCCGGGGTGAACTTGTCGACCAGCGGGTGCTCGGGCGCCAGCACCATGTAGGTCGCGCCGAACAGGGTGTCCTGGCGGGTGGTGAAGACCGTGATGTGCTCGCCGTCGATCGGGAAGTCGACGCGGGCACCCTCGCTGCGGCCGATCCAGTTGCGCTGCTGCAGCTTGATGGCCTCGGGCCAGTCCAGCTCCTCCAGGTCCTCCAGCAGCCGGTCGGCGTAGGCGGTGATGCGCATGTTCCACTGGCGCAGCTTGGCCTTGAAGACCGGGTAGTTGCCGCGCTCGGAGCGGCCGTCGGCGGTGACCTCCTCGTTGGCCAGCACCGTGCCCAGGCCCGGGCACCAGTTGACGGGCGCGTCGGAGGCGTAGGCCAGGCGGTACTCGCCCAGGACGTCGGCGCGCTCGCGGGCGCTCAGCTCGCTCCACGCGCGCGTGGTGCCCGGGACCGCCCGCTCACCGGACTCGAACAGGGCGACCAGTTCGGAGATCGGGCGGGCCTTCTTCGCCTCCTCGTCGTACCAGGAGTTGAAGATCTGCAGGAAGATCCACTGGGTCCACTTGTAGTAGTCCGGGTCGATCGTGGCGAAGGACCGGCGCTTGTCGTGGCCCAGGCCCAGCCGGCGCAGCTGGGCCTTCATGTTCTCGATGTTGGCCTCGGTGGACACGCGCGGGTGCGTGCCGGTCTGCACGGCGTACTGCTCGGCGGGCAGGCCGAAGGCGTCGAAGCCCAGGGTGTGCAGGACGTTGTGGCCGGTCATGCGCTGGAACCGGGCGTAGACGTCGGTGGCGATGTAGCCCAGCGGGTGGCCGACGTGCAGGCCCGCACCCGAGGGGTACGGGAACATGTCCATGATGAACTTCTTGGGCCTGGCGACCAGCGCGGGGTCGCCGGCCAGGTCGCCCTTGGGGTTCGGCGCCGCGTAGGTGCCGTCGGCGTCCCAGAAGTCCTGCCAGCGTGCCTCGACCTCGGCTGCCATGGCGGCCGTGTAGCGGTGCGGCGCTGCTACCTCGGACGTGGCAGCGGGGTTCGTCTCGCTCATGATCCTCAAAGCTCCATCGATCGTCTCTGCCTGCGGCTGCGACATTCAAAGAAACGAAAAATCCCCTCGCACAGGAGGGGACGCCGCGCCGATGCCGACCTCATGGTTCGACCAGGGTCGGTACTGATCAGCGCGGCCCGCTAAGCAGAAGGCGTACGGCACGCATGGCGCTAGGGTACCGCAGGCCCCGAGCGAGCGGCGACGGCCTTGAGCAAGCCGCGACGCGCGTCCGTATCCCTTGTGGACATGCCAGAACCCGAGGGAGGAGCTGAACCAAGGTCAACAATTACTTCGCGTACCGTCCACTAAGGGACGTCGCCCCCCAGTCACATTGTCCGTTGATAACAACGCAATAACTCAAACCCCGTACTGATCGGTATGGCGCCACTTAGAGTTCGGCAGCGGGACCGCTTTCCCGAAACTGCTCGGAGTTGCCCCCATGAACCCTCGTCGTAGTAACCGCTCCCTCCCCAAACCGGGCCGTTCGGCCTATGGGGTGGCGTCGGCTGTCGTCCTGCTGCTCATACCCGTGGTCGTGCTGGTCGGAGGCAACCAGTTCCGCGACTTCCTGAACTTCGGCGCGGGCGTACTGTCCCTGGTCTCGCTCAGCTGCTCGGTGATCTGGGGCCTGCTCGCGCAGGACCGTATCTTCCTGAACACCCGGCAGCGGATCGTCGGCCAGGCGGTGCACCGGACCACCGCGGTCGCCTCGATCGCGTTTCTGCTGCTGCACATCACCACGAAGATCGCCCTCGGTCACACACAGGTGATCGCCGCGATCATTCCGTTCTCGCTCGGCATCACCGGAATCGGCGGCCTGATCGGCCTGGGCTCCCTGGCCGGCCTACTGATGATCTTCGTGGGCATCACCGGCGCCCTGCGCAGCAACTTCGCCACCCCGGCCCCCGTCGCCGCCCGCTGGCGCGCCATGCACATGCTGGCCTACCCGGCCTGGTGCGCGGCGCTGATCCACGGCCTCTACGCGGGCCGCTCGGCCAAGCCGATCTTCGTGATCCTCTACAGCCTGTCCCTGCTGGGCGTGATGGGCGCCCTCGCGCTGCGCGCGGCCCCGCACCCGGTCAAGCGCGGGGTCGCCGACCGGCTCGTGGCGCTGTTCGGCAGCTCGGAGCGGCCGGGACTGGAGGAGCTGGACGCGAGCCGTTCCCGGGCGGCCGAGGCGGCGCCCGCGGGCTTCGAGGCCCGTCGTGAGCCCAGGGCCGCGGCCGCCCCGTCCGCGCCGCTGTACCAGTCCCCCGCCGCCCCCGCGTCGGGCTTCGCCGCGGCCTACCGGGCCGTCTCCACGCCGGGCCGCCCCCAGCAGCCGTACGCGGCCGGTCAGACGGCCCGCATGGATCTGCCGCTGGACCTGCAGGCCACGGAGGCGATTTCGCGCATGGACGGCCCCTCCAGCACCTCGGGCAGCTGGCCGATCCCCTCCCCGCCGCCGGTCGGCGAGGCCCCGCCGTCCGCGTACGACCCGCTGCAGGACACCGGATACACCATGCCGGTCTACGACAATCCGGGCGCCGGTGGATACGGCGGAAGTGACATGTACGACAACGGTGAGACAAACGGCCTCTATGGCACGTACAACGCCAGTGACACGTACAACAGCGGTCCCGCTACCGAAACGCTGCCCGGCACGTCCTACGACACACCGGGTTCGGGCGAACCTTGGAACACGCCGTCCGGAGGCTTTAAGTGAACGAGGCCCTGCCCGACGTCCCCGAAGTCCGCGTGGTCGGCCTTCCGCAGCTCACGTCGGGCTTCGACCTTGTGGAACGACTCGACCTGCCCATGCACCTGAAGGTGCACGGGCCGCTCGACCCGCTCGGCGGCGAGCAGCTCGCACAGCTCGCCGAACGCATCAACCTCAAGGGCCGCGGCGGCGCGGGCTTCCCCTTCCACAAGAAACTGCGCTCGGTGGCCGAGTCGGCGATCAAGCGCGGGGTGCGACCGGTCGTCGTGGTCAACGGCAGCGAGGACGAACCGGCCTGCCGCAAGGACACCGTCCTGATCAACCGCGCCCCGCACCTGATCCTCGACGGCGCACTGTTGTGCGCCGAGGCGCTCGGCGCGCGCACGCTCGTGATCGGCGTCACCCGCGAGTCCACACAGCGCTCCATGGAGGCCGCGCTCGCCGAACGCGGGCTGAGTAACAGCCGTAGGTCGGCGCTACGCGCGTGGGTGCAGCGCAACCCGGTGCGCATGGTGACCGGCGCGGCCGCCTCCCTGATCCGCTCGGTCGACGGCGGCCCGGCGATCCCGCCCGGCCGCAAGATCAGCGCATCGCAGAGCGGGGTCGGCGGCGCCCCGACGCTGCTGTCGAACGCGGAGACGTTCGCGCAGCTGGCCATCGCCGCCCGCATCGGCCCCGAGCGCTACGGCAACACCGGCCTGTACGACGAGCCCGGCACCGTGATGCTCACCGTGTCCGGGGCGGTGGCCCGCCCGATGGTGCTGGAGGTCCCCACGGGTGTGCCGCTGCGCTACGTACTGCAGCTGGCGGGCGCCCCGCCGGTGCCGCAGGGCGTACTGACCGGCGGCTACCACGGCAAGTGGATCGACGCGGCGACCGTCAACGAGGCGATCGTCTCCCGCAACTCGCTGGACGCGGTGGGCGGTTCGCTGGGCGCGGGCGCAATCCTGCCGATCAGCCAGGACACCTGCCCGCTGGGCGAGTCGCTGCGGGTGGCGCAGTGGCTGGCCGAGGAGAGCGCCGGCCAGTGCGGACCCTGCTACCTCGGGCTGCCGGCCGCCGCGCGCGGCATGGAGGACATCCTGAACGGCGGCGGTCCGGCCGCCCTGGAGGCGCTGAAGCAGGTCGCGAAGAACGTCAAGCGCCGGGGCGCGTGTTCGCATCCGGACGGCTCGGCGATGTTCCTGGAGTCGACCATCAAGGCGTTCACCGACGACCTGGCCGCGCATGTCCTCGGAAACGGCTGCGGACGGCCCGTGGAGGGCGTTCTGCCGCTCTTCGAGGGGGGCAGGGCCCCTGCGGGCATCGCGGGCGGCGCAGAGCCCGAGGAGACCGGTGCCAGCCGCCAGAAGATCTACGTCGACTGGACGCTGTGCCGGGGCCACGGACTGTGCGCCGACATCCTCCCGGAGGTGTTCGAACTCGGCGCCGACGGTTTCCCGACCGTCGCCCAGGCGCAGGTGCCGCGGTACGCGGAGGCCAAGGCGCTGCGCGCGGTGCGCCGCTGCCCGGCGCTCGCCCTGCGCATCGAGGAGGACACCCGCGGGCAGGCACCGTCGCGCAATCTGCCGGTGGTCTCCCAGGGCCGCGGCAGGCGCGCGCTCGGCCGCTGAACACGAAGGGGTGGGTCACCCGGCTCGGGTTGACCCGCCCCTGTTCATTTCCGTCACTGTCTTCCCGCAACACGCCGAAGGCGGACCATCCATCGGATGATCCGCCTTCAACTTCTGTGGAGCTAAGGAGAATTGAACTCCTGACCTCCTGCATGCCATGCAGGCGCTCTACCAACTGAGCTATAGCCCCTTGTTTTCTTGTTTCGCCCGGTTCCCCCGGCGACGTCGTAAACATTACAGGCCCGGGGACGTAGCGCCAAATCGGTTTCGGGTTACCGCCGATACGATCCCTGATGTCCGGTTTTGTGACCTCGTCGTCGGTCTGCCGGTGTGGCGGTGCGGCGCGGGTCAAGCCGTCACGAAGGAGTAGAACCGCTTGAGCGTGCAGTGCTCTTCCAGGAGACGGCCGTAGATCGGCTCGCCCTCCAATTCCCGGTACGTCTCGATCGGGTCGCCTTTTATGATCAGCGCCCGCGCGCATTCCTCGCACCAGTACTGGTAATCGGGGTTGATCGGCTCCATGTCACGGACGATCGGGGTACCGCTCCCGCACCAGTCGCACTTTCGCCTGTGTGCACCCATCGATCAGCTCCAGCTGTGGCCGCAGGCCGTGCACACGTAGGAGATTCCGCCGTTGTCGCCGAGAACTTGGGCGACATGCGCGGAACCGCAGGAAGGGCAGCTCAGCCGGGTGGTCGTGTCCCGTATCAAGGCCGCACCGAGGAGGTGGCCGACCTCCTCAAGGATGCTCGCAGGCATCGCTACTCCCTCCCGTCGGGCCGCGCCCCCTTCCGGCCGTTTGATTCTGCCACGGCCGGAGCAATACGGTCAGCGACGCCTCAGTACCAGTCCGGACACGGCTCCCGGGCACACACCGAGACCGCCTGCGCAGAGGTATACGAGCGCAGTGCCCAAGTGACTCAACCCTGAACGCAGAAGATCCCGCCCCCTGGGGGGACGGGATCCTCGTACCGTTCTTCGATCACTCGACAGAGTGTCGATGAGTGGAGCTAAGGAGAATTGAACTCCTGACCTCCTGCATGCCATGCAGGCGCTCTACCAACTGAGCTATAGCCCCTCGTGCCACGCGGCGGAGCCGCATGGTGTCTCGCCCCGCTCGGCGGGGCGAACAAGAAGAACTTTAGCCTGTGACCTGCCAGAAAGTGAAATCCGGGGTCCGCGAGCCTGCTGGGGCTCAGTCGTCGTCGCCGAGGACGGGCTCCGGCAGGGTGCCCGCGTTGTGCTCCAGCAGACGCCAGCCGCGCGCGCCCTCACCGAGCACCGACCAGCAGCAGTTGGAGAGGCCGCCGAGGCTCTCCCAGTGCCGGGCCTCCAGGCGGAGGAGCCGGCCGATGGTGGTGCGGATGGTGCCGCCGTGGCTGACGACGACGAGGGTGCCGTCCTCGGGCAGCTTCTCGAGGTGGCGCAGCACGACGGGTGCGGCGCGGTCGGCGACCTCGGTCTCCAGCTCGCCGCCACCGCGGCGGACCGCCTCGCCGCGCTTCCAGGCGGCGTACTCCTCGCCGTAGCGGGTGATGATCTCCTCGTGCGTCAGCCCCTGCCAGACGCCCGCGTAGGTCTCGCGCAGGCCCTCCTCGCGGGTGACGCCGAGACCGGTGAGGGCGGCCAGCTCGGCGGCCGTGTGCGCCGCCCGCTGCAGGTCGGAGGAGATGATCGCGTCGGGCCGCAGGGAGGCCAGCAGCCGGGCGGCGCGGCGGGCCTGGCCGATGCCGGTCTCGGTCAGCGCGACGTCCGTGCTGCCCTGGAAGCGGCGCTCGACGTTCCAGGCGGTCTGGCCGTGCCGCCACAGGATGACGCGACGGCCGCGGTCCTTGCGGTCGGTCACCTCGCCGGTGGCGCTCATCACCACTCCCCGCCCGGCTCCTGCTCGGACTCGGAGGCCTGCAGCCTGGCGTGCTCCTCGGCCTTGCCGCGGGTGGCCTTGGCGTCGGCGGGCAGCTCCAGCTCGGGGCAGTCCTTCCACAGCCGCTCCAGGGCGTAGAAGACCCGCTCCTCGCTGTGCTGGACGTGCACGACGATGTCGACGTAGTCGAGCAGGATCCAGCGGGAGTCGCGGTCGCCCTCGCGGCGCACCGGCTTGGCGCCGAGTTCCTTCAGCAGGCGCTCCTCGATCTCGTCGACGATGGCCTTGACCTGGCGGTCGTTCGGCGCGGAGGCCAGCAGGAAGGCGTCCGTGATCGACAGAACGTCGCTCACGTCGTAGGCGATGACGTCGTGGGCGAGCTTGTCGGCCGCCGCCTGTGCGGCGGTGTTGATGAGCTCAAGAGAACGGTCTGTGGCGGTCACTACGAAGCTTTCGGTCGGCGGTCACTTGACCTCAAGGGTCTCACGGACCGTCCGGCGCACCCCACGTGATTACGGCGGCACGTGGGGTGCCCGGGACCAGGTCAGGAGCTGCCGGGCCGGTAGTCCTGGCCGAGGACGACCGAGACGTCGGCGCCCGAGGAGGCCGTGCCCTTGGTCACGGAGCCGGCGGGCAGCCCGAGGGTCTTGGCGACCTCGGTGGCGTCCGCCTTGTGGGAGGCGTCCGAGTAGACGACCTTCGAGGTGGCCTGGGTGCCGGAGGCGCTGCCGCCCTCGAGGAAGGTGAAGCCGCCGTTGAGCAGCACCACGCGGGCCTTCTCCGTGTCGTCCTTCACACCGGTGGCGTTCTGCACCGAGACCCGGACCGCGGAGCCCGCGTCGGGGCTCTTGGCGGTGCCGCCGAGGATGTCCTTCACCACGCTGTCGCTGGTCTGCGCGCTCAGTGTGCCGTCGGCCTGCACGGGCAGCAGGGCGGTCTTGTAGGCGCCGCCCTTGGCGAGGTCGGCGAGCTTGGCGAGGAAGGTGCCGAGGTCCTTGTCGGTGAGCGGCGGGTCGAGGATCTGCGCGAGGGTCTGCACGGTGACCGTGGCCGCCGACGGGTCGGAGGACAGCTTGCGCAGCACACCCTGCATGACCTGGCCGAAACGCTCCAGCTGGGCGTTCTGGGACTCGCCGGAGGCGCGGTAGGTGGCGTAGGCGACGGCCATCTTGCCGCTGAGGGTCTGGGCGCTGCCCTTGTGGACGAGCGGCTCGGCGCCCTTCTTCTTGGCGTCCGGGTCGGGCACGTCGGTGTTGGTGTCGAGGTCGATGTTGCCGACCAGGTCGACGAGGTTCTGCAGGTAAGGGGTGTCGAGGCGCCAGGTGCCCTGGATGTTGGTGCCGAGGACGGTGTCGAGCTGGTCGCGGGTGCCGGAGGAGCCGTCGTCGTCCACCGACTTGGCGAGGGTCGTGGTGGAGCCGTCGTCGGCGCTCAGGTCCAGCGAATTGGGCAGCAGGACGGTGCTGCCCTGCTTGGTGGTGGTGTTGTCGACCAGCAGCGCCGTGGAGGTGCCGCTCTTGCCGGTGATGTGCAGGTGGACGACGATCACGTCGCGTTTCTGGGCGCCGGCCGCCGTGCCCGCGCCGGGCTTGGAGCCGGAGGAGGACAGGCCGGGCAGCTTCCCGGCGTACCAGAGGTAGCCGACGCCGCCGACGGCGACGAGGGCGAGGACGACGAGCAGGGCGATGATCCGGCTGCGGGCGCGGCGGCGGGCCTCCTCGCGGCGCTCGGTGCGGTTCTCGGTGAACTTCAGCCAGTCGATGACGTCCTCGGAGTCGCCGTCGGGCTCCTCGACGAACGCGAACTGCTCGGTGTGGTAGTCCCGTTCCCCGTCGTCCTCCGGTTCCCCGGGCCGCACCGGGGCCTGCGCCTCCTCCGCCGGGCCGGCCTGATGCGGGATGTAGGCGGTCTGCTCCGTGACCCGGGGCTGCTGCCCGCTGTTCGCGGCCTGCCCGTAGGGGTCGTAGCCGGTGGTCTGCTGGGTGCCGGTGCCGTAGGGGTCGTACGGGGCCTGGGAACCGTAGGGGTCGTACCCGGATCCGGGCCGGCCGGAGTCGTAGGGGGGGACCGGCGGCTGCTGGCCGGTGGCGTACGGGTCGTAGCCGTAGCCCTGCTGCTGGGCGTACGGATCGTAGGTGGCCTGCTGTGCCTGCTGTGCCTGCTGTGCCTGCTGTGCCTGCTGTGCCGGGATCTGCCGGTACACGGGCCGGCCGTAGTCGTCGTAGCCGACGAGTTCGTACGGGCCCGCGCCGTAGCCGGCGTCACCCGTGTCGTATCGGTTGTTCACCGGTGCCCCTCTCGGCTCACTCGCCGCGGTACAGCTCGCGCTTGTCGATGTAGCGCACGACTCCGTCCGGCACCATGTACCAGATGGGGTCCTTCTTGGCGACTCTCGCTCGGCAGTCCGTGGAGGAGATGGCGAGCGCCGGGACCTCGACGAGCGTGACGCCGCCTTCCGGCAGACCCTGGTCGGTCAGGTGGTGGCCGGGCCGGGTGACGCCGATGAAGTGGGCGAGGGAGAACAGTTCCTCGCTGTCGTGCCAGGTCAGCAGCTGGGCGAGGGCGTCGGCACCGGTGATGAAGAACAGGTCGGTGTCCGGGTTGAGCGCACGCAGATCGCGCAGGGTGTCCACGGTGTAGGTGGGGCCGCCGCGGTCGATGTCGATACGGCTGACGGAGAACTGCGGGTTCTCGGCGGTCGCGATGACCGTCATCAGATAGCGGTCCTCGGCCGCGGAGACCTTGCGGTGGGACTTCTGCCACGGCTCGCCGGTGGGCACGAACACCACCTCGTCGAGGTGGAACTGCGCGGCGACCTCGCTGGCCGCCACGAGGTGCCCGTGGTGGATCGGGTCGAACGTTCCGCCCATGACGCCAAGGCGACGCTTGCCCGTGTGGGCGGGGCCCTGGCCCGGCCCGTCCTGCGGGTGCTTCACCGTGTCGTCGGCGCTCTCGTACGCCGGACCGGTAGGCATGTCCTGCTCTCCCATGCGTGCAGACCCTACCGGCCCGGCCTCGGACGTCCGGCCGGGGACGGGGTGCCCGCTCAGCGGTCGCGGTTGAAGCGGGTGGTGATCCACAGCAGGAGCAGCAGGATGACGAAGGCGCTGCCGCCGGTGATCGCCGGGTTGAGGCTGTTGTGGTGGCCGCCCTCGGCTTCGGCGAGGGTGACCATCTGGGCTGCGGCGCTGTGAAGGCTCATCTTCGGCAGGACCTATCGCGTGTGGGCGGGATAAAGATGTCGGCTCATCGTATGCGGGCGGTCCGGCGGCGATCACGCCGACTCCGCCGTCGGGGACGAGCGCCGGAACTTTCGCGGGCCGTCAGTCGTCTTTCCGCTTGTAGCCGCGCAGCAGGAACCAGGCGGTCAGCACACAGCCCAGGACCATGACGATCAGGACGATGCGGAGCAGATTCCCCGCCCCGTGCTGCTGGACGGCGCTCGCGGCGGTCTCGGTCAGCCAGGCGGCTGCGGGGTGATGCTCCATGGCGGGACTCCTTCGGCTGTACTGCCCGATCCACGGTATCTCCGCCTAGGCTGGGCTCCGTCTCGGGGGCACAGTGGGAACTCATACGCACATGGGGGAAGACATGTCCGACGACGGCCAGCAGCAGACGGGGCACGAGCACGTGCCGAGCAGGCAGCGCAGGCGCTTCCCGGGGATCTCCTCGCGTGCCTATGAGCATCCGGCCGACCGCTCGGCCCTGGTCGCGCTGCGCAAGCTGAGCGGGTTCGACACCGTGTTCAAGGCGCTCAGCGGGCTGCTGCCCGAGCGAAGCCTGAGACTGCTGTTCCTGTCCGACTCGGTGCGCGTCTCCGAGCGGCAGTTCCAGCATCTGCACGACATGCTGCTGGACGCCTGTTACATCCTGGACCTGGAGAAGGTCCCGCCGATGTACGTCACGCAGGACCCGCAGCCGAACGCGATGTGCATCGGTCTGGACGAGCCGATCATCGTCGTCACGACGGGGCTGGTGGAGCTGCTCGACGAGGAGGAGATGCGGGCCGTCGTCGGGCACGAGGTGGGACACGCGCTGTCCGGGCACTCGGTGTACCGCACGATCCTGCTGTTCCTGACCAGCCTCGCGCTGAAGGTGGCCTGGATCCCGCTGGGCAACCTCGCGATCATGGCGATCATCACGGCGCTGAGGGAGTGGTTCCGCAAGTCGGAGCTGTCCGCGGACCGGGCGGGGCTGCTGGTGGGGCAGGACGTCCAGGCCTCGATGCGGGGCCTGATGAAGATCGCGGGCGGCAACCATCTGCACGAGATGAACGTGGACGCGTTCCTGGAGCAGGCCGAGGAGTACGACTCCGGCGGCGATCTGCGCGACTCGGTGCTGAAGATCCTGAACGTACTGCCCCGCTCGCACCCCTTCACCACCGTGCGGGCCGCCGAGCTGAAGAAGTGGGCCGAGTCCCGGGACTTCCAGCGGATCATGGACGGCCACTACCCGCGGCGCGACGGGGACAAGGACACCTCGGTCAGCGACTCCTTCCGCGAGTCGGCGGCCAGCTACGCGAGCGATGTGAAGGGCTCCAAGGACCCGCTGATGAAGCTGGTCAGCGACCTCGCGGGCGGTGCGGGCGACCTGGGCGGCCGGGTCCGCCGGGGCTTCGACGGCTTCAGGACCCCGCCCCAGCCGAAGCAGCCCCCGACGGACACCCCGCGAGACGAGGAGTGACCCCCGCTCCGCCCCTCCGCACCGGCCGGCGCTGAGAACGCCCGCCGTTCAGGTCTTCGGCTCGGCCTCACCGGCCAGCGTCCCGCACAGGGCCGCAGGACTCTGCGTCTCGTACGGGTTCGTGCCCGCGGGGCTGGTGGCGCGGGCCGTCTGGCCGGCCAGGAGGGGGCGGAGGTAGGAGGTGGAGTCGCCGGCGCAGGCGAGCGGCCCGGCCAGGACGTAGGACGTGACCAGCTGAACCTGGTGGGTGCGCAGATCGTCGCGGGTGAAGCGGAAGGTCACCTCGCGGCGGACGGTGAACAGGGACGCGGGGGCGTCGCCCGCCGCACCGGTGGGGCGCAGGGCGTAGACGAAGGTGTGGTCGGCGTTGACCTCCAGCGTGCTCGCGTCGCTCTCGACGGCCTGCAGATCGCCCCGGACGCGGATCGGGCCGTCGTCGGCGAGCTGGACGCGGGAGGGGTCGAGACGGACCAGCCAGCCGGTGGGGGCATGCCGGCCGTCCGCCGCCGGGTGGTGGAAGCTCTGGTCGAACTGGTCGAGCTGGTCGGCGTCGATGAGGGACCGGACCGGACTGACCTGGCGGCCGGTGACCACCTCGGGGTAGAGCGAGGAGCGGACTATGTAGTCCTTGGCGGTGGTGAGCGCCGCCACGACCTGGCTGTCGGAGAAGTGGGCGGTGCTGCGGACGGCCGGCAACGGTATGCCCTCGGCGCCGACCTCGAACGGAGCGGCGCCGCTGTGCTCGTACAGGTTCTCGGCCTTGGCGTCTCCGGGCACCTTGCCCGTGGGGGCGAGCGGGATCACCGTCATCCGCAGCGGCTCGGCGGGGCGCCGTATCTGCGCGGTGCCGTAGGGGTGGCGGATGCCCATGTAGACCGCGGTGCCGAAGGCGACGGCGATCAGCAGGACGAGGATCAGGGCCTGCCGGGTGAGTCCGCGGTGCAGGGGCGGACGGCGGCGTACGGCGGGCGTGTGGTCGGCCATCCGCTCCTCGGCGGAGAACTCCTGGAGCCGGGCAGCGCGGACGAACGACTCGTCGAACACGACGGATCGGTACTCGTCCTCGCCACCGCCGGGGGCGCCCTCGGGGGCGCCTTCCGGCGGGTCTCCAGGCCCGCCCATACTTTCAGAGTAGGTCTCGTGGGCCTCGGGTAAACGCCCTGCTACACGACAACTTCTGACAGGTGCTCACCAAGAGCGGAGCGGGCGTTCAGGGGGAGCGCGGGGTGGCCGAGGCCGCCGGCTGGGAGGAGTCCGCGGAGGCGGAGGGCGCGGCGGCACTGCCCTGTTCCAGGCCGGTGGAGGGACGCGGGGGGACCCTGTCGCGGGTGCCGGCGGAGCCGCCCCGGTAGACGGCGGCGAAGGCCAGGGCGACCATGCCTATGCCCATGACGACGGCGAGCAGCCAGGCCACGGGGCGGTGCCAGCGGACCTGCCTGCCGTAGCGGCCGAAGGAGCCGGGGTGGTCGTCGAGGAGGTAGGCGTCGTCCAGCTCGTCGTCGTCCCGATCTTGGCCGAGATCGGTTCCCTCGGGGGCGTACTTGTCGTCGTACCGCTCGCCTCGGGCGTGGGCGCGGCGGGCCTCCGCCTCGGAGGCCTCGGCTCTGGCCTGGGCAGCGGCCAGGAGGCGTTCGACGGCGGTCGGCTCATGGACCGCGGCCGCCTGTACGAAGGCCTCGTCGAAGACCACGGAGGCGAACTCTTCGTCCGACACCCCGCGGTCGTGGTCGTCGTCGGGCTCCCAGCCGTCAGGGAACGGCGTGCCCCCCACGTCCTCCGGCACGGATCCAGAGTAGACCTGAGGGGTCAATTTGGGCAGACGGTATGGAAATTCGTCTGACTGGTGAGACACGTTTCGGCCGTACCGCACGGCTGGGAGGCGGTACGACCGAACGGGTGGTCCTCAGGGGCGTACGTGTCCGTCTCCGGTGACGATGTACTTGGTGCTGGTCAGCTCCGGCAGGCCCATCGGGCCGCGGGCGTGCAGCTTCTGGGTGGAGATGCCGATCTCGGCGCCGAAGCCGAACTGGCCGCCGTCGGTGAAGCGGGTGGAGGCGTTCACGGCGACGGTGGTGGAGTCGACCAGCTGGGTGAAGCGGCGGGCGGCCTGCTGAGAGGTGGTGACGATCGCCTCGGTGTGGCCGGAGGTCCACAGCCGGATGTGCTCGACGGCCTTGTCGAGGGAGTCGACGACGGCGGCGGCGATGTCGTAGGAGAGGTACTCGGTCTCCCAGTCCTCGGCCACGGCCTCCACGACCGTCGCCTTGGAGTCCTTGGCACAGGCCAGCACGCGTTCGTCGGCGTGCACGGTGACGCCGGCCTCGGCGAGGGCGTCGAGGGCGCGCGGCAGGAACTCGGCGGCGATGTCCTGGTGGACGAGGAGGGTCTCGGCGGCGTTGCAGACGCTGACCCGCTGGGCCTTGGAGTTGATCAGGATGTCGATCGCCATGTCGATGTCGGCCTGGGCGTCGACGTAGACGTGGCAGTTGCCGGTGCCGGTTTCGATGACGGGGACGATGGACTCGCTGACCACGGTCTGAATCAGGGAGGCGCCGCCGCGCGGGATGAGGACGTCGACCAGGCCGCGGGCGCGCATCAGCTCGCGGACGGAGTCGCGGCTCTCGCCGGGCACCAGCTGTACGGCGTCGGCGGGCAGCCCGGCCCCGCCCACGGCGTCCCGGATGACCCGGACGAGGGCGGTGTTCGACTCGTACGCGGAGGCCGAGCCGCGCAGCAGCACCGCGTTCCCGGACTTCAGGCACAGGGCGGCGGCGTCCACCGTCACGTTCGGGCGGGCCTCGTAGATGATGCCGACGACGCCGAGCGGGACGCGGACCTGGCGCAGGTCGATGCCGTTGGGCAGGGTGGAGCCGCGGACGATCTCGCCGACCGGGTCGGGCAGCTTCGCGACGTCGCGGACGTCGGAGGCGATGGCGCGGATCCGCTCGGGGGTGAGGGTGAGCCGGTCGACGACGGCCTCGCTGGTGCCGTTCTCCCGGGCCTTGGCGACGTCCTTGGCGTTGGCCTCGACGATCTCGCTGGTCCGGACCTCCAGGGCGTCGGCGATGGCGAGCAGCGCGTCGTCCTTCACGGCGCGCGGGAGCGGCGCGAGGTCGGCGGCCGCGGCCTTGGCCCGGTAGGCGGCCTGGGTGACCGGGGACATGGAGTCGTAGGGCGAGAGCGTCGTCATGAGGGAAGGGTAGTGCGCGGCGCGGGCCGCCCACCGCTCATCCCAAACCGCGAGACAAGCCCCCAGGATCACTCAAAAGGGATGGACCCCCACCGGTGTGGCCGGTGCCGGCCCGTATCCCTCGGCGATGCGGTGGTGGTAGGTCTCGCGGTCGATGACCTCCAGGCCGACGATCTCCCAGGCCGGCAGTCCGGCGCTCTGGCGGTGTTCGCCCCACAGGCGAAGGGCCACGGCGGCGGCGTCATGCAGGTCGCGGGCCTCTTCCCAGTACCGGATCTCGGCGTGGTCGGGCGCGTATCTGCTGGTGAGCAGGAAGGGGTGGTCGTGGGCCAGCTGTTCCAGGGCCCGCCGCAGCTCGGACAGGGGGACCTGCTCCCCGGAGACGCTGAGGGTGACATGCCACAGCCGGGGCAGGTCCTTGGGCTCCTCGTAGGCGTCCCCGGCCGCGACGCTCGTCAGAGCACCGCGCGACGCCGCCCCAGGGCGCGCTCGTCTCACGACGGCCTCCTTCACGCTTCACGCTAGGCTCGCATGGCCCCTTGACGGAACGTGTTCCTTCACATGTCCCAGACACAAAGTGGAGCAGGCCGCAGGGCTCCGCGTGGTGGTTTTACGGAACGTCCCCCACCGGGGGCGGTCCTTACGCCCCGTTTTACGAGCGGTTTTGCGAGTGTCACGGATGCAGGAGCACCAGGTCGTCCCTGTGTACGATCTCGCGTTCGTACGCCGGACCCAGCTCGCGGGCCAGCTCGCGGGTCGAACGCCCGAGCAGGCGCGGGATCTCCTTGGCGTCGAAGTTGACGAGCCCCCGGGCCACCGCGCGTCCGGCCGTGTCGCGCAGTTCGACGGGGTCGCCGGCGCTGAACTCGCCCTCGACGGCGGCGATTCCGGCGGGCAGCAGCGACGTGCGGCGCTTCACCACGGCGGTCACCGCGCCGTCGTCCAGGATCAGCGCGCCCTGCGGGGTGGAGGCGTGCTGCAGCCACAGGAGCCGGTCGGCGGAGCGTCTGCCGGTGGGGTGGAAGAAGGTGCCGGTGTCGCCGCCGCTCAGCGCCTCCGCCGCGTGCACGGCGCTGGTGAGGACCACGGGGATGCCGGCGGCGGCCGCGATCCGGGCGGCCTCGACCTTGGTGACCATCCCGCCGGTGCCGACGCCCGCCTTGCCGGCGCTCCCGATCTCGATGCCCGCGAGATCCTCGGGACCCTTCACTTCCGCTATCCGCGAGGTGCCGGGCCTGCTGGGGTCCCCGTCGTAGACGCCGTCGATGTCGGAGAGGAGGACCAGCAGGTCGGCGTGGACGAGGTGGGCGACGAGGGCGGCGAGGCGGTCGTTGTCGCCGAACCGGATCTCGTCGGTGGCGACCGTGTCGTTCTCGTTGACGATCGGGAAGGCGCCCATCGCGAGGAGCTTGTCGAGGGTGCGGGAGGCGTTGCGGTGGTGGGCGCGGCGGCTCATGTCGTCGCTGGTGAGCAGAACCTGGCCGACGCGGACGGCGTAGCGGGCGAAAGAAGCGGTGTAGCGGGCGACGAGCAGGCCCTGGCCGACGCTGGCGGCGGCCTGCTGCCGGGCGAGGTCCTTCGGCCGGCGGCGCAGGCCGAGCGGCGCGAGCCCGGCGGCGATGGCGCCGGAGGAGACGAGGACGATCTCCCGCTCTCCCCCGCTGCGGATCTTGGCCAGCACGTCCACCAGCGCGTCGACGCGGTCGGCGTCCAGGCCGCCGGCGGCGGTCGTCAGCGACGAGGAACCCACCTTGACGACGATCCTGCGGGCCTCGCCCACGGCCTGCCTAGCCCTTGCCACCTTGCCCTCTGTTTTCTCACGCGGTTTGGTTGCCTGTGCGGCAATCTACGCGAAGTGGATCGCCCGGCGCCCGCCGGTCCAGCCCCCGGACAGGCGCCGCGGCCGTTCGCTCACGCTGTGTGCACCAGATGTGCCGGGCGCTCAGGCAGCCGCCTTGAAGTCCTTTGCCGACAGCATCCGCCGCGCCTTGCGGAGTGCCCGGCGCAGGAAGGAGTGGGCGGCGGCCTGCTTCTTCGCCCTGACGAACTCGACGACGTCCAGCAGCAGTTCGGCTCGCTGCAGGGCGACCAGGTGCAGTCGCAGCCGCTCGTGGACCTTGAGCCTGCGGGCCACTCCGGGCGTCCCGTAGGCCTCCATCAGCGGCTTGGCCAGCTCCAGCTTGTGCCGGCGGACCTCCTCGCTGTCCTTGAGGAACTTCGGCCCGAACTGCGGCGGCAGGGTGATGAGGAACGGCCGGATCATGAGGCCGTCGCGCTTGTCGCCGGCCGGGACCATGTCGGCGATCAGCTTCATCAGGGCACGCGCGGAGTCGAAGCGCAGGGTGCAGCTGCCGCTCTTGGCGCCCTCGACCTTGCCGAGCACCACATCGGTGCCGTTCTCGTCGCCCATGGCGACCATGCGTTCAAGGGCCTGGGGCCGAGCCGGTCGTCGGCGTCGAGGAAGAAGACGTAGCGCCCACTCGCCCTGCCGAGGCCGACGTTGCGGGGGCTGCTCGGGCCGTCGGAGTTCTCCTGCCGGATGAGGGGCCCGACCCCGGGATCGCTCCCCGGGATCGGGCCCCTCTTATGTCGTCCGTGTCTCTCTTACGTCCGTACGGCCGGTCAGCCCGCGTTCACCCCGTCGGGGTCCTCGGCGGTGACGGTTCGCTGGCCGGGCACCGCGTTGGACAGCTCGGCGGTCTCGGCGGAGTCCGCGCCGGCGGCGGCCAGCCGGGACTGCTGGCCGACGTTGCGGGCGTCGGCCTTGCGGGCCAGGGCGGCCACCGCGGCGTTGAACTGGTCGATGGACTTCGGCTCGTCCGGGCCCAGCAGATAGCGCTTGAGTTCCTTGCGGTCCGCCGTCAGCGGGTCGGTGGCCGGATCGCGCACGGCGCCCAGCAGGCCGCCCAGCTCCGCCGCGTCGTTGGACAGGATCACCGCGGCGCGCACGGCCGTGTTCTGCCGCCTGAACTCCTCGTGACCCAGCCCGCCGGAGTCGGTGACCGCGTACGGCTTGCCGCTCGCGATGAAGTCGGAGACCACTGAGGAGATGTCGGAGACCATCGCGTCACAGACGTTGAAGCAGTCGTACAGGCGCGGCTCGGCACCCGTGATGACGCGGTGCTCGCATGCCGGGAAGGTGCGCCAGTAGGCGGTGTTCCACTCGGCGCGCAGCCGGGCGATCTCCTCGTGCCTCGCCACGTCGACGACACCGTCCCGGGTGGCCTCGGCCTCGTCGCCCTTGCTGTCGGCGCCCTTGCCGGTCAGCTCGGCGATCCGGGCCTCGATCCGGACCATGTCCGCCTTCGCCTCGGCCTGGGCGGCCGCGTCGGCGGTGAGGCGCGGATCGGCTGCGCGCTCGGCGGCGGCCTTCTCCACCAGCACGGTGATCCGCCGGTGCGCGGCGCCGGCCTCCTTGCTGACGGTGCCGGTGAACGGTGCGGCTTGTACAGGACGCGGACCGGCGGGTCGGCCGTGATCAGCTGCTTCACGATGTTCTCGCCGGCGAGCACGATCGAGGTGTTGCCGGGGTCGCCGTCCCAGCCCTCCCAGGTCGGCGCGTAGAGGACGGTCGGGCAGCGTCCGTCAGCGGCTCCGCCACGGGGGCCCTCGGGCGCGCCCTGCCAGGTCTGGATGGGGGCGAGCTGCGGGCGGCCGACCTCCACGATGTCGTCGTCGCGGACACCGACGTCGGCGATGGCATAGCGGTCGCGCCCGGCCCGGCCGGCGGTCCACACCTCGTCGTAGACCTTGCTGTACGGGTTGACGCTGGCGAGCTTGTCGCTGTCGCCGTGGCCGATGAAGACGTGCTTCATGGTGGGCACGCGCAGCATGTGGATGTTCTTGCCGACGTTCGCTGCGTACAGGGCCACGCGCACGGTCGACAGGTCCAGGTTCATCAGGTGCACCCCTCCGGGCACGCAGATGACGGGGACCGTGGTCGGCGCGAGGCTGTTCAGGATGGCGCGCTCTCGCAGGATGATCAGCGGCCGGCTGTCCAGCTGCTCCATCGTCTCCAGCCACATGTTGACCTGGTACGCGGAGTCCCTGGAGCCGGAGAATTACAGGACCGTCTCCGGATGGTGGGCGGCCAGCCAGTCGTCGACGGCGGCGAGGACCACGTCGGCCTTCGGCGGGGTCTTGCGGCCGCGCACGTACGGCACGAGCACGAGCACGTACAGCACGCCGAGGCCGACGGTGAGGCCGATGCCGGCGAAACCCGCGGCGGCGGAGGAGTCCGGCTCGGCGGAGACCAGGATGCCGGCCATCGCGAACAGGTCGAGGTGGAGCATCTTCTCCGCGCTGCGGTGCAGCAGCCGGCGGGGCGGGGCGTCAGGGACGCGGATGCGGGACTTCAGGTCGATGTTGCGGGTGGCGACCGGCATCCGGCGGCGGTTGCGGATCAGGGTGACCAGCGCGCCGTGCGGGGCCTGCATGCCGTAGAAGGCGATGAAGCAGGCGCCGGTGCCGTAGAAGATCAGGTCGTCCGCATGCGACAGACGGGCCAGCAGCAGGATCAGCAGCAGCTGCCGGATCAGGAAGCGGATCGACAGGCCGGCCCGGATCTTGCTGAGGCGGCTGATCAGATAGCTGCCCTTGCGGTGCAGACAGTGGTCCGCCAGGTACGTCACGGCGGCCATGACCGCGAAGGCGGGAACGCTCGGGACGAGCGAGGCCAGCATGAGCGCCGGGAAGCCCAGGATCATGAGGGCCGCCGCTGCCAGCTCGGCCGCGCTGCCCACCCGGGCAACGCGAATAGCGGTGGATATCACGGGGAAACCTGCTTACTGACGAATTGTCACATGCCGTCCTGGCGGTCCAGGACCGTGGCCAGCGCCTGTTCGAACCCGGAGGCGGTGGCCGCGTCCGCCGTCGGATCCTGCTGACGGACGTCGATGACATGCCCGGTCAGCTCCGACAGCAGCACGTCCAGCGAGGTGCGGGCCACGGTCTCGGAGGAGAGCAGCGAGCCCGTGGGTTCCTGGCCGAAGGCCTTGGTGCGCATCGGGGTTGCCGTGCGCTCGGGGTTGATGCAGTTGACGCGGATGGCGTCGCCGGCCCACTCGTCGGACAGCGCCTGGGTGAGGTTGACCATGGCGGCCTTGGTGGAGGAGTACAGCGAGTACTCGGCGCGGCCGCGGGTGTAGCTGCTGGAGGTGTAGAGCAGCAACTGGCCCTTGGTCTCGGCGAGGTACTTGTAGCTGGATCGGGCGATCTGCACCGGGGCCAGGTAGTTGACCTTCAGCGCCTCCTCGACGGTGGCGTTGTCGGTCTCGGCGAGCCTGCCGATGCGCAGCACGCCCGCGGTGTTGACGACGTAGTCGATCCGGCCGGTCTCCGCGTACGCCTTGGACAGCGCGTCGTCGACCTCCTCCGGGTTCTCCACGTGGGTGCCGGTGGTGGAGCGGCCGAGCGCGTAGACGTTCGCGCCGTGGGACTCGGCGAGTTCGGCGATGTCCTTGCCGATGCCGTAGGAGCCGCCGAAGACCACCACGGTCCTGCCGGTGAGCAGGTCGCGGTAGGCGTCCTCGCCCTGCCGCTCGGGCGCGGCGGTGGAGGCGAGCTGGAACAGCTTGTCGGCGATGAAGACGTCGACCGGCTGCGTCACCTTCATGTTGTACTCGTCGCCCGCGACGACGTGGATCGGCACGTCCGGCAGGTACTTGAGGACCACCGAGCAGTCGTCCGTGGCCTGGAAGTTGGGGTCGCCGGCGGCGATCTCGTAGGCGCGGCGGATGGTGGACAGCTTGAATGCCTGCGGGGTCTGGCCGCGGCACAGCCGGGAGCGGTCCGGGATCTCGGTGATGAACTCGCCGTCCTCGCCGTGGGTGCGGGTCACGATGATGGTGTCCGCGGAGGGGATGGCGACGTCCACGGCCCGGTAACGCTCCAGCGCGGCCACGCAGTCGCCGATGACGCGCTGCGAGAGCAGCGGGCGTACGGCGTCGTGGAAGAGGACGTTGGGGTCCTCGCCCTCGGCGAGGCCCTCGCGCAGCGCGGAGATGGCGCGCTCGGTGGTCTCGTTCCGCGTCGAGCCGCCCTCGATGATCTTCTTCACCTTGGTGAAGCCGGCCTTGGCGACGATCTTCTCTATGTCCGGCGCGAAGCCCGGCGCCATCAGCACGATGACGTCGTCGATCGACTCGGCGTTCTCGAAGGTGGTCAGGGTGTGCTCGATGACTGCCTTGCCGGCGATCTTCAGCAGCTGCTTGGGGATCGACAGACCCACCCGCTGACCGGTGCCACCGGCCAGGATCACTGCGGTGGTTCGGGGCTTGGCTATGTGCTGGGACACAGGTGACCTACCTTGGGGCGTCAGGGAACCGTGAAATGCTCCCACTTCAGGTAAGGGAAATGTAAGGAGAGCGACATCCTGTGTATTTCTGAGCGCTAGCTGTCATTCACCTGGCAAGCCTGGTAACAGGACCCGTCCGGCGAACTGGCGCAAACCTCTGTGAATTCGCTGTGAATAAGTGCATAGGTTCGTCACAGGCGCGCGGGCAAGCGTGTTCAGCGCCGCCCTAGCCGCTTCGGACAGCGGTGCCCGAGCACCCGCAGAAGGTCCCTCGACGACGTCTGGTGCACGGCCCGCGCGGCGGCCCCGCCGCCCGGTCCGGCGATCACCGCGGCGAGCGCTCCGCACAGCGCCCGCGCCGCGATTTCCGGGGCGATCCGGGTCTCGACCTGGCCCGACGCCGGCGCCGGCGCCGGCTGCTCGGGAACGGCGGACAGCAGCGCCGGATCGCCGAGGAGCCGCACACCCAGGGCG
This sequence comes from Streptomyces sp. NPDC052101, assembly GCF_040680235.1. Lineage (NCBI taxonomy): Bacteria > Bacillati > Actinomycetota > Actinomycetes > Kitasatosporales > Streptomycetaceae > Streptomyces > Streptomyces sp. NPDC052101. Next base: position 246,710 of record NZ_JBFAWH010000009.1, read on the forward strand.
GCGATGCGCGCGGCGGCCTCGGCACCGATCTCTCCCGCCGCCTCCGCCGCCCAGCGCGGGGTCACGATCTTCACGTCTCCGGGCACGGGAGAGCACGCATTCTTCATATGCGGTACGGCGCCGTTACGGACAAGCCGGGAATACAGCTCTTCCGGCAGTTTATTGCCCCGGAATTTGACATTGAGATTGCGCAGAATTTCGGTCTCGGCGAGGGTAAGAGAACGGTTCACCGTGTCCGGAATGGGCTGAAGGAGATTTTCCGGCAGTCCGAGCAGCGCCTCGAATATGCGCAGCAGGCCACCGCGGTCACGGTCGTCCACCACGACCACGGTGACCCGCCGCGGACCGACGGCCCGCGCCCAGCGCTCGACCAGCCGGTCATGCCGGTGCCGGTGCCGGTGCCAGAAGCTCGGATTGGGCTTGTCGTACGGCGGCTTGCGCAGTATGTGCTCCAGCCAGTCCGGGTAGTCCATGCGCAGGTCGTTCCGCACGTACTGCTGCCACTGCGAGGGCATGATCCGCACCAGGGGACGCAGTGTGACCAGCACCTGGACGCGCTCCCCGCCGAGCTGGTCCACGATACGGGCGATCGTCGCGTCGTCGGGGGCGTCGGAGAAGAACTCGCTGCTGATCACCGAGGTCCGCCCGCCGGTGGCCGCCAGCTGGTCCAGCAGCCGGGCCCAGTGCCGGCCGGTGGGCGCGGTGTCGCCCATCATCGCGGGCCGGGCGCAGGCGGCGAGGGCGGCCTCCATGGGATGCCGGGTGTGGGCCGGGAACTCCACGCCGTGTGCCGGCAACCGTCCCTCGCGGCGAAGAGGGCGCCCTGGATGGCGGTCGTCCCCGTCTTGTGCGGGCCGATGTGCAGCAGTCGGGTGCCGGCGGGCAGGGGCTCGGGGATCTCGTTCGAACAGTCCGTCTCCATGGTCAGCGGACGGTAAGAGCCTTGCCTGAGGCGAGGCTGAGAGAAACCTGGGACGGGGATGAGTCCCAGGCTCCCCGCGGCTCACACGAGCCGGACACCGGGCTCGTCGCACTCCACCCACAGCCGGGCCGGCGCGGGCCGTGCAGGGCGACCGCAGCTGGGCGGGTACCCCTCGAAAATCCTTGCGGGTCAACGGATCTGACGGCAGATCGGATAAGAGCCGAACTCCGCCGCGAAAGTCTCCCGGCGCCCACTCAGCAGCCCGTCCGGGGGCGACGGCCCCCGGACGGCAGCAGCAAACCGAGCCCTACTCGAACGGGTCGAACTCGTCGTACTCGCGCAGCGATTCGTCCCGCTCCGCCTGCTTGTCCTTACGGCGCTGCGCCGCAGGCCTCGCCTCGTCGAAGCGGTGGTCCTCGCCACGGCGGCCGAGCATCTCCGCACCGGCCATGACCGTCGGCTCCCAGTCGAAGACGACCGCGTTCTCCTCAGGACCGATCGCGACACCGTCGCCGGACCGGGCGCCCGCCTTCATCAACGCCTCTTCCACACCGAGGCGGTTGAGCCGGTCGGCGAGATAGCCGACCGCCTCGTCGTTGTTGAAGTCGGTCTGGCGCACCCAGCGCTCGGGCTTCTCGCCACGCACACGGAACAGCGGCTCGCCGCCGAACTCCTCACGGGTGACGGTGAAGCCCGCGTCGTCCACGGCCTTGGGCCGGATGACGATCCGGGTCGCCTCCTCCTTCGGCTTCGCGGCGCGCGCCTTGCCGACCAGGTCACCGAGCGCGAAGGACAGCTCCCGCAGCCCGATGTGGGCGACGGCCGACACCTCGAAGACGCGGTAGCCGCGGGCCTCCAGGTCGGGGCGGACCATCTCGGCGAGGTCCTTGCCGTCCGGCACGTCGACCTTGTTCAGGACGACGATCCGGGGCCGGTTGTCGAGGCCGCCGTACTGCCGCAGCTCCTCCTCGATGATGTCGAGGTCGGAGAGCGGGTCACGGTCGGACTCCAGGGTCGCGGTGTCCAGCACGTGCACCAGCACGCTGCACCGCTCCACATGCCGCAGGAACTCCAGGCCGAGACCCCTGCCCTGGCTGGCGCCGGGGATGAGGCCCGGGACGTCCGCGATCGTGTAGACGGTCGACCCGGCCGTCACCACGCCGAGGTTCGGCACGAGCGTCGTGAAGGGGTAGTCAGCGATCTTCGGCTTGGCCGCGCTCAGCACCGAGATCAGCGAGGACTTGCCGGCGCTCGGATAGCCGACGAGCGCCACATCGGCGACCGTCTTCAGCTCCAGGACGACATCCTGCAGGTCACCGGGCTCGCCGAGCAGCGCGAAGCCGGGCGCCTTGCGCCGGGCGGAGGCCAGCGCCGCGTTGCCGAGGCCGCCGCGGCCGCCCTGCGCGGCGATGTAGGAGGTGCCGTGGCCGACGAGGTCGGCGAGCACCGTGCCCGCCCCGTCGAGCACGACCGTGCCGTCCGGCACCGGCAGGACCAGGTCCTGGCCGTCCTTGCCGGAGCGGTTGCCGCCCTCGCCGGGCTTGCCGTTGGTGGCCTTGCGGTGCGGCGAGTGGTGGTAGTCGAGCAGCGTCGTCACCGACTGATCCACGGTGAGGATGACATCACCGCCCCGCCCGCCGTTGCCGCCGTCGGGGCCGCCGAGCGGCTTGAACTTCTCGCGGTGTACGGAGGCACAGCCGTGGCCTCCGTTACCCGCGGCGACATGCAGCTCGACGCGGTCCACGAAGGTGGTCATGGTTCAGTGCCTCCAGATGGGTACGGGTATGTCCAGTCGTTAACACAGTGGTTAACACGCGAAAGGCGGACCCGCCTTCCCGACCGGGAAGTGAGGTCCGCCTCGCGAAAGCGTTCGGCGCTGAATCAGGCGATTCAGGCGACCGGAACGATGTTCACGACCTTGCGGCCACGGTGGGTACCGAACTCCACCGCACCGGCCTGCAGGGCGAACAGCGTGTCGTCGCCGCCACGGCCGACACCGGCGCCGGGGTGGAAGTGGGTGCCGCGCTGGCGGACCAGGATCTCACCAGCGTTCACGCGCTGACCGCCGAAGCGCTTCACGCCGAGCCGCTGGGCATTGGAGTCGCGACCGTTCCGGGTGGACGATGCGCCCTTCTTGTGTGCCATGTCTCCTCAGTCCCTTACTTCGCAGCCGTGGGGATCGACGTGACCTTGATCGCCGTGTACTGCTGGCGGTGGCCCTGCCGACGGCGGTAGCCGGTCTTGTTCTTGTAGCGCAGAATGTCGATCTTCTGGCCCTTGTGGTGGTCCACGACCTCGGCCTGGACCTTGATGCCGGCCAGCACCCACGGGTCGCTGGTCACGGCGTCGCCGTCGACAACGAGCAGGGTCGAGAGCTCGACCGTGTCGCCAACCTTGGCGGTGGAAATCTTGTCAACCTCAACGATGTCGCCGACAGCAACCTTGTGCTGGCGACCACCGCTGCGCACGATGGCGTACACGCGGATCTCTCTTTCGCTCGTTCAGAACCGGCACCCCCGCAGGCCAGCCACCCGACAACGCATGGGTGACCTCTCCCGGCCCGCCTTGCGTCCGGGAGGAAGAGGTTTACGGGGATGTGGCGCGCTCAGTGACACGCCGACGGTCAAGGTTACGGGGCCGGGCCGAGGGGGTCAAACCGGGCCCCGGGCGGTGTGCGGCCGGTCACTCTGGACCGGCCGCACACCGGCGGGCATCAGCCCTCGTCGCCGGTAGCGGAGACCGTGGTGGTCTTCTTCGCCGTCGACTTCGCGGCAGCCGTCTTGGCCACCTTCTTGGCCGTCGTCTTCTTCGCGGCCGTCTTCTTGGCAACCGTCTTCTTGGCCGCGGTCTTCTTGGCGGCGGCCTTCTTCGCCGTGGCCTTCTTCGCCGTGGCCTTCTTGGCGGTCTTGCGGGCCGTCTTCTTGGCCGGAGCCGCCTCCTCGACCGCCTCCTCGACCGCCGTCCCGGCCGTCTCCACGACGGCCGGAGCCTCGGCCGACGGTACGACCACGACGGCCGCCTCCTCGGCCGCGGCCGGCGTGCCGACCTGGCGCACGGCACGACGGCGCGGGCGGGCCGGGGCGACGCTCTCTGCGGGCGCCTCCTCGACCGGAGCCGGAGCCGGAACCTCAGCCGGAGCCGCGGCCTCGGCAGCCGGTGCCGCGGGCGCGGTCTCGGGCACCGTCACCACGGTCGCCTCGGCCCCCGCGGGGGAACCGGCCGGCGCCGACACCTTCCGGGTCGCACGACGGCGCGTACGGCCCTTGGGTGCGGCCTCCTCGACGGTCTCGGCCTGCGGCGCCGCAACCACCTGGTCCTCGACGACAGCGGGCTCGACCAGAGCCTCGACGGCCGGCTCCGGACGCACCGGGCGCGCCGCAGCCTCCTCGGCGATGACATCCTGCGCGGTCGGCACCGCGGCGGCCTCGTCGGCCTTCGCGGCCTTCCCCGCCCGGGGAGCCCGCTCCGCCTTCGGCGCACCCGCCGGAGCCGAGGCCCGGCGGCTCGCCCGGCGCCGGGTGCGGCCACGGGTGGCCGCCGCCTCCGCCTCGGCGATGCTGCTGTACAGCTCCTCGTCCGGCGCGAAGTCCGGGGCGGTGAGCGCGACCGGCTCGGCGACCTCGGCGGCCACCTCCGCCGCGGTCTCCACCTCGGGCTCGACGGCCTCGCCCGTCTCGACGGCCACGGCGGCGGTCTCGTGCACATGCTCGTGCACCTCACCGCCCCGGCCGCGCTTCTTGCGCTTGCCGCCACCGCCGCCGCCGACAGCGCTCGGCTGCTCCATGTGCACGATGACACCGCGGCCGTTGCAGTGGACGCAGGTCTCGGAGAAGGACTCCAGCAGGCCCTGGCCGACCCGCTTGCGGGTCATCTGCACCAGGCCCAGCGAGGTCACCTCGGCCACCTGGTGCTTCGTACGGTCGCGGCCCAGGCACTCCAGCAGGCGGCGCAGCACCAGGTCGCGGTTGGACTCCAGGACCATGTCGATGAAGTCGATGACGACGATGCCGCCCAGGTCGCGCAGCCGCAGCTGGCGCACGATCTCCTCGGCCGCCTCCAGGTTGTTCCTGGTCACGGTCTCTTCGAGGTTGCCGCCCTGGCCGGTGAACTTGCCGGTGTTGACATCGACCACGACCATGGCCTCGGTCTTGTCGATCACCAGCGAACCGCCGCTGGGCAGCCAGACCTTGCGGTCCAGCGCCTTGGAGAGCTGCTCGTCGATCCGGTAGGTGGCGAAGACGTCGACCTCGGAGGTCCACCGGGACAGCCGCTCGGCCAGATCCGGCGCGACGTGCGAGACATACCCGTGGATGGTCTCCCAGGCCTCGTCACCGCTGACGACGACCTTGGAGAAGTCCTCGTTGAAGATGTCGCGCACGACCCGGACGGTCATGTCCGGCTCGCCGTACAGCAGCGTCGGGGCGTTGCCGTTCTTCGACTTCTTCTGGATGTCCTCCCACTGCGCCTGCAGCCGCTCGACGTCCCGGCGCAGCTCCTCCTCGCTCGCACCCTCGGCGGCGGTGCGCACGATGACGCCCGCGTCCTCAGGGACGATCTTCTTGAGGATGGTCTTCAGCCGGGCGCGCTCGGTGTCGGGCAGCTTGCGGCTGATGCCGGTCATCGAGCCCTCGGGGACGTACACGAGGTAGCGGCCCGGCAGGGAGACCTGGCTGGTCAGACGCGCGCCCTTGTGCCCGATCGGGTCCTTCGTCACCTGGACGAGCACGGACTGACCGGACTTCAGGGCGGACTCGATGCGGCGCGGGCCGTTGGCCATGCCCAGCGCCTCGAAGTTGACCTCACCCGCGTACAGGACGGCGTTGCGGCCCTTGCCGATGTCGATGAAGGCGGCCTCCATCGACGGCAGCACGTTCTGGACCTTGCCCAGGTAGACGTTGCCGACGTACGACGTCGACTGCTCCTTGTTGACGTAGTGCTCGACGAGCACGCCGTCCTCGAGCACGCCGATCTGGGTGCGCTCGCCGTGCTGGCGCACGACCATCACGCGCTCGACGGCCTCGCGGCGGGCCAGGAACTCGGCCTCGGTGATGATCGGAACGCGGCGGCGGCCCTGCTCACGGCCTTCCCGGCGGCGCTGCTTCTTGGCCTCCAGACGCGTGGAGCCCTTGATGGACTGCACCTCGTCGGACGGCTCGCTCGGCTTGCGCGGCTCGCGGACCTTGACGACCGTGCGCTCCGGGTCGTCGGCGGACGGCTCGGCGTCGGTGCCGCTGTCACCGGCCCGGCGACGACGCCGGCGGCGGCGCCGGCTGCTGGAGCTGGACCCGCCGGCCTCGTCGCGGGCCTCCTCGACGTCCTCTTCCTCCTGCTCGGCGGTGTCCTCGGCGTCCTGCGCGGCCTGCTCGGCGGCCAGCTCCTCGGCCTCGGCGTCCGCGCCCTCGCCCTCGGCGGCATCCCCCCGACGGCGGCGGCGGCCGCCCCGACGGCGACGGCGACGCGAAGCGGACTCCTCGAAGCCCTCGGCGCCCTCCGTCTCCTCGGCCTCCTCGCCCTCGGCGAGGTCCTCTTCGGCCTCTTCGGCCTCCTCGGCCTCTTCCGTCTCCTCGGTCACAGCGGCCTCGACGACCTCGGTGGCCTGCGGCTCCTCGGCAGCACCCCGGCGGCGACGGCGACGACGCGCGCCGGCCTCGGCGCGCTCCTCCGCGTACTCCTCGGTCTTCTCGGGCTCCTCCGTCTCGGCGGCCTCCGCGGCGGCCTCGGCGGCGGCGCGCTCCGGGGTCTGGAACTTCGGCTCGGTGAACACCGGCGCCTGGAAGACGGCGACGGCGGGCCGGGCCGGCCGGCGCGGACCCTCGGCCTCGGGGGCCTCGGCCTCGGCACCCTGCGCGGGCTGCGTGGCCTGCGCGGGCTCGGAGAACCCGAACGTGGGACGCGTGACCCGGCGCCGGGAGCGGCGCGTGGCGGCCTCCTCGACGGGGGCCTTCGGCTCCCGGGCGGTCGCGGACTCGGTGGTGTGCGTGGTGACGGGGACCTCCGGGGTGTGCGCGCCGGCACCGGCCTCGGCGGCGGCCGCGGCGGGAGCCTCGGCGGTCTCGGCGGCGGAGACCGGCTCGGCGGGGGCCTCCGCGGCGGCCGGTGCACCGGCGGGCGCGGACGCGCGGCGGGTCGCGCGACGGCGGGTACGGCGCGAAGCGGCCTCCTCGGCGTCGCCGCTCACCTCGGCGGGAGCGGCAGCCTCGGCCACGGGGGCTTCGGCGGCAGGGGCTTCGGCAGCGGCGGCCGGGGCCTTTGCGGCGGCGGACTCGACGGCCTTCGGCGCACCGGCCGGCGCGGATGCCCGGCGGGTCGCGCGACGGCGCGGACGCGCGGCGGGCGCGGCTTCTTCCGCACCGGCGGGCGTCTCGACGGCGGGCTGCTCCTGGACCTGCTCGGCCTCGGCGGCCGTATCGGACGCGGCGGTGGCCGGGACAACGGCTTCGGCGGCCTCGGCGGCCTCGGCGGTCGACGGCGATCCCACCGGCGCGGACGCGCGGCGGGCGGCCCGGCGTCGGGTACGAGCGGCGGGCGCGGCCTCGGCGGGGGCAGCGGCCTCGACAGCGGCCGCAGCGGGCTCCTCGGTCACAGAGGGCTCTTCGGTCACGGGGGCCTCCTCGGCACCGGAGGCGGCAGCGGCCGGCGCGGAAACACTGCGGGTGGCGCGGCGGCGGGCGCGGCGCGGCGCGGCCTCCTCGCCGACGACGACCTCGCCGCCCTCGGCCGCGGCAGCGGGCTGCTCGGTCTCGGCGGCAGCGGACGCGGCCGGTACCACGGTCTCGATGGCCTCGGCGGTCGACGGGGATCCCGTCGGCGCGGACGCGCGGCGGGTGGCCCGGCGGCGCGGACGGCCGGCAGGAGCGGCCTCCTCGGCGGCCACTGTGGCCCCGACCGTCTCTTCGGTCTCCTGGGTCTCGCCGGCCTCCGCGGCCGCGGCGATCTCGGTGACCTCGTCGGCCTCGGCGGCCTCCGCGATCTCGTCGGACTCCACAGCCGGTATGGCCGGGAGGGTCACCTCGGTGGCTGCCTCGGCCGCGCCCGGCGGGCCCGCCGGGCGGGAGGCGGCACGGCGACGCCTGCGCGGCGGCAGGGTGTCGCTCGGAGTGTTCAGTTCGGAACCCTCATTGGGTTCGGTCGGCTCGAGCATGCGGGCGTTTCTCCCGTCAGGCCCCCGGGCGCCGCGACTGGTCCGGCGTCGGTCTCGAAGGACCGTCCGCCGTTGACGTCCACGGCCCGCGTGATCCGCGATGGCCGCCGTCCGGGGCGCGGGCGCCGCACGGGAGCACTCTGTGTCCTGTCTCGCCGGTTCCGTACGCCTTGTCGGTACGGCCTGGCGAAAGTCTTCTGGTCGGTGCGCTGCCCGACCCAGGTGGCTCCCGAGTACGAGGGCGGCGCTACGACGTCCGTCCTTACGCGGGACCTTCCGGCGTCGGCGCCGTCGCGGCGGCGGCCGGTTGGGCCGTCAGGGCCTCGGCTGCCTCGCGGTCGGGCGCGAGCGGGTCGGTCACCGTGCCGGTCTCTTCATCGAACAGCCCCTGCGCCAGCCTGGTCACCGCTGCGGGGACCGGCGGCGCCAGGTCGGCCACGGCGCGGAGACCGGACAGGACGTCGTCGGGTCGTACGGCAGGCGTCACGTGCCGAACAACCAGCCGCAGTATCGCACAGGGCTGGTCGGTCGGCCTATCAGCCGGTGAACCGTGCGTTTCCAGGCTCACCACGGCGGGGCGGGCGTCGAAGGTACGGACGCCGTTCTTGGTCATCCGCTGCACCTCGACGGTGTCGGCCTTGGTGAAGGCCTCGACCGCGCGCCCGGCGTCGACGGGGTCGACGCCGTCCAGCCGCAGCTCCCAGACGGAGGCCGTCAGCCGGTCGGCGAGGCCCGAGGTCCGCACCTCGACCGCCTCGACGATGTCGAGCCCGGCGGGCAGCGACTCGTCGAGGAGGACGCGCAGCGCCTCCGGGTCGCGCGCCGCGGTGAGCGCGATCTCCAGGTACTCCGCCTCACTGCCCGTGCCGGTGGGTGCGGCATTGGCGTACGACACCTTCGGGTGCGGCGTGAACCCGGCCGAGTACGCCATGGGCACCTCGGCACGGCGCAGCGCACGCTCGAAGGCGCGCTGGAAGTCTCGGTGGCTGGTGAACCTCAGGCGGCCGCGCTTGGTGTAGCGCAGTCGGATGCGCTGCACCGCGGGTGCGGGCGGCGGGCCTTCGGGCTGTCGCTTGCCCAGGGGAACTTCTCCTTGTGTCCGCGGTCCGTGCGCCATCCCCGCATGCGCGGGGAGCACATCCGGGCCGACGCCTACCCGGTGTCGTAGTCCGGATTCAGCCCCGCGTCGGCGGGGACATGTCGCGCCCAACCCTTTGTTCTAGAGTACGCGCTCCACCGCCCCCAAGTTCCCGCCGGTCCACCGCTACCTGCTGCCCGCGCTCGCCGAACAGCATCCGCCGGAAGTCGGCGCGGGCCTGCCGTACCGTGTCGCGAGCGCTGGTCAGCGCCTCCCGGACGGCCCGGCCCAGCACGCGCGCGCCCGCGGCGGCGGGCCGCAGGACGGCGTCGCGGACGACATGGCCGACCGGGGTGAGGACGCTCCGGTAGATCCAGCGCACGGGCTCCACGAAGATCCACCGCAGGAGGGTTCCGAGCGCCCGGCCGACGGCCCGCGAGATCCGTCCGGCGATCCGCCACGCGTGCCCGAGAGCGTCCCCCGCCTCGCGCGCCACAAGGGCGAGGAACCGGCCGACTGGCGCGAGGACCCAGCGCCACAGCGCGAGGGCGGGCAGGACGAACAGGACGCGGAGGGTCCAGTACAGGGCGAGTCCGATCCCGGTGGCGACCATTCCCACCAGCCACCCCAGCCCCCGTACACACCAGGCGACGGCACGCCCGACGGGCGCGAGGACCCGCGCGTACAGCCAGTGCGCGGGGACGACGAACAGGTACCGCGCCAGCCGGGCAACGGCCGTGTACCCGCCGACACCCACGGCGGCGAGGACCGCGCCGATGCCCTTCAGCAACCAGGTCACCGCGTGCGCGATCGGGCGGAGCACGCGCGCGTGCAGCCACGCGAGCCCGGCGCCCACCCCGCGCGCGAGCCAGGCGACGGCATGCCCGACGGGGGTGAGCACGTGCCGGTGGAACCACACGGCCGGTACGACGACGAGGACGGCGCCGAGCCAGGCGAGCGCCCTGCCGGTGGGGACCAGGACATAGCGCCACAGGCCCACGAACGGCCACACGAACACGGCCCTTCCCACCCACAGCAGCGCCCGGCCGAACGGCCTGAGCACGGTGTCCCGCACCAGCCTTCCGGCGACGACGAGCGCGTCCCACGCCATCCGCACCGGCACCACCAGCACAAGGACGACGATCCTCAGGGGGATGCGGATCGCGACGGTGAGGCACCCTTCCGGTTGCCGGGGCCGAGGCGGCGGCTTGTGCAGTTCCATACCGACGTAGACGCGGACACCGCCTGATCGGATCCGCTGGTTCCACCAGCTCGCCGCATCGTTTCTCCAGGCCCCGGCGGGCGGCTGCCTGGGCTGTTGGAGTGGTCCTGGGAGGGACCGCAGGTGCTGTATCACGGGGTCGGGCAGTCTCGCTATGCAAGACCACTGTCCGTGACATCCAGAACATCCAGAACGTTCAGACCCGTTCGAGAGGAGAGGGCAGGTGCCGCGCTTCCGGACCTCAAGGGTGTCTCAAGTCACTCCGGTCGTCGCGCGCGGCCGGGGTTCCAGCGTGCCGGCATCACACCCGGGACCGTTCTGCCGAGCGGCACCATGACCGTCACCAGCCCGGGTGACACGAACCCCGGCGGCAACGCCCGGTCCTGCGCCGTTTTGGTGTGATGACGATGGTCCGCCCCGGAACCCGGCCCGCCGCCCGGTCGATCCGCCGTCGTGTCGGCTTCGCAGCGGTGGCGATGCTGCTGGTCCTGCTCCCCGCCGGCCCGACCCGGGCCGCCTCCGTCATCGGCGGCGGGTGCCTGACGACTCCGCAGTCGGGTTTCGCGGTGCGCGACCTGGCCGGCCACGCTCCCGGCGTCCCCGGCTCGCGTGGCACCGCCACGATCTGCGGTGCCGGCCCGCCCTCCCGCGGACTCGTCGTCACCGACCCCGGGCCGTCCTCACCCGGTCCGGGCAAGTCCCTTGCTTTCGACGAGGAATTCGACGGCCCCATCGCCTTCGGCAGCCGCTGGAACGGCTCCACCACCAGCGCCTACAGGTACGGCAACCACAACCCCGGCGACACGAAACTCGACTGGCTGACCCCCTCCGCGATCACCGTGAACGGTGGCATCGGCACCTTCACGGCCACACCGAGCAGCCACACCCTGGAGAACGGCCTGCGGGCGTGGAACACCGGGATGCTGACCACCGAAGGCACCACGCAGGGCTTCCGCACACGCACCGGCGACTACGCCGAGGTCCGCGTCCAACTGCCCAGTGCCATCGGGGCCTGGCCCTCCCTGTGGACCTGGTTCAACGGGGACAGTGAGGTGGACGGCCTGGAGTACCACCCCGACAACCCGAACCTGCTGGAGATCGTCAACCACGTCCACCCCGCCTACATCTACGACACGGACGCCAGCAACATCAATCCGGGAGCGTGGATCACCGTGGGCATCCAGTTCGGCGCCACCGACGACGACTGGTATCTCAACGGCAAGCCGATCTACTCCGACCACACCGGCGTCGGCAGCACCTGGTCGCCGTACCTCAACCTCAGCCTGTCCGTCTGCGACGGCGACTTCCATCCCGCCCCCAAGGGCACCGCCCCGATCACCTTCAACGTCGACTACGTACGCGTGTGGCGCTCATCGTCAGATGACGACTGACGGAGATGGACCGGGGGCGACCGCCGCATGCTCGTCCCGGGCTCGTGGTTCCGGCATGGGGCAGCACGGACACCCTCCTGCCATGACCCTCCTGCCATGCCCCTTCTGCCGTGACCCTCCTGCCATGACACGGAGTCAGGGACAGCTAGGTGCCGAGTCCGGGTTGATCCCTGATGGCTGGGGATCCGGGGTGCCGGATGCTCGTGGGCATGACGTCCAAGTCTTCTCTCGTCCACCGCAAGGCCGCCGCCCCGGCACCCCGGCCACGCGTGCGCACCTGGGCGGTGCTGTCGTGCGCGACCGCTGCCGCCGTGGTCATGGGTGCGGCCGCGCCCGCGCCGGCCGCACCTGCCGCGCACCCGGCCGCCGCGGTGCACCGCGCCGACGACCCGCTGCCCGAGCTGAACCCGCAAGCACTCCAGCAGGCGATCGCCGGCGCACCGAACCGAGTGACGGGTGTACTGGCCCGGGTCAGCGGCCCGGCCGGGCACTGGACGGGGACGTACGGTGTCGCCGACACCACGACACAGCAGCCGGTTCCGGTCGACGGCCGCTTCCGCCTCGGCAGCGTCACCAAGACCTTCATCGCCACCGTGGTGCTGCAGCTGACCGCCGAACACCGCGTTGACCTGGACCAGCCCGTCCAGCGCTACCTCCCTGACCTGCTGCCCGCCGACTACCCGCCGATCCCGGTCCGCACCCTGCTGAACTTCACCAGCAGCCTGCCCGAGCTGACGGCCGACGACCTGCCGTCCACACCCGACGCCGTCGTCGAGCACCGCTTCGACGACCACCCGCTGTCCGAGCTGGTAGCCAAGGCGGTCCGACACCCACGCCCCTTCACCGAGCCGGGCCATATGCAGGTCTACGGCGCCACCGGCTACTACGTCGCCGCCATGCTCGTCGAGAAGGTCACCGGCCACAGCTACGAGCGGGAGATCGCCAGACGCATCCTGTGCCCGCTGCACCTGCGGCAGACCACCGCGCCCGAGACCGACCCCACCATCCCCGGCCTGCACGCCCATGGCTATATATCGGTCCCCCAACCCGACGGAGGGAGCAAGCTGGTCGACATCACCGAGCAGAACCCACGCGCCGGCGGCATGATCTCCACCACCGCCGACCTCGACGTCTTCCTCAGGGCCCTCTTCCGGGGCCGGCTCCTGGCACCCGCCCAGATGAAGGAACTGCTCACCGTCCCTGACGTGGACTACGTGAACGGCGGCAAGGACGACCCGGGCCAGGGCAAGGCCTACTACAGCGCCGGCCTGATACGCGCCACGATTCCGGGCCGCGACGGCCGCCCCGGCGTGACGGTGTGGGGCAAGACCGGCAGCACCTACGGCTACACCGACGGCATGTTCACCACCCCCGACCTCCGCCGCCGCCTGGCCTACTCCTTCAACCCCGTCACGGGCGGAGGCAACGACATGGCCCTGGTCAACCAGATCCTCAGAGCCGCGTTCGCCTGATCTGTCGAAGAGGACAGTGACGGTGTTGCGCACATCCATGCTGTCCCGTTCCTGCGCCCAGGCTCAGGACTCACCTGTGGCGCGGCGTGTGGCTGTCATGCGGCGGGCCGACGCCTCTGCCCGATCCACTCGGGCCAGCAGGCGAGTTCGGCTGCGGGGCCACCACATCAGGTCTGCCAGGAGGAGCACGACCACCAGCCACGAGGCGATGGTCTCGCCGGTGGAGCTCCTCACGGTGTCGTACACGGCGAGAGCCACCGCGAGCGCGGTGACGAGCAGGACAACCCAACGGCGCAGCCCGTCCTCCTCGGCGGCCCGGCGCAGGGCCCGGGCGTACGCGACGACCGAGGGCGCCAGCCGTGGATCGTCAATGGCCTCGCCTCGCCGGGTGGCGCGCACCACGGCCGCACGGTCGGCGCCGCTCATACCCATGGCCGCGGGCCAGATCCCTTCCATCCGGCGCGCCACTCGGATCCCGTAGAACAGGCTCAGCACCACGAAGACCACCACGGCACCCGCCCACGACCCCGCCTCGACGAGGACGAAGGCCCCGAAGAAGACGCCGGCGGCAAGGCCGGCGCCCACGCCCCGGCTCACCGACCCCAGGCGCCACATCCAGCCCGGAACGAGAATCACCCGCTCACGGTGGCCATCACCGGGCAAGGACGCAACCACCGCACCGGCACGTCGGCCCCCGGCACACGCACACGGCGCATCACAACGGCGGGCAGCCTGGCGGGTTCTACGACTTCTTGGTGTCAGCCCACGCTCGGACTGCCTCGGCATGTTCACGGATCAGGGACATCCGGGCCTCCCATTCCTCTCCGCTCCGGTGGTCGGGGTGGGCGGTGATCTGGCCGCCGTGCTTGCGGTAGGCAAGTCCGGTGTCGCCGATGAACCATCCGTCCGCCAAGGCGTCCAGACCGAGGAGGAGTCCGGTGTCGCCCGAGGCAGGCAGGGCCATCCAGCCGCCCAGCAGCGCCAGCAGGGAGCGCCTCACGCACAGTGTGGCGGGGTGGACCTGTGGGCGGTGGTGCTCGGTCCAGAAGCGGAACGCGTTTCCGCTGGGGAGCCGGCCCGGTTGCGGGTCGCTGAATTCGAAGGAGACAGTGCTGCCGTCCTCGAGGAGATCGACGACCCGCGACGTGGTCCAGCCGACCGAGGCATGTTCCTCCAGCACGGCGATGTCACGTGCGAGAGCGCCGGAGGTGAGCTGGTCATCGGAGTCCAGGGTCTTCACGTAGGCACCGGTCGAGCGCGCGAATGCCATGGTGCGTGCCACGTGAGGGCCGCCGGCGCGGGACGCCGAGATCCGGATCCGTGGATCGTCGGCCGGCAGATACGACTGTGAGCGGACGTCGCTGCCGTCTTCCTGTACGCACCACTCCCATGACCATCCGCCGGGAAGGTCCTGGTGAAGCAGCGAGGCGTAGGCGTCGGGAAGGAAACGGACAGCGCCGCTGTGTACCGGGGTGACGACGGAGACGACGTTCACGAAGTCTCCTCCTGGTTCGCGGAGCGCTGTGCGGACAGCAGGTCCAGCGCGGCGGAAACAGTGCCGATACTGATGAAAGGCATGGGTGTTGACGCTCCAGCAATCCGGACGATCTTCTCTGCAGAACCCACCCTACGGACCGGGATGACCGGACCGAACAGCCAGGCGTGAGATCGGCCCCCACGGCTGTCGGTTCAGCCGCAACTGCAACCCGCGGACGCGGAGGTCGGTTCGGTGGTCTGGACGGCGCAGCAGGCGTCGCCGGCGGCGTTGGCGCCGACGCCCTTGCCGAGGGTATCGGCGTCGGCCTTCACGACGTACACCTCCCACGGCTCCTTGCCGGGGCCGTGCACCCAGACCTTGTCCTGGAGGGCGTAGCAGCAGGAGGTGTCGTTCTCCTCGAAGGTGGCCAGGCCGGCGTCCTTGAGGCGGGTGGTGGCCGCATTGACCTGGTCGGTGGACTCGACCTCGACGCCGAGGTGGTCGAGGCGGGTTTCCTCGCCCGGCTCACCCTTGATCAGAACGAGCTTCAGAGGGGGCTCGGCGATGGCGAAGTTGGCGTACCCCTCGCGCCGCTTGGCAGGTTCGGTGCCGAACAGCTTCGAGTAGAAGGCGATCGACGCCTCCAGGTCGCTGACCCGCAGGGCGAGCTGAGCACGGGACATGGCAGGCCTCCCATCGGCTTGCATTGATGCACGTCGATGCAAGCTTGCGACTTGAATTGACAGATGTCAATATAGGCGCATGTCGAAGCAAGAGCTTGTAGTGCTCGGACAGAGCGACGAGAACGACGCGTGCCGCCCGGGGCTGGTGACCGCGCCCCTGGACGAGGACCAGGCGGCGGAGCTGGCGAAGCTGTTCAAAGCGCTGGGCGACCCGGTACGCCTGCGCCTGCTGTCGATGATCGCCTCACGGGCGGGCGGCGAGGTCTGCGTCTGCGACCTGACCCCGGCCTTCGACCTGTCCCAGCCGACGATCTCGCATCACCTCAAGCTGCTGCGTCAGGCCGGTCTGATCGACTGCGAGCGGCGGGGCACGTGGGTCTACTACTGGGCACTGCCCGCCACGCTCGACCGGCTCGCCGCCTTCCTGAAGACGTCGCAGACGGCCGAGGCGCCCGCATGAGCGCCCCGCTGGTCCGGCGGGCCGCAGCCGAAGCAGTGGGGTCGGCCGCCCTCGTCGCGGTGGTCGTCGGCTCCGGCATCCAGGCCACCGAGCTGACCAGGGACGTCGGCGTGCAACTGCTGGCCAACTCGCTGGCCACGGTCTTCGGCCTGGGCGTGCTCATCGCGCTCCTGGGGCCGGTCTCCGGTGCGCACTTCAATCCCGTCGTCACCCTCGCGGCCTGGTTCACTGGCCGCCGCGGCGAGGACGGGCCGACCGCGCGGGACGTCGCCGCCTACATCCCGGCCCAGCTCGCGGGAGCCGTCGCCGGTGCCGTCCTGGCCGACGCCATGTTCGGCAAACCGCTCGTCCAGTGGTCCACCCATGACCGCTTCGCCGGTCACCTGTGGCTGGGCGAGGTGACAGCGACCACCGGACTCGTCCTGCTGATCTTCGGCCTGGCCCGCACCGACCGCGCCCACGTCGGCCCGGTGGCCGTGGCGTCGTACATCGGCGCGGCGTACTGGTTCACGTCCTCCACCTCGTTCGCGAACCCGGCGGTCACCATCGGCCGTGCCTTCACCGACACCTTCGCCGGCATCGCCCCCGGCTCGCTCGGCCCGTTCATCGCGGCCCAGCTGGTGGGTGGTGCGCTGGGGCTGGGGCTGGTGCTTGCGGTCTTCGGACGCCCGGCACCCGCACAGACCACCCCTGCCCCTCTCCAGGGCGAACCCGAACTCGCCCCCACACTCCCCTGACCGGCCTCCGCCCAGAAAGACACACCCGCCATGAACTCCCCCGCCAGACGTCCCTCCGTGCTGTTCGTCTGCGTCCACAACGCCGGGCGCTCCCAGATGGCCGCCGCATTCCTCACCCATCTGGCAGGCGATCGCGTACAGGTCCGCTCCGCCGGATCTGCGCCCGCCGACACCGCCAATCCGGCCGTCGTCGAGGCGATGTCAGAGGCAGGCATCGACATCTCGGCCGAGGTACCCAAGGTGCTCACAGCCGAAGCCGTCCAGGGGTCCGATGTGGTCATCACGATGGGCTGCGGCGACACCTGCCCCGTCTTCCCCGGCAAGCGTTACCTCGACTGGGCGCTCCCCGACCCGGCCGGACAGGGCGTCGACGCCGTCCGACCCATCCGCGACGAGATCGAGAAGCGCATCCGCGACCTCATCGACGAGATCGCCCCGGCGAGCCAAGCATGAGGGCACCGACCTCAGTTCGCATGGTGGCCATGGGCTCCAGCACCGGCACGTCGCCGTCGACCATGAGGGCAAGATGCCCGGCCGCCATCACGGCGTATGACGCGACGTGGTGCTCATCGAACATCGCAGCCCGGAGCGGGCCCTCAGACGGGCACATAAGGGGCACGGGTGCTCTCTACCAGCCTCGGCAGTACCAGCCGCCTCGCGGCGGGCAGGCTCCCCAGCACAGTCGCATTGCCGTGATGCACATTCAGGAGCCGTACCTCTAGCGCCACTTGAGGGAAGACTCTTACCTGAAGTGCACCGTCACGCTTCAATAAATCCGTAAAATCTTGGCATGGACATCCTCATACCTCGGCCCGCACCGACGCTCGTGTGTGTGCTGGCCTTCGCCGCAATCTTCGTCTGTCTGTCCAAGATCCTTCTGCCTCGGATCAACAGCGTCCTCGCCGAACGACACGACGCCATCGACGGTCAGAGGGAACAAGCCGAGCGGACAGCAATCGAGGCCGGTGAGGTCCTTGCCAAATACCGCGAGGAACTGGCCGAAGCCCGGCACGAGGCGGCTCGCCTGCGTCAGGAATCCCTGGAGCAGGGCACCCAACTGATCACTGAGATCCGCGCCGAGGCCTTGCGGGAACGCGAGACGATGATTGCGGAAGCTCAGGCACGGCTCGCGACCGACCGGGTGATCGCCGAAACAGAGCTTCGCGGTGTCGTCGTGTCCTTGGCCACGGAGCTGGCCAGCCGGGTAGTTGGCGAGTCCATGGACGGTGTTGCCCAGGAAAGCAACATCGTGGACCGCTTCTATTCAGACCTTGATGCCCGTAGCTCGGCAGGCCTTCAGTAGTCCTGCCGTGAAGGACTCCACAGCAAGGACCGACACACCAGACAGCAACGAGCCCCCTCCCTGTCCGGGAAGGGGCTCAACTGGTCCCACAGCCGGGCACAAGCCTGGAAGACCTTCAGACCCACTCCACCTCGGAGACGATCTGACGCGAGCCTCCAGAATCCGGCAACGGAGTGCGAGGCACCGCCTGCGTCGCTGGCGGACGGGGACGCACCGCGCCGGCCGCAGCCAGCGCAGCCGCCACTTCCTCCTCGCTCACCCCCGCCAGCGCCCCCATCACCCGATCGAGTGCCCCGCCCACCTCAGTGCACGTGACCACTCGCGGCCGGCGTCGGACCAGCGTTCTTGACCGTCAGGGGCAGCAGCTTCTTGCCGGTCGGGCCGATTTGTATGGCCGTATCCATCTGCGGACAGACGCCGCAGTCGAAGCAGGGGGTCCAGCGGCAGTCCTCGACCTCTGTTTCGTCGAGGGCGTCCTGCCAGTCCTCCCAGAGCCAGTCCTTGTCGAGGCCGGAGTCGAGGTGGTCCCAGGGGAGGACTTCCTCGTAGGTGCGCTCGCGCGTCGTGTACCAGTCGACGTCTACGCCGAAGTCCGCCAGCGCCTTGTCGGCGCAGGCCATCCAGCGGTCGTAGGAGAAGTGTTCGCGCCAGCCGTCGAAGCGGCCGCCGTCGTCGTACACCGCGCGGATGACCGCGCCGATGCGGCGGTCGCCGCGGGAGAGCAGGCCCTCGACGATGCCGGGCTTGCCGTCGTGGTAGCGGAAGCCGATCGAGCGGCCGTACTTCTTGTCGCCGCGGATCTTGTCGCGGAGCTTCTCCAGGCGGGCGTCCGTCTCCTCGGCGGAGAGCTGCGGGGCCCACTGGAAGGGGGTGTGGGGCTTGGGCACGAAGCCGCCGATCGAGACCGTGCAGCGGATGTCGTTCGAGCCCGAGACCTCGCGGCCCTTCTGGATGACGTGGGTCGCCATGTCGGCGATCTGCAGGACGTCGTCGTCGGTCTCGGTGGGCAGGCCGCACATGAAGTACAGCTTCACCTGGCGCCAGCCGTTGCCGTAGGCCGTGGCGACCGTACGGATCAGGTCCTCTTCGGAGACCATCTTGTTGATGACCTTGCGCATGCGCTCCGAGCCGCCCTCGGGGGCGAAGGTCAGGCCGGAGCGGCGGCCGTTGCGCGTCAGCTCGTTCGCCAGGTCCACGTTGAAGGCGTCGACTCGGGTGGAGGGGAGGGACAGGCCGATCTTGTCGTCCTCGTAGCGGTCCGCCAGGCCCTTGGCGATGTCGCCGATCTCCGAGTGGTCCGCGGAGGAGAGGGAGAGGAGGCCCACCTCCTCGAAACCCGTCGCCTTGAGGCCCTTGTCGACCATTTCGCCGATGCCCGTGATCGAGCGCTCGCGGACCGGGCGGGTGATCATGCCCGCCTGGCAGAAGCGGCAGCCGCGGGTGCAGCCGCGGAAGATCTCCACCGACATGCGCTCGTGGACCGTCTCGGCCAGCGGGACCAGGGGCTGCTTGGGGTACGGCCACTCGTCCAGGTCCATGACCGTGTGCTTGGACACGCGCCACGGGACGCCGGACTTGTTCGGGACGACGCGGGCGATGCGGCCGTCCGGGAGGTACTCGACGTCGTAGAACGCCGGGATGTACACCGCGCCCGTCCTGGCCAGGCGGAAGAGGACCTCCTCGCGGCCGCCGGGGCAGCCCTCGGCCTTCCACTCGCGGATGATCCGGGTCATGTCGAGGACGGCCTGCTCGCCGTCGCCGATGATCGCCGCGTCGATGAAGTCCGCGATCGGCTCGGGATTGAAGGCCGCGTGGCCGCCGGCCAGGACGATCGGGTCGTCCAGCGTCCGGTCCTTGGACTCCAGGGGGATCCCGGCCAGGTCCAGGGCCGTCAGCATGTTGGTGTAGCCCAGTTCGGTGGAGAAGGAGAGACCGAACACGTCGAAGGCCTTCACCGGGCGGTGGCTGTCGACCGTGAACTGGGTGACGCCGTGCTCGCGCATCAGCGCCTCGAGGTCCGGCCACACGCTGTAGGTGCGCTCGGCGAGGACGCCCTCCTGCTCGTTGAGGACCTCGTAGAGGATCATGACGCCCTGGTTGGGCAGACCCACCTCGTAGGCGTCCGGGTACATGAGCGCCCAGCGGACGTCGCACTCGTCCCAGTCCTTGACGGTGGAGTTGAGCTCTCCGCCGACGTACTGGATCGGCTTCTGCACGTGGGGAAGCAGAGCTTCGAGCTGCGGGAAAACCGACTCGACAGGCATCTCGCGAACCTTCATGAGCTGACAGGGGTGACCATCAAGCGTAACCCGGTCGGAGGCCTGCCCCGAACGCTCAGACCGTCGCCCCGGACTCGATCTCCGTCCAGAGGGCCGGCAGCTCGGCCTCCGCAGTCGCCGCCCGCTGCTCCTCCCGCCCGTACAGCACCCCGTAGGTGAACGCGCTCTCGCCCGCCTCGTGCGCCACCGCGGACAGCTCGCGCAGGGTCGAGCGGGTCATGACGCTGTCCTGGTGTTCGCCGAGGAGGGTGGTGAGGGATTTCATGGCCTTGGTCAGGGAACGGGCCGGTTTTCCGAGGGCCGGGGTGGCCGCCTCGGCCGCGTACCGGGTGCGCTTGGCCTTCTTGCGGGCCTCGTGCACGGCGATGTCGCGTTCCTCGCCGGGCGGGGCGCCGATCGCCTGCTCGACCAGGGCGGACAGGGTCGCCAGGTCCTTGTCGACGGCCTTGGCGAGCACCTTGTCCGGCTGTTTCGCGGCGGCCTTCCGCAACGGGAGGCCGGCGAGGAGGCCGTCCAGGGTGTCCAGCAGGGCGAGGTAGCGGCGGGAGTCCAGCACGTCGGTCAGATGCGAGTGCGCGCCGCCGTGCCGGGTCTCGGACCAGGCCGCGAGGCGCTCGCGGACGGGGCCGGTGACCAGGCCGGGCGGGAGGGCGTCGAGGGCGGCCGTCAGGCGTTCGGCCATCACCTCCTGGTCGCGGTCGAGGCCCAGCTCGCCCGCGAGCCACTTCAGCTCGACGCCGATGGGGTCGGTGACGGTGCGGTCGAGGACCGAGCGGAAGCTGCGCAGGGTGCTGCGGGCGCGGCGGGTGGCGACCCGCATACGGTGCACGGAGTCGGGCACATCGCGGCGGACGGCCGGATCCAGCTCGACCAGCACGTCCCGCTGGGCGCGCAGATAGGCGAGGACGTGGTCGCCTGCCGTCTCCGGCGGTGCGGGCTTGCTCTTCCTGCGGCTGCCACAGCGGGGTCCTCCCGTCTGCTCCAGGGCCCGGGCCAGCTTCGACGGCGACTTCGAGGGGCGCACGCCCGCCTTGCGCAGCCGTTTCTCCACCCGGTCGAGGAAGGCGGGGTCGCCGTCGTCGGCCAGTTCCACCTCGATCTCGGTCCACTGGGCGGCCCCGCCCGCGCCGCCGAGCCGCTCGGCGGTCACCGCGTCGACGCTGGCCTCGGCCAGCAGGGCACCGTCGGCGTCGACCAGGTGGCGCACATCGCGGGCGGAGCGCAGCCGGACCAGCGGGATCAGCTCGGCGTCCCGGACCCGGGAGCGGACGAGGGCGGCGATCTCCTCGGGGACGGTGTCGGAGAGCGGGGCCCGGATCTCGTCGCGTACGCCAGGTTCGACCGGGAATTTCAGATGCCAGCCGGCGTCCGAGCCGCCGGTGCGGCGGCGCAGGGTGAGGGCGGCGTCGGCGAGGCGTTCGTCGGCGGTGTCGTAGTAGGTGGCGTCGAGTTCGACCAGGCCCTTGTCCAGGACGGCCGCCACTCCGCCGACGCCCGTCAGGTCGGGCAGCCCGCTGTCGTCGGACTCGTACTTGCGCTCGATCTCGCGTTTCGCATCCGCCATGGATTGAATCTAGTAGCCCGCGGGGCGGCACGGCAGGGGCCGCCCCGGGTGAATGACAGGAAACTTCCACACATCCATCCGGTGTACGGCCGGCCCACGGAGGCCTACGCCGGATACCTACGCCGACATCGGTCTCTGCACCTTGATCGACTGCAGCAGTCCCACGGCCACCCACACGGCGAACATCGACGAGCCGCCGTAGGACACGAACGGCAGGGGCAGACCGGTGACCGGCATGATGCCGAGGGTCATGCCGATGTTCTCGAAGGACTGGAAGGAGAACCAGGCGACGATCCCCGCGGCCACGATCGTCCCGTACAGCTCGGTGGAGTCGCGGGCGATACGGCAGGCGCGCCACAGCACCACGCCCAGCAGGAAGATGATCAGGCCAGCGCCGACGAAGCCCAGCTCCTCCCCCGCGACCGTGAAGACGAAGTCGGTCTGCTGCTCGGGCACGAACTGGCCGGTGGTCTGCGAGCCGTGGAAGAGACCGGCCCCCATCAGGCCGCCGGAGCCGATCGCGATACGGGCCTGGTTGGTGTTGTAGCCGACGCCCGCCGGGTCCAGGTCCGGGTTGGCGAACGCGGCGAAGCGGTTGATCTGGTACTGGTCCAGGATGTGCAGCTGCCAGATCGCGACACAGCCGAGCACACCGGCGAGGAGCAGGCCGAAGATCCAGCGGTTGGAGGCACCGGAGGCGAGCAGCACGCCCAGGATGATGGCCACCATGGCGAGGACCGTGCCGAGGTCGGGCATGAGCAGCACGATCAAGATCGGCACGGTGGCCAGGCCGAGTGCCTGCATCACCGTGCGGTGGTCGGGGTGCGGCTTGTCCCCGGCGTCGACCCGGGCCGCCAGTATCATCGCCATGCCCAGGATGATCGAGACCTTCACGAACT
This sequence comes from Streptomyces sp. NPDC052101, assembly GCF_040680235.1. NCBI lineage: Bacteria > Bacillati > Actinomycetota > Actinomycetes > Kitasatosporales > Streptomycetaceae > Streptomyces > Streptomyces sp. NPDC052101. The sequence goes on from NZ_JBFAWH010000009.1 coordinate 269,338, forward strand.
CGGCGGGCTGGAGCGAGAAGCCGCCGCCGAAGACGATCCAGTTGCGGCTGCCGTTGATGGTGGCGCCGAGCGGGGTGAGCACGAGCAGCACGCCGAACAGTGAGATGCCGTAGAGGATCGGCACGGCGTTGCGCAGGGCGCGGTGGCCGAGCCAGATCGTGCCGATCATCAGGGCGAGCCCGATGCCGAGGTTCATCAGATGGCGGACCAGGAAGTAGTACTGGTCGCCCTGGTTGATCTCGGTGCGGTTGCGGGTCGCGGAGTACACCAGCAGCGAGCCGATCAGCGACAGCACGACGGCGGCCAGCAGTATCGGCCAGTCCAGTCGGCGGGTGAGCGAGTCGCGGGCGAAGATCCTGGTCCAGCCGGCGCGCTCGGGGCCGTACCCGGAGACGGAGAAGCTGTTCGCGCCGGTCATGAGGGCATCCTCCGGCTTCCCCTGCCGCGATCGCGCCGTGGCCGCCTGCGGGTGTTGCGGTTGCGTGTGGTGGGCGATGCGGTGGCGGCGGGCTGGTTGCTGTCGCCGTTGCTCGGGTTGTCCTTCTGGGAGGCCTCGGCGTCCTTGCCCGGGTCGCCGGTGACCTTGGGGGCGGCGATCGTGCCGTCCGTGCGGACCTTCGGCAGGCCCTTCTGCGGCTCGGGCAGCAGCGCCTTCTTCTTGTCGATGGAGCCGTCGCCCTGGACGCCGTAGAGCGCGCTGTAGATGTTGCGCACGGCCTCACCGGAGGAACCGGAACCCGTACCGGCCTGGGCGATCGTCATGATCACCGAGTAGTCCTTGGTGTACGTGGCCAGCCAGCCGGTGGTCTGTTTGCCGTAGACCTCCGCCGTACCGGTCTTGCCGTGCAGCTGGATCTTGTTCTGCGGCCAGCCGTTGAACTTCCAGGCCGCCGTACCTCGGGTGATGACGCCCGCGAAGGCGTCGTCCATGCCCTTGAGGGTGGCCTGGCTGACGGGCAGCTTGCGCTGCACCTTTGGCTTGATCTCCTGGACGGACTTGCCGTCGGGGCTGATGATCGCCTTGCCGATGGTCGGGACATACTCGGTGCCGCCGTTGGCGACGGCGCCGTAGATCATCGCCTCCTGTATCGGCGTGACGAGGGTGTCGCCCTGGCCGATGGAGTAGTTGATCTCGTCACCCTCACGCATCTTGTTACCTTCGAGGCAGTTCTCGTAGGCGATCTTCTCGACGTAGGAGCCGTTCTTCTTGCCGGACTTGCACCAGGCGTCCTTGTTGGCCTTCCAGTAGTCCAGCTTCCACTGGCGGTCGGGGACGCGGCCGGTGACCTCGTTGGGCAGGTCGATGCCGGTCTCCTTGCCGAGGCCGAACTGGTGGGCCGTCTTGAAGAACCAGTCCCTCGGCTGCCCCCTCTTGGGGTTGATGCCGCCGTCCTTCTTCCATTCCCTGTCGCCGAGGCCGTAGAAGACGGTGTCGCAGGAGACCTCCAGGGCGCGGCCCAGGGAGATCGGGCCGAAGTTCTCGCCCTCGAAGTTCCTGAAGACCTGGCCGCCCACCGAGTAGGAGCTGGTGCAGGGGTAGCCGCCGTCCCAGACGTAGCCGGCCTGGACCGCGGCGGCCGTGGAGACCACCTTGAACGTCGAACCGGGGGCCGCCTGACCCTGTATGGCCCTGTTGAGCAGCGGGTAGTCGGAGTCCTTGCCGGTGAGGGACTTGTAGTCCTTGGCCGAGATGCCGCCCACCCATACGTTCGGGTCGTAGGTCGGTGCCGAGGCCATCGCGACGATCCGGCCGGTCTTGGCCTCCATGACGATGACGGCGCCGGAGTCGGCCTTGTAGTTCTCGCCGGTGTTCTTGTCGACCTGCTGGCGGGCGGCCTTCATGGCCTTGTCCAGTTCGTACTCGGCGACGCGCTGCACGCGGGAGTCGATGCTGGTGACCAGGTTGGAGCCGGGCTCGGCGGGGTCCGCCTTGGCCTTGCCGATGACCCGGCCGAGGTTGTCGACCTCGTAGCGGGTGACGCCGGCCTTGCCGCGCAGCTCCTTGTCGTACTCCCGCTCCAGGCCGGAGCGGCCGACCATGTCGGAGCGCAGATAGGGCGAGTCGGTGTTCTTGGCCTTCTGGATCTCGTCGTCGGTGACGGGCGAGAGATAGCCGAGCACCTGCGCGGTGTTGGACTTGCCCGGGCCCGGATAGTGACGCACGGCCTCGGGCTCGGCGGTGATGCCGGGGAAGTCCTCGGAGCGCTCGCGGATCTGCAGGGCCTGCTTCGGGGTGGCCTCGTCGGTGATCGGGATCGGCTGGTACGGCGAGCCGTTCCAGCACGGCTGGGGGGTCTTGGCGTCACACAGCCGCACCTTCTGGATGACGTCCTCGGGTTTCACGCCGAGGACACCGGCCAGCTTGGTGAGGACGGCCTTGCCGTCGTCCCGCTGCTTGAGCAGGTCGGTACGGGAGGCGGAGACGACCAGGCGGGCCTCGGTGTCGGCGAGGGGCACGCCGCGGGCGTCCAGGATGTCGCCGCGCACGGCGGGGTCGACGACCTGCTGGACGTGGTTTCCGGAGGCCTCCTTCTGGTACTGGGCGCCCTCGCGGATCTGCAGATACCAGAGCCGGCCGCCGAGCGTGCCGAGGAGGGAGAGGACAAGGATCTGGATCACGACGAGCCGGATCTGGACCCGTGGGGTCCGACCGGTCTCGGGGATGTTGGTCACTGCGGCTGTCTCCCCCTCTCAGTGCGCGGACGTCTGTGCGCGCGGCGCAGGTGTGCGAACCGGTCGCGTGCGTACGAATGATGAACGACCAGCCTGTGAGCCCGCGTTCCGCGGAGGCTGCCCCGTTCGGATGAACTCCTCGGGACCCACGGGCGCCTGACCCTGCTTCACAGCCGCTTGACCCCCTTGATCCGGGCGACCCGGGCGGAGCGGGTACGGGCCTTGGCCTTCAGCGCGCCGAGGCCGCCACGCTGGCTGCCGATGCGCAGGCCGGTGCCGGAGGAGAGCCAGCCGGTGGAGATGTCGCCGGCCTTGGCGGCGGGGCTGGTCTCGGTGAGCGGGTCGTTGTCGGAGCGCCGGGCCAGCCACATGATCCCGGGGACCACGAAAGGGGCGAGCAGCAGGTCGTACAGGGCCGCCGAGAACAGCAGCCCGGGCAGGCCGACATGGCGGGCGGCGGTGTCGCCGACCAGGGCGCCGACGCACGCGTACAGCAGTGTGGAGCCGATCGCGGCGGCGACCACGACGGCCATCGGGCCGGTCGCCGACTTCAGGCGGCCGTTCTCCGGCCGGATCAGCCCGGCGGCGTAGCCGATGACGCACAGCACGAGCGCGTAGCGGCCGGCCGCGTGGTCGGCGGGCGGGGCGAGGTCGGCGAGCAGACCGGCGCCGAAGCCGACGAGGGCGCCGCCGACATGGCCGTACACCATGGCGAGGCCCAGGACAGTGAGCAGCAGCAAGTCGGGCACGGCGCCCGGCAGGTGCAGGCGGGCGAGGACGCTCACCTGGATCACCAGGGCCACGACGACGAGTGCGGTGGAGAGCAGGATCCGGTTGAGGCGCATGGGTTCGGCTCCTACTGCTGCTGGTCGGTGGCGGAGGCGTCGGGGGACGGGGTCACCGTGACGGTCACCGTAGGCGTCGGGACGGGCTTGGGCTTGGCCGGCAGGACCTCGTCACGCGGGTCCTTCTTCGGGGCCTGGACCACCACGCCGACGATGTCGAGCTTGGTGTAGCCGACGTACGGGGTGACGTAGATGATGCGGGTGAGGCCGCCGTTGGAGGGGTCGATGCGGGAGACCACGCCGACCGGGACGCCCGGCACGAACGGCCGGTCGGCCTCCGAGCCGAAGGTGACGAGCCGGTCGCCCTTCTTGACGTCCGCCCTGCCGTTGAGCAGCTCCACACGCAGCGGGCGGTCGCCCTGCCCGGAGGCGAAGCCGAGTTCGTCGCCGCCTTCCATGCGGGTGCCGACGGTGAAGTCGGGGTCGTTGGCGAGCAGCACGGTGGAGGTGTCGGGACCGACGGTGGTGACCCGGCCGACCAGTCCGTCGCCGTTGAGCACGGTCATGTCGCGCTTGATGCCGTCGTTGGCGCCGACGTCGATGGTGATGGTCCAGGAGAAGCCCTGCGCCGCTCCTATGGCGATGACCTGGGCGCCCTTGATGCCGTACTGGCCCTCGCCGGCGATCTTCAGCATCCTGTCGAGCTGGTTCAGGCGGCTGCGGTTGCGGTCGTCGCTGCCGAGCTTCGCCTTGAGGGCCGCGTTCTCCTTCTCCAGAGTGGCGAGCCGGTCGTGCCTGCTGCCGGAGTCCCGGATCGCGGAGACGGCGTTGCCGACGGGGTCGACCGCCGAGGACAGCCCGTTCTCGACGGGGCCGAACACCGCGGCCGCGGCCTGCCGCGCACCGTCGACCGGGGAGTTCCTGCCCCCGCGGATGTCCACCGTGATCAGCGCGAATGCGATGGCAACCAGCAGGACCAGGAGCAACCGGCTCTCTTTCGTGTCCCTCACGTGCGGCGGCCGTGCCCTTCCTCAATAGGAATTCGGGAGCCCCTTCGCGGGCGCGTTACGCGATTCGCAACCCGAGGGGCCCATTTGTGGGAGCTTATGCCTGCAATCAACGATCCGCCGTACGAGAGGAGAACGTCCCGTACGGCGGAATATAAGACTTACGTCATCTGCGCGGCTGGGCGTCCAGGACCTGCTGCAGCGCCTCGAACTCCTCGACGCACTTCCCGGAGCCGAGCGCGACGCTGTCCAGCGGATCCTCGGCGATGTGGATCGGCATCCCCGTCTCCCGGCGCAGCCGCTCGTCGAGCCCGCGCAGCAGGGCTCCACCGCCGGTCAGAACGATTCCTCGGTCCATGATGTCGCCGGACAGCTCCGGCGGGCACTTGTCGAGGGTCGTCTTGACCGCGTCCACGATCGCGTTGACGGGTTCCTCGATCGCCTTGCGGACCTCGGCGGCCGAGATGACCACGGTCTTCGGCAGCCCGGACACCAGGTCCCGGCCGCGGACTTCGGTGTGCTCGTCGGTGTCGAGGTCGTACGCCGAACCGATCGTGATCTTGATCTGCTCGGCCGTGCGCTCACCCAGCAGAAGGCTGTACTCCTTCTTGATGTACTGGATGATCGCGTTGTCCAGTTCGTCGCCCGCGACGCGGATGGACTGGGCGGTGACGATGCCGCCGAGCGAGATGACCGCGACCTCCGTGGTGCCGCCGCCGATGTCCACCACCATGTTGCCCGTGGCCTCGTGGACCGGCAGGCCGGAGCCGATAGCGGCCGCCATGGGCTCCTCGATGATGTGCACCTGGCGGGCGCCGGCCTGCGAGGACGCCTCGATCACGGCGCGGCGCTCGACGCCCGTGATACCGGAGGGCACACAGACGACGACCCGCGGCCGGGCGAGATAACGCCGCTTGTGGATCTTCAGGATGAAGTAGCGGAGCATCCGCTCGGTGATCTCGAAGTCGGCGATCACGCCGTCCTTCAGCGGGCGGACGGCCACGATATTGCCCGGCGTCCGGCCGATCATCTTCTTCGCTTCGGCACCGACCGCGAGGATCCCACCCGTGTTGGTGTTGATCGCGACGACGGACGGCTCGTTGAGTACGATTCCACGACCCCTGACGTACACCAGCGTGTTGGCGGTCCCGAGGTCGACAGCCATGTCACGGCCGATGAACGACATTGAGTTCCCCATCCGGATTCATCTGGCCTTCCTGAGCTTTTGAGGGCATATCAGGTCGGCGAGGCGGGTGCTGTGACGTGAAGGCTTCCATCGTAAACGCGCCTGCACGGCCACTGCGCGAGGGTCTCCGCCATTGTCACCAGATGGCGGCCCGCCCCGCTTGTGGAGACGGTCCAACGGAGGCACGCGTTCCCCCGATCGGCAAGGCATATGCCAAGGGACGACCGGAAATGTGCGGCCGTCCCTGGTCAGGCGCCACCGAACCGACCTGACGCCCCATCAGAAAAATTAGCGAGAACTCCGCGCGCGGCTCACGCGCGGCCCGGGAAGAAGATCTTCACCTCGCGCTCGGCGGACTCCTCGGAGTCGGAGGCATGGATCAGGTTCTCGCGGACGATCACGCCGTAGTCACCGCGGATGGAGCCGGGCGCGGCGGCGATCGGGTCGGTCGGGCCGGCGAGCGCGCGCACGCCCTCGATCACCCGCTCGCCCTCGACGATCAGCACGACGACCGGACCGGAGGACATGAACTCGACCAGCGGCTCGTAGAACGGCTTGCCGACGTGCTCGCCGTAGTGCTGCTCCAGCGTCGCCCGCTCCAGGGTGCGCAGCTCCAGCGCGGTGATCTGCCAGCCGGCCTTGCGCTCGATACGGCTGATGATCTCGCCGGTCAGGCCTCGACGGACAGCGTCGGGCTTGAGCAGGACGAGGGTGCGCTGGCTCACAGGGGGACTCCTTACGTGACGGACGTGTGCGGTGGGATGAGGTTACAGGGCGTGTCCGAACGACTGTTACGCAGCGTCAGCTGTGGAGGAGTCGCTCTGCGCCGCGAAGCGGGCCTTCGCCTCGTCCACCTTTCTGCCGAAGTGCACCGAAGCCCACCACAGCGCCGCGAACACCGCACCCATGAAGTACATGGTCGGCACGAAGACCCCGGAGGCGATCAGCGCGATCTGCAGGGCCCAGCCGAGGGCCACCCCGCCGGGCCGGGTCACCATGCCGCACAGCAGCACGCACAGCACCATCGCGATACCGCTGACCAGCCACACCGTGGACATGGACAGGCTCGGGTCCTTCATGGCGACGAGCCCGGCGAACCCGATGACGAAGAACTCGCCGATCAGTGTCGACGCACAGAGCGTACGCATCCTCGGTCCTCAGCCCTTCCCCAGCAGCAGCCGGGCCTCGCCGACGGTGATGACGGAACCGGTGACCAGCACGCCACCGCCCGCGAACTCGCCCTCCTCCTCGGCCAGCGTGATCGCGGCCTCCAGGGCGTCCGGCAGCCGCGGCTCGACCTGCACCCGCTCCTCGCCGAACACCTCGACCGCGATCGCGGCCAGCTCGTCCGCGTCCATCGCGCGCTGGGTGGAGTTCTGCGTGATGACGACCTCGGCGAAGATCGGCTCGAAGGCCTCCAGCAGACCCCGCACGTTCTTGTCGCCGCTCGCGCCCACGACACCGATCAGCCGGCTGAAGTCGAACGCCTCCTGCACGGCCTCGGCGGTGGCCGCGGCACCCGCCGGGTTGTGCGCCGCGTCCAGCACGACGGTCGGGGAACGCCGTACGACCTCCAGGCGGCCCGGCGAGGAAACGGCCGCGAAGGCCCTGCGGACGGCGTCGATGTCCAGCGGCTCGGCACGCTGCGCGCCGACACCGAAGAACGCCTCGACGGCGGCGAGGGCGACGGCCGCGTTGTGCGCCTGGTGGGCGCCGTACAGCGGCAGGTACACCTCGGCGTACTCGCCGCCGAGGCCGCGCAGCGTGAGCAGCTGCCCGCCGACGGCGACCTGCCGGTCGACGACCCCGAACTCCAGGCCCTCGCGGGCCACGGTGGCGTCCACCTCGACGGCCCTCTTCAGCAGCACCTGCGCCGCGTCCACCGGCTGCTGCGCCAGGATCACGGTGGCGTCCTGCTTGATGATGCCGCTCTTCTCGGCGGCGATCTCCGCGGTCGTCTCGCCGAGCCGGTCGGTGTGGTCCAGGTCTATCGGGGTGATCACGGCGACGTCGCCGTCGATGACGTTCGTGGCGTCCCAGGAGCCGCCCATGCCGACCTCGACGACGGCGACGTCGACGGGCGCGTCCGCGAAGGCCGCGTACGCCATGCCGGTGAGCACCTCGAAGAAGGACAGCCGGTACTCCTGCTGGGCGTCCACCATCTCGACGTACGGCTTGATGTCCTGGTACGTCTCGATGAACCGCTCGGCGGAGACCGGGGCGCCGTCCAGGCTGATCCGCTCGGTGATCGACTGCACATGGGGGCTGGTGTAGCGGCCGGTGCGCAGCTCGAAGGCGCCGAGCAGGGCCTCGATCATGCGGGCGGTGGAGGTCTTGCCGTTCGTGCCCGTGATGTGGATCGAGGGGTACGACCGCTGGGGCTCGCCGAGCACGTCCATCAGCGCGGAGATACGGCTGACCGAGGGCTCCAGCTTGGTCTCGCCCCAGCGCGTGGCCAGCTCCGACTCGACCTCGCGCAGGGCCCGGTCGACCTCCGGGTCCTCGGGTCGCCCGGGTACGTCTGCCTGCGGCGGGCCGCCCTGGGTGCGCAGGGTGCGGCTGCCGGCCTCGATGACCGCGAGGTCGGGGTCGCGGGTGGTCTCGGCCTCGATGAGTTCGTCGAAGCCGTCGAGGGGGTCCGGCTGGTCGTTTTCGTGCGGGTGGTCGCTCACGGGGCCAGTCTACGGAGCGGGGGTGACAAACGGCCGGTTCGGGGTGGTTGCTCTGCGACGCCGGGTGCGGGTGCGTCGTGGCTTGTCGCTCCCCCGAGTTCTCGGCTTCGCTCGAACCCCGGGGGACCCCCATCGCGCCTGAGTCGCATATCGATACAGCCCCGCGCCCCTGGGTCGGCGAAGGCCCCGGCGCCTCACATGCACCGGGGCCTTCGCTCACGCAGAACTGCTTACGCCGACGGCAACCTGTCCAGCTGGGCCTGGATCCGCGCGATGTCCTCCTCCGCCTTCGCCAGGCGGCCTCGGATCTTGTCGACCACGTTCTCCGGGGCCTTGGCCAGGAAGGCCTCGTTGCCGAGCTTGGCGTTCGCCTGGGCCTTCTCCTTCTCGGCGGCAGCCAGATCCTTCGCCAGCCGCTTGCGCTCGGCCGCCACGTCGATCGTGCCGGAGAGGTCCAGCGCGACCTCGGCGCCGGCGACCGGGAGGGTGGCCGTCGCCGTGAAGCTCTCGCCCTCCGGCTGGAGGCGCAGGAGCTGACGGATGGCGGCCTCGTGCGGGGCGAGGGCCGTGCCGTCCAGGGTCAGGCGGGCCGGGACCCGCTGACCGGGCTGGAGGCCCTGGTCGGCGCGGAAGCGGCGGACCTCGGTGATGACCGCCTGGAGGCTCTCGATCTCCCGCTCGGCGTCGGCGTCACGGAAGCCGCCGTCCTTCGGCCAGTCGGCGATCACGACCGACTCGCCGCCCGTGAGGGTCGTCCAGAGGGTCTCCGTGACGAACGGGACCACCGGGTGCAGCAGCCTGAGGGTGACGTCGAGGACCTCGCCCAGGACGCGCTTGGAGACCTCGGCCGGCTCGCCACCCGCCTGGAACGTCGTCTTGGACAGCTCGACGTACCAGTCGAAGACCTCGTCCCACGCGAAGTGGAAGAGGGCGTCGGAGAGCTTGGCGAACTGGAAGTCGTCGTAGAGCGCGTCGACTTCGGCGACGACGGAGTTGAGGCGGGAGAGGATCCAGCGGTCCGTCGAGGACATGGCCGACGGCTCCGGCAGCGGGCCGTCCACCGTGGCGCCGTTCATCAGCGCGAAACGGGTGGCGTTCCAGATCTTGTTGGCGAAGTTGCGGGAGCCCTGGACCCAGTCCTCGCCGATCGGGACGTCGACGCCGGGGTTGGCGCCGCGCGCGAGCGTGAAGCGCAGGGCGTCGGAGCCGTACTTGTCCATCCAGTCCAGCGGGTTGACCGCGTTGCCGAAGGACTTCGACATCTTCTTGCCGAACTGGTCGCGGACCATGCCGTGCAGGGCGATGGTGTGGAACGGCGGGGTGCCGTCCATCGCGTACAGGCCGAACATCATCATCCGGGCGACCCAGAAGAAGAGGATGTCGTAGCCGGTGACCAGGACGGAGTTCGGGTAGAACTTCGCGAGCGACTCGGTCTGCTCGGGCCAGCCGAGGGTGGAGAACGGCCACAGACCGGAGGAGAACCAGGTGTCGAGGACGTCGGTGTCCTGGTGCCAGCCCTCGCCGGAGGGGGCCTCGTCATCGGGGCCGACGCAGACGACCTCGCCGTTCGGGCCGTACCAGACCGGGATGCGGTGGCCCCACCACAGCTGCCGCGAGATGCACCAGTCGTGGAGGTTGTCGACCCAGTCGAAGTACCGCTTCTCCATCTCCTGCGGATGGATCTTGACCTTGCCCTCGCGGACGGCGTCACCGGCGGCCTTCGCGAGCGGGCCGACCTTGACCCACCACTGCATCGACAGACGCGGCTCGATGGTGGTCTTGCAGCGCGAGCAGTGGCCGACGGAGTGGACGTACGGCCGCTTCTCGGCGACGATCCGGCCCTCGGCGCGCAGCGCGGCGACGATCGCCGAGCGGGCCTCCAGGCGGTCCATGCCCTGGAAGGGGCCGTGGACGGTGATGACGGCGTGCTCGTCCATCACCGTGAGGGACGGCAGGTTGTGGCGCTGGCCGATCTCGAAGTCGTTCGGGTCGTGGGCCGGGGTGACCTTGACGGCGCCGGTGCCGAACTCGGGGTCGACGTGCTCGTCGGCGACGACCGGGATGGAACGCTCGGTCAGCGGGAGCCGGATGAGCTTGCCGACGAGGTGCTTGTAGCGCTCGTCCTCGGGGTGGACGGCGACGGCGGTGTCACCGAGCATCGTCTCGGCACGGGTGGTGGCGACGACGATGGCGTCGTCCCCGTCCCCGTACTTCATGGAGACCAGCTCGCCGTCGTCGTCCTGGTACTCGACCTCGATGTCCGAGATGGCGGTCAGACAGCGCGGGCACCAGTTGATGATGCGCTCGGCGCGGTAGATCAGCTCGTCGTCGTAGAGCCGCTTGAAGATGGTCTGAACGGCCTGCGAGAGCCCCTCGTCCATGGTGAAGCGCTCACGCGACCAGGCGACGCCGTCTCCCAGGCGCCGCATCTGTCCGCTGATCTGCCCGCCGGACTCGCCCTTCCATTGCCAGACGCGCTCGACGAAGGCCTCGCGGCCGAGGTCGTGCCGGGACTTTCCTTCCTTGCCCAGCTCCCTCTCGACGACGTTCTGCGTGGCGATGCCGGCGTGGTCCATGCCGGGCTGCCACAGCGTCTCGTAGCCCTGCATGCGCTTACGGCGGGTCAGGGCGTCGATGAGGGTGTGCTCGAAGGCGTGCCCGAGGTGGAGCGAGCCCGTGACGTTCGGCGGCGGGATGACGATCGTGTACGGCGGCTTGTCGCTCTTCGCGTCCGCCTCGAAGTAACCGCGCTCTACCCAGCGCTCGTACAGCGGGCCCTCTACATCGGCCGGCGCGTACTGGGTCGGCAGTTCGGAGTCGGGCGCGGGTGGCTGCTGCTGAGCGTTTTCGGTCACGGGGGTCAGTTTAGAGGTGTCACGGGGTGGTCCCGAAACGCGTTTGTTGTGTAACGGTGCGGCCCCCGGTGCCGCGTGCCTTCGGGGCCTGGGACAGGATGTCAGGAACACATAAGCGTCCTAGGGGGAACCCAGAAATGAGCAACAACCAGCCGGGCCCGTACGGCCAGCCGCCCCAGCAGCCGGGTCCGTACGGCCAGCCGGGGCAGCCTGCTCCGTACGGCCAGCAGGCGCCCTACGGCCAGCCGGGCCCGTACGGCCAGCAGCCGCAGGCTCCGCAGCCCGGCTACGGCTACCCCCAGCAGGCGCCGCCGGCTCCGCCGCAGCCGGGTTACGGCTACCCGCAGCAGGGCGGCGTGCCGCAGCAGCAGCCCTACGGCCAGCAGCCGCCGTACGGCCAGCAGCCCTACGGCATGCCGCAGCCGCCGCAGCCGGGTGGCGGCAAGAAGAAGACGGGCCTGATCATCGGCGCGGTCGCCGTGGTGGCGGCTGTGGCGGTGGGGGCGTACCTCGCGTTCAGCGGTAGCGGCGACAGCGTTGCGGACGACGGGCCGCACAAGCTGACGGCGCCGGATACCGTCATCAACGGTACGTACACGAAGTCGCCGACCTCGAACGGAAAGGTCAGCCCGTCCGACCTCAAGGGCTTCGAGAAGGCCGGCGTCAAGAACCCTCAGGGCGTCAGCGGCTCGTACCAGAACGGCAAGGGGCTGACCGCGAAGGGCCTGACCTTCAGCGGCGTGTACGGCACGATCGACAACCCCGAGGCCGTCCTCGACGCCGCGTTCGCCAAGGCCAAGGAGCAGTCCGAGAAAGACCAGAGCGACTCCGACATCAAGGGCAAGCTGATCGGCAGCCCCGAGACGGTCAACCCGTCGGGCTTCTCCAACGGCATCATGAAGTGCCAGGTGGCCGAGCTCGACAACACCGGTTCGTCGGCGTCGTCCGCCGGAACGGCGAAGACGATCAAGGTGCCGGTGTGCATCTGGGCCGACCACAGCACGATCGCCAAGGTCTTGTCATTCAGCGCCGCCGCCATGGCCACGGGCGACGCCGGCACGATCAACGACACGGCGGACCTGGCAGCCAAGCTCCGCAACGACGTGCGCGTCAAGGCCTGATACCTGCACAGCGACACTTCCCCATCGGAGAAGGCGGCTCGGGACATCGAGCCGCCTTCTCCTGCCTCACCGCCCCGCGCTGGAAGCGGAACGGCTGCGTGACGTGATCAGGCTCGGAGGCACGCCACCTCCGCGTCATCGATTTCGACGTGCACGTTCACGAGTCCACTGAGGCAGTTGGGGTTGGCCGTCTTTATGACGCCTGTGAAGATGGCCGGGTGTTGGCAAGCGGCCTTCACCTTGGGGCCGACCAGATAGCCACTGCTCTGGACGGAGTTGACACAGTCGCTTGGTGCTGCACTTGCGGGCTGACCACGATCAGCGGCAGAGCCCTGCCGCCGCCACCACGCCCGCCACCGCCGCCACCCGATTCATTCTCTGGAACTTCATTTCTGAGCCCTCCCGTTTTCAGCAGCCAGACACTCGAACAAGCATCCGACCCATGGTCGAGCACACTAGATCATAAAAAGGGGAGTGGGCTCCGGTTCCGGCGATGCGATGGCGTGATCAGGTCGTCAGTAGTCCGACACACGCCGACGGGCAGACACCCCATGCAGGGTGCCTGCCCGTCGGCGTGTCGGGATGCTCAGGCCGACTTCTGCTCCTCAGACCCCCGCCACAGGCCCCGGGCACCGGTCCGGCGGAGGATGGCCTGGTCGGCGATGACCCCCAGGGCCTCCCTCTCGAAGTCCAGCTCCACGGAGTCGAGTTCGAAGAGGCGCTGGTACTGCTTGAACAGGGCGTTGCGGGGCTCGACCAAGATCTTCAGGAGCGCTTCGCGGTCGAGGTTGTGGACCGAGGTGATCACGGGCAGGCGGCCGATGAACTCCGGGATCATGCCACGCTTCACCAGGCCTTCCAGCCTGACGCCCTCTGGCGCGCAACGACGGGGCACCTGAGGTCGGCTTTCACCGATCGGCTGTCACCGGCGGCGGCTACGCTGAGTATCGACTGGCCCACACTGCGAGGGAGACGCATCATGCCAGTGATGCTGGAACGACCGACGATAAGCGGCACCGACCCCCACCGCTTCGAGGATCTGCTCAACGCCCTCGACGAGCTGCACGTGCCCGACGGCTTCAAGGCCGAGATCATCAGGGGCAACATCGTCGTGTCGCCGTGGTCGAAGGCCTACTACCTCGACGTGATGGACCTGGTCTGCGATCAGCTACGGACTCGGCTGCCCGAGGGGCATCGGATCAGCGCCGCCCCTGCCTTGTACGTCTTCCCCGGCGTCGAGCGGGCGTACGGTCCTGACATCCACGCAGCACACCGAAAGACCCGCCGGACCGCAAGCAACCGTCTGGACGGCGACGGTCTCTCCTTCGTCGCCGAACTCACCTCACCCTCCACTCGCGACGACGACCTCACCGACAAGGTCGAGCGCTATGGGAAGTCAGGTGTGCCGCTCTACCTCCTGCTCGACATGCAGGAGGAACTTGCCACTGTTTACTGGTCGCCGACCGCCAAGGGGTATGCGTCCCATCTCACCGTCCCGTTCGGCGAGAAGCTCCGCATTCCGGCGCCGTTCGACTGCACCCTCGACACGACCGGATTCCGGGCGCCCACCGAGGATGACGAAGACCCCGACACGTGATGGGAGCGGCAGGCGGCGGAGACAGAAGAGGGGCTCCCGGCGTCGTTCTCGCCAGGAGCCCCTCGTACGCGTAGTACGGCCTACGCCGTCTTCTGCTCCCCGGTCCCCCGGCCCCGCGCGTCCCGGGGAATCAGTGTCGGGTTGACGTTGGAGAGGACCACGTCGGCTGTGATGACGACGCGGGCCACGTCCTTGCGGGACGGGACCTCGTACATGACGCCCTGGAGGACTTCCTCCATGATGGCGCGCAGGCCCCGGGCGCCGGTCTGGCGGAGGATGGCTTGGTCGGCGATGGCCTCCAGGGCCTCGCGCTCGAAGTCCAGCTCCACGCCGTCGAGTTCGAAGAGGCGCTGGTACTGCTTCACGAGCGCGTTGCGGGGCTCTACCAGGATCTTCAGGAGTGCTTCGCGGTCGAGGTTGTGGACCGAGGTGATCACGGGCAGGCGACCGATGAACTCCGGGATCATGCCGAACTTGACCAGGTCCTCGGGCATGACGTCCTCGAAGACGTCCTTGGCCTCCAGCTCGCGCTTGGAGAGGATCGTGGCGCCGAAGCCGATGCCCTTGGCGCCGGCGCGGGCCTCGATGATCTTCTCCAGGCCGGCGAAGGCACCGCCCACGATGAACAGGACGTTCGTCGTGTCGATCTGGATGAACTCCTGGTGGGGGTGCTTGCGGCCGCCCTGGGGCGGGACCGAGGCCGTGGTGCCCTCCAGGATCTTGAGCAACGCCTGCTGGACGCCCTCGCCCGAGACATCGCGGGTGATCGACGGGTTCTCGCTCTTGCGAGCCACCTTGTCGATCTCGTCGATGTAGATGATCCCGGTCTCAGCCTTTTTTACGTCGTAGTCCGCCGCCTGGATCAGTTTCAGGAGGATGTTTTCTACGTCCTCGCCCACATAACCCGCCTCTGTGAGCGCTGTCGCGTCCGCGATCGCGAACGGCACGTTCAGCATGCGGGCCAGGGTCTGGGCGAGGAGGGTCTTGCCGGAGCCCGTGGGGCCCAGCAGGAGGATGTTGGACTTCGCCAGCTCGATGGCGTCGTCACGGCCGCTCGGGCCGCCGTTCTCGCCCGCCTGGACCCGTTTGTAGTGGTTGTACACCGCGACCGAGAGGGCTTTCTTGGCGGCTTCCTGGCCGACCACGTAGCCCTCGAGGAACTCGTAGATCTCGCGGGGCTTGGGCAGCTCCTCCCAGCGCACCTCGCTGGTCTCCGCGAGTTCTTCCTCGATGATCTCGTTGCAGAGATCGATGCACTCGTCGCAGATGTACACACCGGGCCCTGCGATGAGCTTCTTGACCTGCTTCTGGCTCTTGCCGCAGAACGAGCACTTGAGCAGATCGCCGCCGTCACCGATGCGTGCCACGGTGTGCTTCCCCTTCGCCTGGGAGACGCCCGGACGCTTTCGAGTCCAGCGGCTCCTGGTGCTGCCTTATGTCCGACGGTACCTTGCCGGGCCCGGTGTTCGGGCCCCCCTTGGCAGGGTTCACTTTGACGTGCACCGTGCCAAGGGGGGCTCAGAGTATGCCGCTCCGCGTCAGCGGACCTCGGCGTTGTTCAGCTTGCGGGTGGAGATGATCTGGTCGACGAGGCCGTATTCCAGCGCCTCCTCGGCCGTGAGGATCTTGTCGCGCTCGATGTCCTCGCGGATCTTCTCGATCGGCTGGTTCGAGTGCTTCGCCAGCATGTTCTCCAGCTGCTCACGCATCCGGGTGAACTCGTTGGCGATGATCTCCAGGTCCGAGAGCTGACCGCGGCCGGTGGAGCCGGCCGGCTGGTGGATCAGCACCCGGGAGTTCGGCAGCGCCATGCGCTTGCCGGGCGTACCCGCGGCCAGCAGGATGGCCGCGGCGGAGGCCGCCTGGCCCATGCAGACCGTCTGGATGTCGGGCTTCACGAACTGCATCGTGTCGTAGATCGCCGTGAGGGCGGTCATGTCGCCGCCGGGGCTGTTGATGTAGATCGAGATGTCCCGGTCCGGGTCCATCGACTCCAGGCACAGCAGCTGCGCCATGACGTCGTTGGCGGAGGCGTCGTCGATCTGGACGCCCAGGAAGATCACGCGCTCTTCGAAGAGCTTCGCGTACGGGTCGTACTCGCGGATGCCCTGGGAGGTGCGCTCGACGAAGCGCGGGATGACGTAGCGGCTGTCGGGGCGAGGCCCCTCGTACATGCCGCTGGCGGCGCCGGGGAAGTTGCTCATGGGGTGTTCACCGTCCTGGTGGCGTTCTGGGGGCTTCGGTCTCGGCGGTGCGTGGCGTGGCCGGGCCGGTCAGGCACCGGTGCCGCCGCCTCCCGGAACACCCGAGGCGTGCGTGATGATCTCGTCAATGAGACCGTACTCCTTGGCCTCTTCCGGGGTGAACCAGCGGTCGCGGTCGCCGTCGCGGACGATCGTCTCGACGGTCTGGCCGGAGTGCAGCGCGGTCAGCTCGGACATGGTCTTCTTGGTGCGCAGCAGGTACTGGGCCTGGATCTTGATGTCCGAGACCGTACCGCCCAGGCCCGCGGAGCCCTGGTGCATCATGATGTCCGTGTGCGGCAGGGCGAAGCGCTTGCCGGCGGTGCCGCCGGTGAGCAGGAACTGGCCCATCGAGGCCGCCATGCCCATGCCGATCGTGACGACGTCGTTCGGGATGTACTGCATGGTGTCGTAGATCGCCATGCCGGCCGTCACCGAGCCGCCGGGGCTGTTGATGTAGAGGTAGATGTCCTTGTCCGGATCGGCGGCGAGGAGCAGCAGCTGCGCGGTGATCTTGTTGGCGATGTCGTCGTCGACCTGCTGGCCGAGGAAGATGATCCGCTCGCCGAGCAGCCGGTTGTAGACCTGGTCGCCGAGGCCACCACCGATGGAAGGCTCGCCGGCGGCGGAGGGCATCAGATTCGTCACGTATCCACCTGCTCGTCTTACGACGGCGCCGGGCCGTCTCATTGTTCTGCCTTTCATGGACCCTAACGCGATGGTCCCTTCGGGGAATCCCGGGAATGCGGGTGTTCGCCGGGGGCGTAGCGGCTCCGCCGTAGGACCGACGCGGTTCACGGAGGGTCGTGTGGCTGTCGTCGGGCCGCGGGTGGGTGGGGGGGGCTGGTCGCGCGGTTCCCCGCGCCCCTGACCACTCACCCCCGGCGGTACGACAAACGGGCCCCGGGGAAAGTCCCCAAGGGCCCGTTGTACGTGCGTCAGAGGCGCCGTAGGGCCGCTCAGCCCTCGGTCTTCTCCTCGGCGGCGTCGGAAGCCTCGGCGGCCTCGACCGTCTCGATGGCGGCCTCGGTCTCGTCCTCGTCGTCGAGGTCGACGATCTCGCCGTTGGTGTCCTTCACCGTGGCGGCCTCGACCACGACGGCCAGGGCCTTGCCGCGGGCGACCTCGCCGACCAGCAGCGGCACCTGGCCACCCTCGACGACGGCCTGGGCGAACTGGTCGGGGGACATGCCGGAGGAGGCCGCACGCCGCATGAGGTGCTCGGTCAGCTCCTCCTGGTTGACGTTCAGCTGCTCCTTCTTGACCAGCTCGTCGAGGACGAACTGGGTCTTGATGCCCTTGACCGCGGCCTCGCGGGTCTCGGTCTCGAACTCCTCGGCGGTCTTGCCCTGGATCTCCAGGTACTTGTCGAGGGTGAGGCCCATCTGGCCGAGCTGGTGGTGCTCCAGGTTGTGCTTGCGGGTGTTGACCTCGTCCTCGAGCAGCTTCTCGGGGACCGGGACCTCGACCAGCTCGAGCAGCTTCTCCAGGACGCGCTCCTGGGCCTGGGTGGCCTGGTCGAACTGCTTCATGTTCGCGAGGCGCTTGCGGCTGTCGGCCTTCAGCGCGTCCAGGGTGTCGAACTCGGAGGCGAGCTGCGCGAAGTCGTCGTCCAGCGCGGGCAGTTCACGGGCGGCGACCTGGGTGACCTTGACGGTGACCTCGGCCTCCTTGCCCGCGGCGGAGCCGCCCTTCAGCTCGGAGGTGAAGGTGGCCTCCTCGCCGGCCGCCTTGCCCTTGACGGCGTCGTCGATGCCGTCCAGCAGCTCGCCGGAGCCGATGGTGTAGGAGACGCCGTTGGCGATGCCGTCCTCCAGCACCTCGCCGTCGACCTTGGCCTCCAGGTCGATGGTGACGACGTCGCCGTCCTCGGCGGCACGCTCGACCGGGGAGGTGGAGGCGAAGCGCTCGCGCAGCTGCTCGACCGACTTCTCGATGTCCTCGTCGGTGACCTCGACGGCGTCGACCTCGACCTCGATGCCGGAGTAGTCCGGGATCTCCAGGGCCGGGCGGATGTCGACCTCGGCGGTGAAGTTCAGCGTCTCGCCGTCCTTCAGCTCGGTGATGTCGACGTCGGGCTGGCCCAGCGGGCTCAGCTCGGCCTCGTTGACCGCCTCGGTGTAGAACTTCGGCAGCGCGTCGTTGACGGCTTCCTCCAGGACCGCACCGCGGCCGAACCGCTGGTCGATGACCCGGGCCGGGATCTTGCCCTTGCGGAAGCCCTTCACCGTGACCTGCTGGTTGATCTTCTTGTACGCCGCGTCGAGGCTGTCCTTGAGCTCCTCGAAGGGCACCTCGACAGTGAGCCGAACCCGAGTCGGGTTCAGGGTCTCCACGGCGCTCTTCACGGTTCGGTCTCCTTGTGGCTGACTGCTTGGGTTCTGCCGGAGCCAGACAGGTCCGGCGGATTCGCCGCCCGGAGGAGTACGTAGGCCGTCGGGGCCGAGGTCACACGGGCGCGCAGCTTGCATAGTAACCGCAGGCGGTCGGCGCCCCAAAAGGCGATCATCACGGCGTCGTGAGCAGATGGTCGGGGTGGCGGGATTTGAACCCACGGCCTTCCGCTCCCAAAGCGGACGCGCTACCAAGCTGCGCCACACCCCGTCTGGTGCGACACGTAGGGTACATGCCCCGGCCGCTTACGTCGGCCGGATTCTTCGAGGCGGCGCGCGGCGGCGCCTCCGGGACCAACTCGTTGGCCTCGACGGCGGGCGACCCGCTACGATGCCTCCAGTGCTGCGGTCACCGACCTGCGGCGCACTGTTGCGGGCGTAGCTCAATGGTAGAGCCCTAGTCTTCCAAACTAGCTACGCGGGTTCGATTCCCGTCGCCCGCTCTGTACGGCTCAGGGCCAGGCCAGAGGATCAATCCTCCGCCTGGCCCTGATCGTTTCCGGGGGTTCCGCTCAGTCCGCCGTGTCCCCCGCGCACCCCTTGGGCTTTCGATCTTGCTAGACCGGTGCTCGAATGCGGGTGGATCGGAGCGGCGCGGGCGGTGCCGCGGCCCCACGCGCGCCATCAGCTCACATGTGCCGGCGCCGGTGGACGCGGCGAGGGTGTTGCCGGTGTGCCGAAGATCATGAAATGCAGGCCCTTGATCCCGGCCTCGTCGCAGACCTCGCGCCGCAGCCGGTTGAAGGGGACATGAAGGGCAGCGCAGCGCCCCCCATCATCCGGCCGGTCCGGGTCAGGGGGGCGGGCCGTGGCGGCGGACGTGGGGGACCTGAGTCCTCGCCGGGGATGTAGAGCGTGGCCGTCCTGGAGGGCGGGGCGTCGGCGCCCGGGTCCACCACGGGTCGGTGAAGGCGCCGCTGACCTTACGGGCGGCGGACGCCGTCTCGCGGCTGAACCGGATGCGGAACACGTCGTCGTCGGGGGTAGTGGTCGTGGACGACCTTGGCCGCGAACCGCCGGCGGAGCCGGGCCGGGCGTGGCCGCCGCGCTCTCCCTCAGCCGGCGCCGAGGCGGTCCTCGGTCCGGCAGCCGCCCGGCTTCGCTCTCCGCCGGGTCCGTCTCGCGCGGCGGCGCCGTCCCCGTTTTCCCCGCTGGTTCAGTTGTTCAGCGGTTGTCCAGCGTGTTCCGATCCGTCGCCCCCGCACCGGGGCGGAAGCGGTCAGAACTTGATCGAGCCGATGGAGTCCGCTATCGAGTTCAGGAAGCGGTCGATGGACGGGGCCATGCCGGTCGAGGCGAGGAAGAACCCGAAGAGGACCGCGACGATCGCGGGCCCGACCTTGATGCTCCCCCCTCTCAGCAGCACCACCAGGATGATCGCCAAAAGCAGCACTGCAGACAGTGAAATGGCCACAACTGATCACACCCTC
The DNA here is from genome assembly GCF_040680235.1 of Streptomyces sp. NPDC052101. NCBI lineage: Bacteria > Bacillati > Actinomycetota > Actinomycetes > Kitasatosporales > Streptomycetaceae > Streptomyces > Streptomyces sp. NPDC052101. The sequence goes on from NZ_JBFAWH010000009.1 coordinate 289,300, forward strand.
GGTCGGTCCGCTCTCCCGGCCCGGAGGTACGGCCGCCGCACCCCCGCCAGAACCATCGTGCCACCAACCCGGCCGCCTCATGCGGCCCGTGACACAACGTCGGACACCGGACCCGCGCGGGCGATCCGCCGCACAGTAATTCGACGGGCCGTCCGTGATGCCGGTGCGCGCGACTTCCCGGGTAATTACGCGACTTCGTTTCCGCGCCCACACATCTTGTGCGCAGGTAATTCGAATTGCCGACGCAGAGACGCCGTATGCCCCATTTAGTCGGGATGAATCGGGACATCGAGGGTGAACTGATAACCCTTGCATGCGCTCCATCACGTGGACGGGGAGGCCGAGTTCCGTAAATGAAGGGGTCTCCAAGCCGATAACCAGGAATGGCTGCGGAAGTTTTACGAAATCCCGCAGACGACGCTAGTGTCTCGTGATCCCGATTGCGTTACTTCACGTTGTTATTGACGAGTTTCTTCACACTGGTCTGAACGAGTCGGACCTTGGCGAGGATCTCGTCGGCGGTGGCGGTCCAGGTGAAGGGCTTCGGGTTCTCGTTCCAGGAGTTGATGTAGTCGCGGATCTGTTTGACCAGGACGTTGACGCTCGCGAACGTGCCGCGGCGGATGGACTGCCGGGTGATGATCCCGAACCAGATCTCGATCTGGTTCAGCCACGAGGACCCGACGGGGGTGA
>NZ_JBFAWH010000010.1:0-47232 GCF_040680235.1 Streptomyces sp. NPDC052101
AAACACGACCGACTCAGCACCCTCATCAACACCAGACCACTGCCCCGCACAAACATGGATGCATTACCACACTGCAGATGAAAACGACCTCTCAGGAAGCGTCTGCCAAACGGACGGGTACCCGCGACTCTCCGGCTATACCACTACTGCACCGCGTGACATCCGGCGGTGGAGGGATCGCCGCCACGGGCAGCGACCCTGACCGTGCCCGGCTCCAGGTCACCAGCCGGGCACGAGGCCGAGCATGCCGTCGGCCGCCACGTCGACGCGCACGCCGCGGCTGATCCGGTCGAGGGTCGCTCGCAGCCATGCGCGGTCCTGGTCCGCCGCGTTCTCCAGCCGCATCCGGCGCGCCTGCAGGGGGAACATCCGCAGGCCGGTGAGGCATCCGGTGTCCGCCGCCACCGAGACGAGGTAGCCGAGCCGGAGGTCGTCGCGGTACTCCGCGTAGCCCGAGATGCCCTCGTAGTCGTCGATGAAGTCGCCGCAGCCGTAGAGGATCAGCCGGCCCCGGTACACCTCCACGGCGCGGGGATGATGGGAGGAGTGCCCGTGGACGATGTCGACGCCGCCGTCGACCAGGGCGCGGGCGAAACGCTTCTGGTCGCGGGGGACGAGGTAGCCCCAGTTGGAGCCCCAGTGCACCGACACGACCACGATGTCGCCCGGTCGCTTCGCCCGTCGTACCCGCTGGAGGGCGGCCTCTGCTGCCGCCTGCGACACCTCGCGGACGTAGGCGACGCCGGGCAGGTGGGTGGTCGCGGCCCAGTCGGGCGGGATGCCGCTGGACAGGGCTCCCAGGGCGAGGACCAGGACGCGGGAACCGGGTCCGGCACGGACTTCCGCGAGCGCGTGGGCCTCCTCGGCGTCGCGCCCCGCGCCCGCGGTCCGCACTCCCGCGTCCGCGAGCGAATCGAGGGTTTCCGCCAGTCCCGGCCGGCCGAAGTCCAGCACATGGTTGTTGGCCAGCACGCACACATCGGGCCGGGCCACGGTCAGGGCGGGCAGGTTGGCCGGGTGCATCCGGTAGTGCACCGCCTTGCCCGGTGCGAACGCGTCACTGCGGGTGACAGCCGTCTCCAGATTCACGATCCGGGCGTCCGGGGCGGCCCGCTCCAGCACCCGCAGCGCCTCGCCCCACGGCCAGGCGGGGTCGACCGGCGCGGGGATGGGGCCGCTGACCGCCTCGGCCAGTTCGACGTACGACCGGGCGTCCGTGACGTAGTCCTCGCGCAGCACCGGACTTCCGGGCTGCGGGAGGATCTGGTCGACGCCGCGCCCGAGCATGACATCACCGCACAGGAACAGCGTCACCACGCCCTTGCCCACACCCCCACATTAAGCGTGGGATCCGCTCGCGGCCGGGCGAACTTGTCCATACATCTTTTCTCCATGGACAGATCGATCGATGTTCCCTCGGCCGTACCGGCGAGCCCCTACAGTCAGTCTGTCATGTACGCGACCCGACGCCGATCGCGCGTCGGGACTGTCCCCACTGCCACCAGGAGAGCGCATGTTCTCGCGTCGTACCGGTACCGCCCTCACCTCCGCAGCGGCAGCCACGCTGCTCGGCCTCAGCGGCTACGCGGCCCCCACCGCGAGCGCGGGCACCGGCACCGACCTCTCGGTGTTCGCATGGAACGTCGATCTCGGCACCGCGATCGTCGACAGCACCCAGAACGAGAAGGCCGCCGAGCGCACCCCGACCATCGAGTCGATCATCCGCAAGCACAGCGCGGACGTCGTGGTGCTGGACGAGAACTTCAACAACACCTCGACCGCCGACATCACCGGCAAGCTCGCCGACCTCTACCCGTACCACACCCCCGTCGTCGGCCAGACCTGTTCCGGCGGCGGCTGGACGGGCATCAGCGGTGACTGTTCCAACTCGTGGTTCGTCATCAACGGCGGCACGATGATCCTGTCCAAGTACCCGATCACCGCGCAGTACGCCCATGTCTTCAGCAACTCCACCTACGGCACCTGGGACTACCACGCCAACAAGGGTGCCGCGCTGGTGCAGATCGACAAGGGCGGCGTGAAGAGCTGGGTCGTCGGCACCCATCTGCAGGCCGACGAGTCCGACACCTCCACCGACACGACCCAGTCCACCCGGCTCGCCCAGCTCAGGGAGATCCGCTCCTGGGCCGACGGCGTCGTCGGTTCGAGTGCGCCGGTGCTCATCGGCGGCGACATGAACGTGGAGTACTACGGCGGCCAGTCGCGCGGCGACTACGCCAACGCCCAGAGCGCGGTGAACGGCGTGCTCGGCACCCCGGCCACCGACCCGAACCAGACGCTGCGGACCATGGACTGCCCGGTCTCCGCCTGGTGTCAGTACATGTCCGGCGTCGAGTCCTTCCCCAAGGACTACCGGGACGACCTCGACTACCTCGGGTATCTGAACGCGCCGGGGCGTCCGATACCGGCCGCGATGTCCACCGTCAAGGTGGACTTCGACCCGCAGTCCGGCTGGACCAACGGCCAGCTCGACACCAACGCTCCCAGCGACCACTACCCGGTCGAGGCGACGTTCCAGATCAACTGACCCTGGCGGCTCGGGCGGTGGGAAACACGGGCGCCTTGCCCGTCCGCGGCACTGCGCGGGTCCACCGGCCGGACAGCACTGAACCCCCAGGCCTGACCTGGGGGTTCACCCGACTGCGTCAGAAGCGGGGCGCTTGCGGTGTGTGCTGCGGTGCCGGGGCGATCTGCTGGTTCACGCCGGGGCTCTGGCGGCCGGACACCTTGCAGGTGACATCCTTCGCCGGAAGCTCTCCGGTGCTCAGGTAGGCGTTCACCGTGATGTTGGCGCAGGCGCCCGGGTCGTCGGAGTAGACGCCGTGGCCCTCGCCGCCCTGGACGTAGACCATGCGCGAGCCCTTCAGGGCGCGGTGCATGCCCAGGCCGCTGACCAGGGGCGTCTGGGAGTCCCACTGGTTCTGGACGGTGAGCACGCCCACCTTGTTGTCCACGGCGGTCACGGCTTCGGCCGGCTTGTTCCAGAACGCACAGGGCATGATGTTGGACCCCATGTCGCCGTAGATCGGGTACCTGGCCTTGTCCCGGATCGCGTCATGCCGGTACTGCTCGGGGTCGCGCGGCCAGGCCGCGGTGTCGCCGCAGACCACGGCCCAGAAGGCGGCCGTGCCGTTGTCGGCCGGTGTCCGCGCGGCGAAAGCCGAAGCGCTGCCCGATCCCTGCTGGTGCTCCGGTGCGAGGGAGCGACCGGAGACCGCATGGCCGTCGGCGGCACGCTCGAGTTCCACGACCGACTGGGCCGCACCCTTGGGGCTGAAGAACTCGGCGCGCAGGGCGGCACGGATGTCGTCGCCGGTGAGCTTCTGGCCACCCTCGTCGATGGGAGAGCGGTCGGCCCGGGCGATGAGGTCCCAGAACGTCTTCTTCACCTTGGCCGGGGTGTTGCCGAGCTTGTAGGTGCGGTCGCGCTGCGCGGTCCACTCCGTCCAGCGGGTGAACGCGGGCTCGGTGCCCTCCGCCCAGACCTGGATCATGCCGCGCCACGCCCGTGCGGGGTCGACCGCGCTGTCCAGCACCCAGCGGTCGGTCCGCTGGGGGAACATCTGCGCGTAAACGGCGCCCAGGTACGTCCCGTAGGAGTAGCCCAGGTAGCTGATCTTCTTCTCGCCCAGAACGGTGCGGATGACGTCCATGTCACGGGCGGTGTTGCGCGTGGTGATGTACGGGAGCTTGTCGCCGTTCCTGGCACGGCACTTGTCGGCGACGGTGCGGGCCCACTTGACGTCGCGGCTGAACGTCTCCGGCTTGTAGGCGTGTTGGAAGTTCTGTTCCGTGCCCGTGAGACCGCAGGTGACGGGGCTGCTGCGGCCCACACCACGCGGGTCGAACCCGATGAGGTCGTACTGGTCCAGAACCTTCTTGGGCAACGCGCCCTTCATCATGACCGGCATGTCCAGGCCCTCGCCGCCCGGACCACCGGGATTGAAGAGGATCACGCCGTGCCGCTTGCCCGGGACGCTGGTCTTCATACGGGAGATGGCCAGCTGGATCGTCTTGGCGCCGGGGTGGTTGTAGTCGAGCGGGACTCTGATCGTCGCGCACTGTAAGGCGGCGGGCTGCGAGGCGTCGCAGCGGTGCCATGTCGGCTTCTGGTCCGCGAATTTCTTCAGCGGTTCCGCCGCGGATGCCTGCGCCACCGGGGCGAGAGTGGCGACCACGGCCGCCGCGACCCCCACGGTGAGCAAGGGCGCCATGCGTCCTATCCGCACGATGGGCGTTCCTTTCTGTCAACTTACAGGACCAGACGACAATTTCGTGTCAGCGTGGGTTGCGGATCCATCTGCCGGGCGATCTCGCTACGCCTCCAGGCGTACACAGAAAGAGACGTACGGAGGAGAACCCCTGCGAGCCGTTCACCGTCACCCATGGGCGAACGGCGGGCTTTCGGGCGTAAGTTGTGCCATGAATGATCCACGCCACGACTGAGAAGACGGACAGCGACTCATGACCGACCCCGCGACGAGATCCGAACCGCCGACGCACCAGAAGATCGACACGTCGGTGCCGCACTCCGCCCGCATCTGGAACTACTGGCTCGGCGGCAAGGACAACTACCCCGTCGACGAGCAGGCCGGCGACGCGTACACGGCCGTCTTCCCCGGCATCGTCACGATCGCCCGCGGCAGCCGTGCCTTTCTGCACCGCAACATCGCGTATCTGGTCCGCGAGGCGGGCATCCGGCAGTTCCTGGACATCGGCACGGGACTGCCGACCGCCGACAACACGCATGAGGTCGCCCAGCGGCTCGCTCCCGAGGCGCGGATCGTCTACGTCGACAACGACCCCATGGTCCTGGCCCACGCCCGCGCCCTGCTCTACTCCTCCCCCGAGGGCGCGACCGCCTACATCGACGCGGACGTGACGGATCCGGACCGGATCCTCGCGGCCGCCGCCGAGACACTGGACTTCGGCCGCCCCACCGCCCTGATCCTCAGCAACATCCTGGGACATGTCGCCGACCACGCCCAGGCCCGCTCCATCGTCACTCGTCTGATGGACGCCCTGCCGTCGGGCAGTCACCTCTCCGTCAACGACGGTTCCCGCGGCATCGACCCCGTCTTCGAGCGGGCCCAGGACGCCTACAACGACAGCGGTGCCGTTCCGTACAACCTGCGCACCGTGGACGAGATCACCGCGTTCTTCGACGGCTTGGAACTCATCGAGCCCGGTGTCGTCTCGGTCACGCAGTGGCGTCCGGAACCTGGTTCGCCCGCGCCGGAGATCGTCGCCGAACACGGCGGCCTCGCCCGCAAGCCGTAACCGGACAGCGGGGGCCCTGGACGTCGCGTCCTGGGTCATGATCGGATGGCGTGATGGCATCGTTCTGGAAGGGCGAGCGGATACGCCTGCGCGGTATCGAGCCCGACGACTGGGCCGGGTTCATGCGGTTCGCCGAGGACGAGGAGAACCTGGGGGACCTGCTGAACCCGCCGCGCTCCGCGGAGGGCTTCCGCGCCTGGGCCAGGGCGCAGGCCGTGGCCGCACCCGACGGTGACTGCTTCCAGCTCGCCGTCGAGGCCGTCGACACGGGCGAACTGGTCGGTGCCGTCGGCTCCCACCACGCCGACGCCCGTGCGGGCTGGTTCGAGTACGGCGTGACGATCGGCGCTGATCATCGACGCAACGGCTATGCCGCGCAGGCAGTGGTGCTCCTGTTGTGTTTCATGTTCGCCGAGCGGCGCTTTCACAAGTGCGAGGCACGGATCTTCGCGCACAACGAGGCGTCGTTGGCCCTGCACCGACGTCTCGGATTCGTCGAGGAGGGCCTGCTACGGGACCGGGTGTTCCTCGCCGGCCGGCACCGCGATGTCGTCGTGATGGGCATGCTCGCCGACGAGTTCGCCCAACTGCACCCGATACGCGAGACATAGCCCGGCAGGTAAACCCAATGCCGTTGACTTTGGGCTGCGTTGGCGGTTCAACGGATACCAGGGGTGGTGTTCCGTGGCTGCTCGGCTGGTCGATCGTGTGGCGCTTGGGGATCTCACGGCGGTGTTTCCACCGGAGTTGGTGGATGCTGTGCTCGGGAAGAGTCAGCCCCGTGAGGTGCGTCAGCGGCTGCTTCCGCCACGGCTGATGGTGTACTTCATGCTGGCCAGGGCTTTGTTCTGCCCTGAGCCCTATCGTGAGGTGTTACGCCTGCTCGCGCAGCCGGCCCGAGTCGAGCACGGCTGGGGACCGTGGCGGGTGCCGGACAAGGCCGCGGTCTTCCGGGCCCGCCGGAAGTTGGGCGTTGAGCCATTCCGGGAACTGCTGGTGCATGCAGGTGCGGCGGTGGCGGACGAGCGGACGCCGGGTGCTTTCTGGCGGGGACTGCGGGTGATGGCCGTCGACGGCACCACGCTTGCGGTGGCGGACACCGCCGCGAACGAAGCGGCGCTGGGGCGGCTGCGGGCCAGGCCGGACAAGGGGCCGACCGGCTATCCGCTGGTCCGGCTCGCGGTGCTGGTCGAAGCCGGCACACACGTAATCGTGGACGCGGTCGCCGACTCCTACAGGGTCAAGGAGCGAGTCCTGGTCGAGGGCCTGGCTCCGTCCCTCGGGCCGGGGATGCTCGTGCTGGGTGACCGTGGTCTGCCCGGCGCATATCTGTGGCAGGTGATGGCGGCCACCGGCGCCGATCTGCTGTGGCGCATCCCCGGCATCTGGAAACTCCCTGTCGAGGAGGCCCTCCCGGACGGCTCCTGGATCTCCACGGTCCACGGCGGCCGGGGCCGCAGTGTCCGTGCGCCGCAGGACATAAGCGTGCGCGTCATCGAGTACACACTGGACGTGCCAGGCCGCAAGCCCGGTGAGACATACCGCCTGATCACCACGCTGATGGACCCTGCCCGGGCGCCTGCAGCCGAACTCGCCGCGCTCTACGGCGAGCGCTGGGAAGTGGAGAACACCCTGGCCGAGCTGAAAACCACTCAGATCGGTACCCGCACCGTGCTGCCGAGCAAGATCCCGGACCTGGTGTTCCAGGAGGTCTATGCACACCTGGCCGTCTACACCGGGCTGAGAGTGCTGATGCACGCGGCGGCCATGAACCGCAGCGAGCCTCTCGATCCCGACCGGCTGTCCTTCGCCGCCGCTCTGCGGGCAGCACGCCGCAGCATCACCTCACCAAGCAGGGATTTTCCCCCCTCCCCAGCCCTCCACGACGGAACGTGAACTCCAAGAGGAGATCAAACAGCCCCGCCGTCTGCGCACCGTCATCCGCCAGGTCAAACGGAAGATGTCCCGCTTCCTGTCCTGGAACCCCGACCGCCCGCGACCGTCCCAGCCCACCTGCTGGCCAGTCGAAACCCTGCAGGTCATACCTGCCATCGCACCCCCACCAGACCCCTAAGTCAATGGCATTGCAGGTAAACCACTTGCGCGCGTCGGGCGTATCAGGAGAATCGGCGCGTGCGTATTCTGTCCTTTCCCGAGCAGGCCACACCCTTCCCGCTGCGTGTGCAGGTGCGGGAACTCCAGGAGCAGGCGTGGCCTTCCCCGCCCGGGTCACTCGCCCCTGCCGACGCCCCGTCCCACGATCCCGCGCTACGTCCGTTGTCGATGCTGCTCGTCGACGAGGACGAGAAGGTGCTGGCGGCTCTGGACATCCTGTCCAAGGAGATCGTTCACGCGGGTCGGCGCTATGCCGCGGGAGGGCTGAGCACCGTCGTGGTGGGGCGGGAGAGTCGTGGGCACGGACACGGCCGCCACCTGGTGGCGGCGGCCCGGGAGGCGATGAGCACAGGCGGGTTCGATCTGGGTCTGTTCACCTGCGACAGCGTGTTGCAGGGGTTCTACGAGAGCGCGGGCTGGCGGGTGCTCCCCGGCGCCATACTGATCGGCGGGACACCGGAGGATCCCTTTCCCAGTGACCGGCCCGGCTTCGACAAGGTCACGATGGCCGACTTCTTCTCGACCGACGCCCGCCGGACCGAGGCGTCCTTCCGGCACAGCCGCATCGAGTTGTATCCCGGACAGATCGACAAGCTGTGGTGACACCGAAGCAGCCGCCGAGGTGTCGGTCATCGGACGGCAGCCGCGCGGACCAGGGCGGCCGCCGCGGTCTCGATGTCCTTGTCGCTGCTCCAGCGGCCCAGTGACAGGCGCAGTGCGCCCAGTGCCCGCTGTGCCGGCAGGCCCATGGCGGTCAGGACGGGCGACGGCTCGTGGGTGCCGCTGTGGCAGGCCGCACCGGTCGAGGCGGCGATCTCGGGGCATGCGGCGAGGAGTTCATGCCCGAGTGCACCGTCGATGGTGACGTTCAGTGTGTTCGGCAGGCGGTCCCCGGCCGGGCCGTTGAGACGGACGCGGCCGGGCAGGCCCTCGGTCAGTCGCCGGTGCAGGCCGTCGCGCAGTACGGCGATCCGCCGCACCCGGCCGTCGGCGAGATCCTCGGCGGCCAGCCGCGCCGCGGTCCCCAGCGCGACGGCCAGGGCGACGTTCTCGGTGCCGGCCCGCAGGCCGCGTTCCTGACCGCCGCCGTAGACGACGGGCTCCAGCGGCACGCCCTCGCGTACGTACAGCGCGGCCGTGGCCTTGGGCGCGTACATCTTGTGCCCGACCACCGTCAGCAGGTCCACGCCCAGGGCCCGTACGTCGAGGGGGATCTTCCCCGCGGCCTGGGCGGCGTCGCAGTGGAACAGCGCGCCGTGGGCGCGGGCGAGGGCGGAGAGTTCGGCGATGGGCTGGAGGGCCCCGGTTTCGTTGTTGGCGGCCATCACCGACACCAGCACCGTGTCCTCGGTGAGGGCGGCGGCCAGCTCGGCCGGGTCGACCAGCCCGTCACCGTCGACCGGCAGCACCGTCACGCGCGCGCCGTGCAGGCGTGCAAGGGCGCGGGCCGTTTCCAGAACCGCCGGGTGTTCGGTGATCTGGGTGATGAGACGGGGACGGGTCCGACCGGACGCGAGCATCGCACCGCGCAGAGCGAGCAGGTCGGCCTCGGAGCCGGAGGAGGTGAGGACGACCTCGGACGGGCGCGCGCCGATCAGCGCGGCCACCTGGGCGCGCGCCTCGGCGAGCGCCCGGCGGGGTTCGGTGCCGTAGGGGTGGCTGCTGGAGGGGTTGCCGAAGAAGTCGGTCAGATACGGGAGCATGGCCTGGGCAACCCTCGGGTCGACCGGTGTGGTGGCGTTGTAGTCCAGGTAGACGGGCCCTGCGGGCGGCCCGGGCCGGGACAGGAGCGTGCCGGTCACGTCGGCTCCGCCGTGTCCACGGGCATCTCGGCAAGGCGCCATTCGAGCATGCCGTCGCTGAGGCGGATGGCCCGTCGTCCTCGGTCGGACAGCAGGCGGACGGCGTCGTAGGCGAGGACGCAGTACTCACCGCGGCAGTACACGACGATCTCGGCGTCCTCGGGCAACTCGTCGATGCGGTCGGCCAGTTCGCCGACCGGAATGGAGAGCGCGCCGGGGATGTGCCCGGCCCGGTACTCCTCCGCCGGCCGCACATCGAGCACGGTGACATCTCCCGCCGCGGCGCGCGCGTGGAGTTCCTCGCGGCTGACCTCCACGGCTCCGTCGTCACCGAGGTAGGCGTCGCGGGCGGTCGGCACGGCAGCCTGGTGCGTCTCCGCGACCTTGCGCAGCAGCGCGAACAGCAGGGCGACATCGTCCCCGGCGAGCCGGTAGTGGATGCGCACGCCCTCCCGGCGGGTGGCGACGAACCCGGCCTGCTTGAGTGTCTGCAGGTGCGCCGACGCGGTCGTCAGGTTCAGCCCGGCCGCTTTCGCGAGGGCGTCGACGGTCCGCTCGCCCTGAGCGAGCAGATCGAGCAGTTCCAGGCGTTTTCCGCTGGCCAGCGCCTTACCGCTGGCCGCGAACGCGTCGTACAGCTGCGCCTTCGAGCCGGTTGTGGTGGTCTCCGCCATGGCATCCTCCATAAATCCATGGAATATTGTAGAGGAAGAAATCACACCTGGGACGCATTGGGGAGGAACCGCCGTGGGCTTCGCCGACGACCATCTGATCCCGCTGGTGGACGAGGGGCTGGGCAACAGCGCCTACCTCGTCGACCTGGGCGACGACCGCGCCCTGGCCGTGGACGCGAGCCGCGACCTGCGCGCCCTGCACGCCGCCGCCGGCCGGCGCGGGCTGCGCGTCGCGTTCGCGGCCGACACCCATCTGCACGCCGACTTCCTGTCCGGTGCCGTCCAGCTCGGGCACGACCACGGAGCCACCGTGCTGGCCTCGGCCGCCGGCCGGCGTACCTTCGCGCACCGGGGCCTCGCGGACGGCGACGAGGTCGACCTCGGCGGGCTGACGCTACGCGCCCTGGCCACCCCCGGGCACACCGACGAGCACCTGTCCTTCCTGCTGCTGGACGGCGAGCGCCCGCTCGGGGCGTTCACCGGTGGCTCCCTGATCGTGAACTCGGCCGCCCGCACCGATCTCCTCGGCGCCGGACGCACCGAGGAACTGGCCCGCGCGCAGTACCGCTCCCTCAAGCGGCTCACCCGGCTGCCGGACCCGACGGCGGTGTGGCCGACCCACGGCGCGGGCTCGTTCTGCTCCGTGCCGCCCGGTGCCGAGCGCACCAGCACCATCGGCGCCGAGAAGGCGGCGAACCCGTTGCTCGCCGCACCCGACGAGGAGGCCTTCGTGACCCTCCTGATCGCGGGCCTCGGCAGTTACCCCGCCTACTTCGACCGGCTCGCCGGGGCGAACCGGCGCGGCCCCGCCGTCCTGTCCGCGACACCGTCGCTGCCGGCGCTGGACACCGGGCAGGTGCGTGCGCTGCTCGCCGACGGCGGCCATGTGGTCGACGTCCGTCCGGCGGCGCAGTACGCCTGCGGGCACATACCGGGATCGATCTCCATACCCCTGCGCGCGCAGTTCGCCACCTGGCTGGGGTGGCTCCTGCCCGCTGAGGCTCCCATCGCCTTCGTCATCGGCGACGACCAGGACGTGTCAGAGCTGGTCTGGCAGGCCTACAAGATCGGCTACGAGCGTCTCGCGGGCCGCCTCGCGGGCGGCACGACCGCCTGGCAGGAGGCCGGCCTCCCGATCTCGGCCACCGCGTTCGCCACCCCCGACCAGGCGCCGACGGCCCCGTACGTCGACGTCCGGCAGAAGGCCGAGTACGCCGCCGGGCACGTTCCCGGCGCCCTCCACCTCGAACTCGGGACGCTCGCCGCCCACGCCGCCGAGGTCCCCGCAGGCGCGGTCGTAGCCTGTGGGCACGGGGAGCGCGCGATGACCGCCGCCAGCGTCCTGGAGCACGCCGGCCACAGCGGCCTCACCGTGTTGAACGGCAGCCCCGGCGACTACGCCGCCGCCCACGGCGAGCATCTCACCGAGGGCGCCCGGTGAGCGCGACGGCCGTGTCCGCGGCCAAGCCCGTTCAGCTGGGGCTCCGGGAGAACTGGCCGCAGTTCACGCTGCTCGTCATCGTCAACATCTGCGTCGGCGGCCTGGTCGGCCTGGAACGCACCACCGTCCCGCTCATCGGTGCCCGCACCTTCCGCCTCACCGATGACCTGGCCGTCTTCTCCTTCATCATCGCCTTCGGTCTCACCAAGGCCCTGACCAACCTCGCCGCCGGCGCGCTCACGGCCCGCTTCCGCCGCAAGCAGCTCCTCGTGACCGGCTGGTTCATCGGCATCCCCGTGCCGTTCGCCCTCGCGTGGGCGCCCTCCTGGGGCTGGATCGTCGCCGCCAACGTCCTGCTCGGCCTGAACCAGGGCCTGACCTGGTCGATGACCGTCAACATGAAGATCGACCTGGTCGGCCCCGCACGCCGAGGACTGGCCACCGGCCTGAACGAGGCGGCCGGCTACACCGCCGTAGGCACCACCGCCCTGGTCACCGGCTACCTCGCCACGGCCTACGGCCTCCGCCCCGTCCCCGAACTCATCGGCGTGATCTTCGTCGCCGCCGGGCTCGCCCTCGCCCTGGTCGTACGCGACACCGCCGCGCATGTCGCCCTCGAACTGTCCCAGCACACCAAGCCGCTGCCGTCCACCGAGAGCACCACGCCGGCCGCCACCTTCGCCCGGACCTCCTGGCACCACCGGTCCCTGCGCGGTGCCAGCCAGGCCGGCCTGGTCAACAACCTCAACGACGGCCTCACCTGGGGTGTCTTCCCCCTGCTGTTCACCGACCACGGTCTTGGCCTCGCCGCGGTCGGTCTCATCAAGGGCCTGTATCCCATCCTGTGGGGCCTCGGCCAGATCCCCACCGGCCACCTCTCGGACCGCCTCGGCCGCAAGCCCCTCATCGTCAGCGGCATGCTCGTCCAGGCCGCCGGGTTCGTCCTGGCCCTCGCCCTGCTGGACACCCCGCTGCTGGCGGGCGTCCTCTCCGCCATCGCGCTCGGACTCGGCACGGCCATGGTCTACCCGGCCCTGATCGCCTCGGTCTCCGATCACGCGCACCCGGCCTGGCGGGCAAACGCGCTGGGCACCTACCGCTTCTGGCGCGACATCGGCTACGCCGTCGGCGCCCTGGTCGCGGGCATCCTCGCCGACGCCCTCGGCCTGAACGCCACGGTCATCGCCGCCGCCGTCCTCACCGCCGCCTCCGGCCTCCTCGCCGCGCGCTGGATCACCGAACACGACCCCGGCCGCTGACCGCCAGCCCGTCCCTCTACGCGGGCGCGCACGCATGCATGAATGTCATGGACCGGGGGTGGCGGGATCAGTCACTGCTTCTGGGCGCGCACGATCACGACCGGGCAGGGCGCATGCTGTGACACATGCTGGCTGACCGAGCCGAGCAGGGCGGCCGCGAACCCGCCCCTGCCCCGGCTGCCGACGACCAGGACCTCGGCCCCCTCGGCGGCCCGCAGCAGCACGTCGGCGGGGTTGCCGTGCACCACATGGCTGCGGACCGTGTCGGCCGCGTCCGCGCCGAGCACGTCGGTCAGCTCCGTCCGCACCCGCTGCCGGGTCTCTTCCTCGTCGACGTCCATGTCCACGGCGGGCGCCGACCAGCCGTACAGCCCGGGCAGCTCCCACACCGCGACCGCCTCCACGGTGCCGCCGACAAGGCCCGCGTACCGCACGGCCCAGCGCAGGGCCTCGTACGAGGACGACGATCCGTCGACACCGACGACCACCCGGGGCTCGGAGGCATCCCTGTCCATGTGTCCCACCTCTCCTATGGCTCTCCCACCCCGTCGACCGGCCCCCTCCGTCTCCACGCTGCACGCGGCGCCGCCATCTCGCCACGGCAACGCGTCCGGCCGCCTCGCTCATGTGCGCCCTCGGGGCGCTCGTCCAGCCCGGCACGCACTGACGGTCCCCGGACCGGACCGGAGACGGCGAGGACCCCTGGCGGGCCGTGTGGCCGACCAGGGGTCCTCGACGGGGCCGGCCCGCGTCAGTCGTCGTTCTCCGTGGACGGGAGGTATGCGCCCGGTACGTCGTCCGGGGCGTAGATCCTGCTCTCACCGGGGTACGGCGTGGCCCAGTTGTGGGTCTCGTACCAGGTGAAGTGGTTCATCTGCGCCGGGTTCGCGTAGTCGGGCACGGCACGGGGGCCGGTCAGCCGCTGCTTCGCCTTCCAGGCGTTCCACTGGGCCGCGAGGGACCGCTTGTCCGCCGGCACCTTCGTCGCCGGCACGATGGCCGCCTTGGCGTCCTGCTTCGCCGGGGTGTCCACGCCGCAGGACGGCGGGGTGCTCAGACCGTCGGTGAGCGAGGTCCGGTTGGGCAGCGCCGTGAACGGCGTGAAGTCCGGGTGCCGGGTGAAGGCCCCGCGCATGGGGGTGGCCGCGGTGTCCTTCTGGTTCATCGGGTGGATCCCGAGGATCTGCTCGATGGTCCGGATCATGGTGATCTGCGAGTAGTAGTGGCTGTCGACCGTGTCGTGCTGGGCCCAGGGGCTGATGATCTGGATCGGCGCACGGTGGCCGTCGACATGGTCGAGGCCGGCCTGGGAGTCGTCCTCGACGACGAAGATCGCCGAGTCCTTCCAGTACTTGCTGTGCGAGATCTCGTCGACGATCCTGCCGGTCGCGAGGTCGTTGTCCGCGACCTGGGCGGCGGGGCTCGCCGGACCACCGGTGTGGTCGCTGGAGAGCCAGAACATGTTCAGGTTCGCCGGACCGTTCTTCTCGAAGTCCTGCTTCCAGATCTGCTCCCGGTAGACGTCCGGGACGCTGGTGTCGAACTTCGGGAAGCCGGGCACCGACACGCTGTTGAGCGACGGTATCGGCGAGGACGAGTTCAGCGGGTAGGCGGTGTCCTGCCCGGTCGCGTCCATGTTCTTGGCGTCGCAGTACAGGTTCTGCCAGCTGGCGCCGGACGGCTTGGTCAGGAACTGCTGGAACTCGCCGAAGTCCCGCACGGTGTTGCCGGCCGCCTGCGCACCGCTCCACAGGAAGCCCGTCTTCTGGTGGCCGAGCGCGTCGTCCTCGGTGTCGTAGCTGCGCGCGTACTCGCCCGCCGAGGACTCGGTGTACTCGGGGTTGTCGGCCTGCATCAGCCAGTTGTGGCCCTCGGCCGAGTTCGTGCCGATGTCGTAGGTGTTGTCGTAGAGCCCGAACTGCTCGGCCAGCGCGTGCTGGTTCGGCGTCACGTTCTCGCCGAACTGCGTCAGCGACGGGTCGCCGTCGCCCCTCGGGATGTCGCCGTAGACCTGGTCGTAGGTCCGGTTCTCCTTGACGATGAGGAAGACGTGCTTGATCGTCGAGGGGTCTCCGAGCCGCACCGGGACCGCCGTCGGCCTGGCCCTGCTGTGCTTGTCGGCCGGCTGGACCGCGTCCTCCGTCCAGCCGTTCTGCTGGAAGACCTTGCGGGTCTCGGACCTGATGACCCGGTCGCCGGGCAGCGCGAACTGCGTGAGGCTCGACGTCGTGTCGTGGGTGCCGTGACCGGCGCTGTCGGGGCGGCGCGCGTCGATGCCACGGGTGTTGGAGACGACCACTGTCCTGCCCACGGTGGTGATCTCCGAGGGGAAGTAGTCCGTCGGGAGCAGGCCGACGTAGCTGACCGGCTCCTGCGCGGAGGTGTACCGGTAGACGGCGACCGCGTTGGCGCGGCCCAGCGTCACCAGCAGATGCCCGTCGTCGGTGAGCGTCACCGCGTTCGGCTCGTAGCCGACCGACGCCTCCGGCCACGGCTCGGTGGAGATGGTCTGTACGACCTTGTCGTTGCGGGTGTCGATGACCGACACGTTGTTGTCGGCGGTGTTGGTGACGAACACCGCCCCGTCCTTGGCGTACACGGCGGTCGGGTGCAGACCGACGTCGATGGTCCCGACGGCGGCGGACGGGTCCGCCAGGTCGATCACGCTGACGGTGCCGGTGGTGGTGGCGCCGGTCTTCGGGTCGGCCGGCACCTGGGTGCCGTAGGAGTTGATCGTGGTGTCGCCGGGCTGTGCCGCCCGCCCGCCCTCGTTGCTGACGTACAGCTTGTCGCCGACCCGAACCATGCCGCGCGGGGCGTTGCCCGCCGCCCAGCTCTGCTTGACGGCGCCGGTCACGGTGTCGATGGCGACCACCCGGTTCTGGCCGTTGACCGCGGAGTACACGGTGGAGCCGTCGGCCGAGAACACCACCGCGCCGACGAGGGCGTGCTTGACGCCGTCGGCCGGGATCGAGACGGTCGTCGGGTTGGCGAGGGTGCCGTCCGCGTTCACGGTGAACTTGGTGTAGCCGTCGGCCTGGCCCAGCCACAGCTGTGAGCCGTCGGGCGAGTACACCGGGGCTTCCTGGCCGACGGCACCGCTCTTGATGCGCAGGTCGTCCGCCGCGTTGGTGCCGACGCGCTGCTTCACCTGTCCGGTCTTGAGGTCCACGACGACCAGCGCCGCGTCACCGTCGGCTACGGAGGCCGCGAGGTGGCCGCCGTCCGGGCTGACCGTCGATGACATGATCTTGCCGTCGTCGATGACGAGGCGGCTGCCGTACGGGGCGATGTACTGGTCGCTGGAGACGACCTGGCCCCTGGCGGTGACCTGGCCGACCTGGTCGGTGCCGAACTGGCGCGTTTCCGCGACAGCGGTGCCGGTGGCCAGGGCGGCGGTGGTGATGCATGCCGTGACCAGCGTCGCCCGTCGGCCGACACGTCTGCCGAGCAGGACGAAGTACTCCTTCTCGACTTGCCGACGGCGGCGAGTTACCTGCATGGACTCATCCCTTCGCGGTGGCGGGAAGCAGGTCGACGTCGCCGTCGAACTGCCAGAGCGGGTTCGGTGCGTCTCCCGTCGGGGTGCGCACCAGGAAGTAGCCGTTGACTTCCTTCGGTCCGTCGCCATCGGCCACGAACCGCCCGTCAGCGGTGATGTCGAGCTGGTAGACGGCCTGCCCCGTGGCCTGGACGCCGGGCAGATGCCAGGTGACGACGCAGCGCCAGTCGTTGCCCGCGCCCTCGGCGTCCTCCTTGACGTCACCCTTGGTGCAGGCCGCCGTGGACTTCAGCTGTGCCTCGGTGACGGCGGGCCGGTTGAGCTGTGCGGTCTGCATGCGATAGAGGTGGGCGAACTCCTTGGCGAGCGCGTGCTCCACCTTGTCCTGCTGGATCCCGGAGCCCGTGGTCGCGCCGGTCGCCGCCGCGACGACCCCGACCGTGACGGCCACCAGCCCGGCGAGCGGCAGGAGCCCCGCGGTGACGGCGCGACGCGCCGATCCGTCATCGGCCAGGTCGGTGAAGTCGCGCCGCAGGAACAGCAGATAGGCGATCAGCGTCGCGGTCACGGCCCACACCAGGCTGACCACGATGCCGATGACGAGGGGGCCGAGCCGCGCCGGGCTGGTGAACAGGCCGTTCCAGGCGATGAACGCCCAGCTGGGCAGGGCGAGTCGGACGGCGACGGGTAGCGGCAGCATCTGAGCGAGCTGCATCGCGAGCGCGACGACCGCCGGCAGCAGCAGTCCCATCGGGGACCGCCCCAGCACGACGGAGCCGAGGAGGCCGATCCCGGCGAGGGCGAAGGTCGGGGCGAGTACGCAGGCCCAGGCGAGCAGGACCCGGCCGGCGGCGTCCCCCGGGGAGAGCAGGTGGCCGTCGAGTCCGACGAGCGGACGGTCGCCGATCGCCAGCAGCCCGCCGACCGTACTCGATGCGGCGAGTCCGGCCACGAGCAGCACGATCACCGTGAGACTCGCCAGCGCCTTCGCCGCGAAGATCCGACGCGGCGAGCGGATCGCCACCAGCAGATGACGCCAGGTGCCGAGCCGGTCCTCGGAGGCGAACACATCACCGGCGACCACGGAGGTCAGCAGCGGGAGTGCCCAGGTGCCCGAGAAGCCGAGTATCACCAGCGGTCCGGCCCAGCCCGTGGCGAGCATCCACCGGCCGAAGAGGGTGTCGGCGGGCAGCGTGCTCTGCTGGCTCACTCCGGCGACGAAGAGCGCCGGCACGATCCAGCAGGCGAGGACCAGCAGACGGATCCGCCACTGCGAGACGAGCTTGACCAGTTCGAAGCGGTAGCCCCGGGCAACCGAGACACGGGCGGAGCCGGCGGGGGGTGCCGGGGCGGGGGCGGGTGCGGGTGCGACGACGGTCGCGGATGTGGGCGCGGACGCGGATCCGGATGCGGTCATCGACCGGCCTCCTGCGGCTGGACGGCGGCGCCCTGCTGCTCGGTGAGGGCGAGGAACGCCGCCTCCAGCGGGGACACCAGGGGGCTGAGTTCACGCAACGCGATGCCGGACCGCACCAGCCGCGCCACCAGTTCGTCGAGGGCGGGCACCAACGCCCGTACGACGAGCGTCTCGACGCCGTGGCGTCCCGCCGCGTCGTCGACCACGCGAACGCCCGCCGCGTCGGCCGCGAGCCGACGGGCGGCGTGCGGGTCGGAGGTGGTCAGCCGGTAGTCGAGTTCACGGTTCTCGGCGGCCAGCTTGCCCAGGGGACCGGAGAAGACGATCCGCCCGGTGGCGAGGATGGTGACCTCGGAGCACAACGCCTCCAGGTCGTCCATACGGTGGCTCGACAGCACGACACCGGTCCCCTCCGCAGCGAGCCGGGCGAGGACCCCGTGTACGTGCTTCTTGCCGGCCGGGTCGAGGCCGTTGGACGGCTCGTCCAGCACGAGCAGCCGGGGCTTGGTCAGCAGGGCGGCGGCGAGTCCTAGCCGTTGCCGCATGCCCAGCGAGAAGCCGCGGGCCCGGTCGTCGACGACATCGGCGAGCCCGACCTGTTCCAGCGCGTCGTCGACCCCCGCCGTACGCGCGTCCTGACCGCGCAGAGCGGCCAGCGCGGCGAGGTTCTGCCTGGCGGTGAGCCAGGGGTAGAGCCCCGGCCCGTCCACGAACCCGGCGACGCCGTCGGGAGCAGCGAACGTGCGGCCCACCGGCGCGCCGAGGATCTCCAGCCGGCCGCTGTCGGCCACGGCCAGGCCGAGCATGAGCCCGAGGAGCGTCGTCTTGCCGGCACCGTTCGGCCCGACCAGGCCGTGGATCTGTCCCTGCGCCACATCCAGATCGATGCCGTCGAGTGCGACGACATCGCCGAAGCACTTGGTGATCCCGCGCGCCCGGATCGCGAGGAGTGAGTCCATGAACCCCTTCTTTCAAGAGCCTCAAGGAGGCTAGGGATGGCACACGACACCCACAGGGATAGCCAGTTGAACGCTCAGAAAACGGAAGACAACAGACATCCACCGAGTGGATAGCCGTAAATCCAGCCAATCCCCTTACGTCATAGGCAATCTGGCGGAACGTCAACGGGAGGGGAGATACACATCGAGTCATATACATGAACTCCGCACACGTGGGTGTACGCCGAGACCGCTCCCGTGCCAGACTCGCTCAATGCCCCTGCCGTATGGCCCACTTGGAGGCACGTCCATGAGCGTTTCCCGGCGTACTGTGCTCGCCGTGGCAGCCGGCGCCACGGCAACCGCCGCCTCATCCCCGCAGGCCGCGGAGGCTTCCGAAGGCCCCCAGGGCTCGGCGACGACCGCGCGTACGCTCGGCGCGGCGGCCGACTACGCCGTCGAGAAGTTGCGCGCAGTCGCGCCCGGAGTGAGCGCCTTTCCCGTCGGCACGAAGTTCGAGAAGTGGGTCTTTTCGCCGAACGGCGACTGGGTGGGAGGGTTCTGGCCCGGAACCCTGTGGATGGCGTATCTCTACAGCAAGGACGAGACGTTCCGAACGCTGGCGATCGACTCCGCCCGCAGACTCGCTCCGCGCCGGACCGACACCAGCACCCACGATCTCGGCTTCCTCTTCTACCCGTCCTGGGTCACCGCATGGCGGCTGACCGGCGACGACAGCTGGCGCGCGGGCGCCATCCAGGCAGCCGACTCGCTGATCCAGCGCTACAACCCGCGTGGCCACTTCATCCGGGCGTGGGGGGCGCTGAACGACCCGGACAACGCGGGTCGGGTCATCATGGACACGATCATGAATCTCGATCTGCTGGCCTTCGCCGGCCGGCAGACGGGCGACGAGAAGTACCTCCGCATCGCCGTCGAGCATGCCAGGACGGCCCAGCGGGTCTTTCCCCGCCGGGACGGTTCGACGCCCCATGTCTTCGACTTCGACCCCGAGACCGGCGCGCCGATAGGCCCGAACACCGTCCAGGGCTACAGCCCGGCCTCCTGCTGGTCCCGCGGGCAGGCCTGGGGTATCTACGGCTTCACCACGATGTACCGCCGGACCGCGGACCAGCAGTTCCTGTCCACGGCGCGCAGACTCGCCGACTTCGCGGTGGAGGCGCTGAGTCCGGACCACGTCCCCGTGTGGGACTACCGCGCACCGCAGCAGCCGTACGACGTCAAGGACGCGTCGGCGGGTGCGGTCATGGCGTGCGGGCTGCTCGACCTGTCCGACGCGACCGGCAGGCCCGACTACCGGCAGGTCGCCCTGCGGATCCTCACCGCGCTGTCGGAAACCTGCCTCACGAGGAAGTCCACCCGCGCGGACGCGATCGTGGCCCGCTGCACCCGCAACCGGCCGGCCGAGGACGGCATCGAGATCTCCCTCCCCTACGGCGACTACTACCTGCTCGAAGGCATCCTGCGCGTGCTCCGGCCGCAGGACGTGGACCGGGCGATCGACCTGTCGATGCCGACGCGCTGACCGGGCCCGCGGCGGTCCGGCGGTGCCGCAGACCCAGTCGATCTTCTGGCACGGGCAGGTCATAGGGTCGGAGTCATGAGTGACGACTGGCGGACGGATCGCATCGGAGCTGCTCTGCGCGGCGAGAACCCCACCGTGCTACGGCGGCTGGACGCGGGGTTCGCGGTGATCGGGGACGTGCAGTTCCTGCCGGGCTACTCGGTCCTGATGGCGGACGAGCCCGGCGTGCAGCGGCTCACCGACCTGCCCAGGGCCAAGCGGCTGGCGTTCCTGTCCGACATGGACCGGCTCGGTGAAGCGGTGGAGCGGGCCTGCCGGCGCCTGGATCCCGCCTTCCGCCGGGTGAACCTGGAGATCCTCGGCAACACGGACCCGTTCCTGCATGCCCACGTCTGGCCGCGGTTCGAGTGGGAGGCGCCGGAGTTGGTGGGGAAGCCCGTATGGCTGTATCCGCAGGACCGGTGGAGGGACGCGCGGTTCGGGCTCGGTCCGCAGCACGACGCGCTGCGGGATGCCATCGGCAGCGAACTGGACGGCCTCGGTTCCATGTCCTGACCGATCCAGGTCCTGACCGACGTGCGGGCCGATACCGGGCGGAAGGTGCCCGGCATCGGCATGCATCTCACGGACGGCGGACGGGACGTCACTCGGCAGGGACGGTGCGTCGTGGCGCTGCGGCCGCCGCGGCTCAGTTCAGCGTGAGCGTCGCGGAGTCGTTGCGGCTGTCCGGGTCGAAGGCGGGCCGGTGGGAGTGGGCCGGATCCGGGCCCCAGACCAGCTGGACGCTGCCCTTGGCGTGCGTGACCACTTCGTCGGCCCGCAGGGTCAGGCTGAAGTCGGTGACCTGCCCCTTGGACAGCTCGATGCCCGGCGGGCCGCAGACGTACGGACCGTGGGCCGCCGCCGTCGAATTGTGCTCCTGCCACGGACCGCAGTTGGCCGAATGACCGACGACGGTCGTGCCGGCCGGAGGCGTCACCCACACGGTGGGCACTCCTTCCCCGCCGCTGCGGTCGTACAGGATGGCCGGGCCGTTGGCGGACAGGCGGAAGGCGAACTTCGCGTTCTGGCCCTGCCCGGCCCGTGCGCTCGCGCCGGTGACCCCGAAGTCGGCCGTGTTGTGCGCCTGGAGGGAGGTGATCCGGTAGTCGGTGGTGTCGCCCGTCTGCGGCAGGGAGACGGAACCGGCCGGGACCGAGGAATTCCGGCCCGCCTTGACCACCTTCAGCTGGAGCGTGGGCCCCTTGCCCCAGGTCCACTTGACGCCCTGGTCGCTCGGCCAGCCCGGCTGGCCGAGGGGCGCGGTCATCGTGTCGAGGTACGTGTACAGCGCGGCGGAGTTCACCCGCAGCCGCACCGGCGCCGCCAGGGCCGCCGTCTCCCCGAGGGCGATGGCGCCCTTGGGATAGCACTCCGCCATGTGGATCGAGCCGCTGGAGTACTTGCAGTTGGAGTAGTGGTCGGCGAAGTCCAGGCCGGGTGAGACAGCCAGGACCGTCTGGACGCCCTTGGCCGGCCGGTCGCCCACGTTGGTGAACCGGACCGGTTCGCTCACGGTGCTGCCGACCTTCAGGCCGGTGTGGTCGGTGAGCTTGTCGAGGCCGAAGGAGGGACCTCCCACCTCGACCCTGCCCGTGCCGCCCACGATCTGCGCGTGCGCGGACCGGCCGGTGACCTGGTACGTCCCTGTGGCACCGAGCGCGGCGCCCTTGAGCGGGGTCAGGGTCAGCCGGGTGTCGCCGCCCATGTGGGTGGTCGGAGAGGACTGGGACAGGAACATCTCCGTGCACGTGGCCACCAGGCCCTTGACCGTGCAGTTGTCCGAGAACGTGACCTTGGCGATCTTCGAGAGTCCCCGGGCGTCCACGGTCAGGGTGGCGTCGTCCGCCTGAAGGTTCTTGGCCTTGGTCTGAAAGTCGAAGGACACGTCCGCCGTGGCGGGCGCGGCCGGCAGCGCCACCGGCTGCGGACTGTCGAGGGTGATCACCGGCCGGCCGGTGACGGCACCCGCCGGGGCGGTGCCCAGCAGGGCCCCGGCCAGGGCGGCAGCGGACATGAAGACCGCGGCGGGCCCGGTGAGGGATCTTCGTCTCATCAACGTCCTTTGGTCAGAAGGAGCTTCACATGGATCGACTCAACGATCAGGGGGACCTTAGCCCCCGGGCACTTCGCGCTCACCACCAGCCCGGCCCTCCCCTACTGTGTTACTCGCCTGTGACGCTGAACGGACGGTTCGAAGATCAGGGCCTGTCACGCTCGGAGTCGAACAGAGCGGCAGGCGGTCGAGTGGCCTTCAGCGACCCGGGCGACGGCGGAGCAGCTCTGACCTCGACCCGACCTGTCGATATTCCTGGGGGAATCACTTCATGACCACGCGTACCCGCACCATCGCGGCCGCCATCGCCGTGGCCGCGGCCGTCACCGGCACGGCACTCCTCGGCGCCTCCGGTGCCGCCTCGGCCGCCACCAGCGCCTCGCACGCCACCCTGACCATCAGCAACGGCAGCAAGGACGTGCTGATCGGCGGACATCGGGTGAACTTCGGGGTGCCCGTCCGGGACCTCGCCTGGTCCCCGGACGGCACCAAGGCCGCCTTCATCGACGCCTCCGGAAACCTGGACATCGCGGGCCCGGACGGCAGCGGCCGCGTCGTCGTCGCCAAGAACCCCGGCGACCAGAACTGGTCCCACCCGACCTGGCAGGTGACCGCGAAGGACACCCAGAACGGCGTCCCCGCCAAGGACAACCTCATCTTCGCGGCGCGCGCGGGAGGTGTCTCCCGGCTGAAGTACATCTCCGCCAAGGCCGTCCACGGCACGCCCAAGACGCTCTCCCTGTACGGCGAGCCCGGTCCGGGCAGTGCGCTGCCGCAGACCGGCAACGTCTGGCCGAACGCGGGCGGCCACTACGGCACCTCGGTCTATGCCAACGACCACACCGGCGACGTCTACATCCGTGACGACTACCTGCGCCAGCAGGGCGGCAAGCTCACCCAGGGCGCCCAGCCGGCCCTGTCCCCGAACGAGGAGGAGGTCGTCTTCGTGCGCTCGGTCGCCGGCCACGACCACGTGCTCGTCGAGGACTTCATGCACGGCAACCACATCAAGGACCTCACCCCGCACGCCACCACCGACTACACCGAGCCGGCCTGGTCCCCCGACGGCAAGACCCTCGCGGTGCGCACCCCGTCCGGCACGGTGACCCTGCCGGCCGACGGCACGGGCCACCCGACCAAGGTCACCTCTACGGTCGGCCTGGCGGCGTACCGCCCCTGACGTCGTACGACGGGACGGGACGGGCCGGGCGCGTTCGGGGCGCGGAGTGCGGGTCACTTCGCGGTCCGGGCCAGCTCGGCCCGCAGTTCGTCCAGGTGCGCGTCGGCCGTGTCGTGCGGCAGGAACTCGACGACGTCCAGGAACCGGAAGAGCACCCGGCTGCCGGTGACGGCGTACTCGTACTCGGCGAATCCCACCACGGCACCCAGGCCGCCCCGGACGGCGCCCCGCACCACATGGGAGGTCATGTCGTCCGGTTCCGCCGCCGACATACCGCGCCGGGCGTTGGGCCGCGCCAGATAGGGGCACACCATGGAGGCGTACAGCATGCACGCGCGGTGCCCCGGCCCTTCGAGGGTGGGCGCGAGATTGCGGTAGGGCCGTCCCGCGGCCAACGCCTCCCCGATCGCCGCGCTCTCCGCGGCCCCCACCACGCGCCACACCGGCCCCTGCGGCATGCCCTGGTTGCACACCGAGCACAGACGCTTCCGCGCGCACTCGGCGCTGCGTTCGTAGTCGGTCAGCGCGAACTGGGGCTCCTCGCCTTCCCATGGCGTGATCGCCGGCACGGGATATCCACGAGCATCACGGGGCCGCGCCTCGACCCCCGCCGGCATGGGCACACTCTCGAATCGCACAAGCCATGCCTACCAGGCCCAACGCCTTCCGGCCAAGCAGTGCGCCGTACGGGCCGCGGGAGCAGTGAGGCCCGTGCGCGGCAGGTGATTGACTGGGCCGCATGGATCTCGCGGATGGTGTGCCCTTGGAGACCGGCCCCGTGTCGAGGGGTTGGGCCGCTCCTCCGTTCGACCCCGAACTGGCGGCGGCGCTCGCGGGTTTGGGGGACGAGGCGCGGGAGCCGTTCACCGCGGAGAACCTTGCCGCCCGGCAGGAGCGGGATGCGGCGATGCGACCCAGGCCGACGGTGCGGGATCTCCGGGCCGACGGGCGCTTCGAGGTGGAGGAGCTGCGGGTGCCGGGGCCGCAGGGCGGGCCGGACGTCACGCTTGTGAGCGCTCGGCCCGCCGGGTCCGCCGGGCCGCTGCCCCTGCTGTACTACCTGCACGGCGGCGGAATGATCATGGGCAATGCCTGGTCGGTCCTTCCGCGGCTGCTGCGTGAATGGGCCGGTCCCCTGGAGTTGGCGGTTGTCTCCGTCGAGTACCGGCTGGCGCCCGCGGCGCCGTACCCCGCGGCGGTGGAGGACTGTTACGCCGGGCTCCGCTGGGTGGCCGCGCACGCGGCCGAGCTGGCCGTCGACGCCGGCCGCATCGTCCTCGGGGGAAAGAGCGCCGGCGGCGGACTCACCGCGGCACTCGCCCTGCTCACCCGTGACCGCGGCGGGCCCCGGCCGATCGGGCAACTGCTGCTGTGCCCCATGCTCGACGACCGCAACGACACCGTCTCCAGCCACCAGTTGGCCGGCATCGACACCTGGGACCGCACCTCCAACGCCACCGCGTGGCAGGCGCTGCTGGGCGACCGGTACGGCGCCGCGGACCTGCCTCCCTACGCGGCTGCCGCCCGCGCCGCGGAGCTGTCCGAACTGCCGCCGGCCTACATCGAGGTCGGTTCGGCCGAGACCTTGCGGGACGAGGGCGTGGCCTACGCCCAGGCGATCTGGCGGGCCGGGGGCCAGGCCGAACTGCACGTGTGGCCCGGTGCCTTCCACGGCTTCGACACCATCGCACCACGGGCCGCTCTCAGCCAGGACGCCCGCGACGCCCGCACCCGCTGGCTACGGCGCATCCTCACCCCGTCCGAGACGAACGGGGGTCCCCCCTGCTGACACTCGCCGCCGGCACCCCGGCGATCACGGCGCGCGGAGCCCCCGCCCAGGCCCGGTGCCGCCGCCTGCGATCCGGGTCAGGTCGGTGATCAGCGATGCACGTGTGGCCCGGTACCCTCCACGGCTTCGACACCATCGCACCACGGGCCGCTCTCAGCCAGGACGCCCGCGACGCCCGCACCCGCTGGCTACGGCGCATCCTCACCCCGTCCGAGACGAACGGGGGTCCCCCCTGCTGACACTCGCCGCCGGCACCCCGGCGATCACGGCGCGCGGAGCCCCCGCCCAGGCCCGGTGCCGCCGCCTGCGATCCGGGTCAGGTCGGTGATCAGCGACTCCAGCCACGACACCGTCGCGTAGTAGAGACGCGGAGCGCCCGGCGGCTCGGTGAACGCTCCCTCCAGGGCCGTGTCGATCAGCGGGATCCGCCCGGCCGGGGTGTCCGCTCCGGGATCCAGCGCGGCCGAGACCAGCAGCATCCGCCCGGCCACCCGCTCCCCCAGCCCGCTGACCGACTCGGCCGCGGCGGGCCCCAGTCCGGCGAGCGGCGGTGTCAGCAGCCGCTCGGAACCCCACAGGGTGTGGTGGCCGGCCATCAGGGCGGCCTGCCAGTCCACGGTGCGCGGAACGGTCCCGCGCGGCGCGCCGCCGAAGGGCGTCGGCTCGCTCTGGAACTGGGCGTACGCGGACTCGGCGAGGACGACAGCGCGCTGCAGGGACCGGTGTCCGGGCACCCCCGACGGTGCGACCAGTACACCGCCGTCCGCCACCGAGGCGCCGGTCGCCACCACGATCTCGGCTGCCCTGCGCAGGAGTTCCGCCGCCGAGTGGCGCAGCTCGTCGTGGGCCCCACGCGGCCAGGCCAGCAGTCCGAAGACGGCGCCGATCGCGCTGCCGACGAGCACGTCCAGCATCCTGACCTCGGCCAGCCGCCACGTCGGCGCGGACAGCTGGGCGAAGACCAGGGCCACGAGCACAGTGAACAGTCCCTGCGCCCAGCCGACGCCCTTGACCGGCCCCACCGTGAACGCGAACAGCATCCACACCGGCAGTGCGACGGCGTAGACGGCGGTGTGGGGTCCGGCCAGGCCCAGTGCCGCGGCGGTGACGAGGGCCCCGGCCAGGGTGCCCGCGAGGGCGAGGCGGATGGTGTGCCAGGTCTCGTCCATGGTGGTCCGGGTCAGGGTGAGCGTCGCCAGCATGGCCCAGAAGCCATGGGGAAGCGTGTCCACTCCCGCGACGAGCCGGGCGGCGGTCAGGGCCAGGGCGATGCGGGCCGCGTTCTGGAAGAACACCGACCGGCGCCCGGCATGGCCGCGCAACCGGTGCCACCACAGCAGCGGCGCCCAGGTCCTGGCGTACCAGAAACGGCTCTGCGAGACCTCCAGCGCGGCGTGTCTGCCGTGTACCGCCAGATCGGCCGCCGCGGCCATGGCGAGCGCGGCGTCGGCGATCTCCAGCACGGCGGCGTGCCGGCGCAGTACAGCGGGCGCGAAGTCCGGTGGGCGGGCCGTGCCGGGTGCGGGATGCCCGAAGGGGCCCACGGACACGGCCGACAGCCGTGCGCGTGCCGTGGCCAGTTGCTCGTACGGTGCCTCCGGCGACCGCCCGGCCCCCAGGCAGGTCGCGGTCGCCGTGGCCAGCCGTGCCACGGCCCGCAGTACGGCGGTCACCTCGGTGCCCGGCCGCCCGGCCGGCGGGGCGGACAGCTGGGCCAGGCGGCTGAGGAGGGTGCGTGTGGCGAGACCGGTGTGGGCGAGGGCGCGGTCGCGCACTCCCGGGCCGGCCGGGCGTTCCGCCTCCGGCACCATCAGGGACCGCAGCGACCGGCCCGTCTCCCCGGCCGCGTGGATGTCCGGGTCGCTCAGCCCGTACGGCGGTGCCGCGAGCACCCTCGCGCAGTGCGCGGCGGTGCGCGCGGCGTGGGCGGCCCGTTCCCGGTACGACGGCGGGCTGGGCTCGGGAAGGACCAGCGCCTCGGCGGCGATGAGGAAGACCAGTCCGGTGGTCGTTCCGACCAGGCGCTCGCCGAGCGTCCCGGGGGCGTACGGCGGGAACGACGGAAGTATGTAGAGGAGTTGCAGTCCCGGCGCCGCCCCCGCCGGGCGCGGGCCGCCCACGGCGGCGAAGGCCAGCGCGAAGCCGACCGCGAGCATGCCGACGACGGCGCTCCAGGTCCGCACCGACAGATACGTGCCGACGACGACCAGCAGCCAGCACACCGGGAGCAGTCGCAGCACGGTCGCGGCGCGCTGCCGCCCGGTGCCGGGGATCCTGGCGAGTCCGCCGAGTGCCACGGCGGCGAACAGGGCGTAGGTGGCCGCCACGGGGCGGTCGAGGCCGTAGCGGAAAAGGAAGAAGCCGGCCGCGGCGACCGGCGTCACGCGCACCGCCTGTCGGCCCGAGACGGCGTAGTCCGCCGCGATCCGGCGGACCGGGACACGACCCACCCCTACAGAATCGCCCACCGCCGAAGGCCCGGCACGCCGCCGCCACCCCGGGGCGTCACCCCGGGGTGAAGCGGATCGGCGTGCCCGCCGTCGCCTGGGCCGCCGACGCCAGCGCGGACCCGGCGACGACACCGATCACCGGGTAGCCGCCGGTGGTCGGATGGTCGTGCAGGAACACCACCGGACGCCCGTCCGGGGGCACCTGCACGGCACCGAGGAGCATGCCCTCGCTGGGCAGCTCGCCGCTCGACACACGCTCCAGCGGCGGTCCTTCGGTGCGCAGGCCGATGCGGTTGCTGTGCTGCGAGACGTGGTACGTCGCCAAGGTGAGGGTGCGCAGCGCGGCGGGGGTGAACCAGTCGGCGCGGGGGCCGAGGCGCAGCGGCAGGGTCAGTTCGGTGGGCGGCGCGGGCCAGGGAGCGGCTTCGGGTGGCGCCGGCTGCCGGGTGGGGGCGCCGCCCAGGGGGAGGACGTCTCCGTCGCGCAGGGGCGCCGGGCCGAGTCCGGAGAGCAGGTCCGTCGAACGGCTGCCGAGGACCGGCTCGACGGCGAGGCCGCCGGCGACGGCGACGTAGGAGCGCACGCCCGCCGTCACGCCGCCGGCGTCCAGGACGGCGCCCGCGGGCACCCGTACGGGCACGCCCCAGGGCGCCGGCCGGCCGTCGACCGTCACCGGGCAGGGCGCGCCGCCGACCACCACGGTCAGGCCGCGGTCGGGGCGCAGGGCACAGCCGGTGAGGGTGGTCTCCAGGACGGCGGCGTCGGGGGCGTTGCCGAGGAGCCGGTTGGCCAGGTGCATGGCGGGGGCGTCCAGGGCGCCGGAGCGCGGGACGCCCAGGTGGGCATGGCCGCGCCTGCCGCGGTCCTGGACCGTGGTGAGGGCGCCGGAGCGTACGACGGTGAGCCTGGCGGTCATGGTGTGCCGTCCTTCGCCACGAACCGCACCCGGGCACCCGGTGTGAGGAGGGCCGGTTCCTCCCGGCCGAGGTCCCACAGCGGTGCCGGGTCCGGCATGGTGCCGATCAGCTGCCATCCGCCCGGCGTGGCGCGCGGGTAGACCGCGCTGTAGGGACCGGCGAGCGCGACCGCGCCGACCGGGACCCGGGTGCGGGGTGTGTCACGGCGCGGCACGTGCAGTTCGGCGGGCAGGCCTGTGAGATAGCCGAAACCGGGGGCGAATCCGCAGAAGGCGACGCGGTAGGTGTAGGAGGAGTGCCGGGCGGCGACCTCGTCGGCGCCGACGCCCCACAGGGCGGCCACATGGGCGAGGTCCGGTCCGTCGTAGCGCACGGGGATCTCCACCACTCCCCCGTCGTCGGCGGCGTGGGAGGGCGTGTCCCAGTCGGCGATCCGGCGGGCGAGGTCCTCCGGGTGCATGACGCCGTCCAGGAGTACGGTGCGTGCGCCCGGGACGATCTCCTCGACCGCCGGCAGGGATCCCGCGGCGCGCCGCCGCAGGAGTTCGGCGTGGAAGGCTCCGGTGCGCTCGGCGTCCGGCAGCTCGACGAGCAGTGCGTTCGGCCCGGCGGGGCGCACCTGAACGGACCGGCTCCGCGTCATGTGAAGGCCCCGACCTCGACCCCGGCCGCCGCGAGGGCCTCGCGCACCCGCGTCGCGAGCCGGGCGGCGCCCGGTGTGTCGCCGTGGAGGCACAGGGAGCGGGCGGCCACGGGGACGGTCGTACCGTCCACGGCCTCGACCGCCGCGTCCACCGCGAACGCCAGCGCCCGCCGGACCACCGCGTCGTCGTCGGTCACCACGGCGCCCCGCTCACGGCGCGGCACGAGGGTGCCGGCGGGGGTGTAGGCGCGGTCCGCGAAGGCCTCCGGTACGGCGGTGAGGCCCGCCTCCTCGGCGGCGGTGAGCAGCCGCGAT
Source organism: Streptomyces sp. NPDC052101 (assembly GCF_040680235.1). Taxonomy (NCBI): domain Bacteria; kingdom Bacillati; phylum Actinomycetota; class Actinomycetes; order Kitasatosporales; family Streptomycetaceae; genus Streptomyces; species Streptomyces sp. NPDC052101. Next base: position 29,385 of record NZ_JBFAWH010000010.1, read on the forward strand.
CCGGGCAGGCCGAGCACCGGGAGTGCGCCGCCGGCCAGTCGCACGCCGGCCGCCACGGCAACGGCCTGCTCGTCGTCGTGCACGGTGCGGTTGTAGAGCGCGCCGTGCGGTTTGACGTAGGCCACCTCGGCCCCGGCGGCCTGCGCGAAGACCCGCAACGCCCCGATCTGGTAGGCGATCTCGGCCGCCAGCTCGTCACCGGGGACGTCCATGGCGCGGCGGCCGAAACCGGCCAGGTCGCGGTAGGACACCTGAGCGCCGATCCGGACTCCGCGTTCGGCGGCGCGGTCGCAGACGCGGCGCATCACCGAGGGGTCGCCCGCGTGGAAGCCGCAGGCGACATTGGCACTGGTCACGACGGAGAGCAGGGAGTCGTCGTCGGTGAGGGTCCAACGACCGAAGCCTTCACCGAGGTCCGCGTTGAGGTCGATCACCCCCTGAACGTAATGGATTGTTGAACGATCCGACAAGGGATGGATTTTCCGGCCGCCCTCTTGTTCGATCGTTGAACGATCCCCTAGGGTCCCTGCATCCCTCACGGATCCGGACTCCCGGATCCGCGCCGCCCGGGCCTCCCGCCCGCTCACGCCTAAGGCCATCGCATGATCGTTCTTCTCGGCGTGGTCGTGGTGATCCTCGGATTCGTCACGCGCCGAAACCCCGTCCTCGTGGTGGGTGTCGCCGGTGTCTACACCGGACTGACCGGCGGGATGAACCCGCTGGAGGTCCTCGCGGCCTTCGGCCGGTCCTTCGCCGACAGCCGCTCGGTCACCGTCTTCGCCATCGTCCTGCCCGTGATCGGCCTGCTGGAGCGCTACGGCCTGCGCGAGCAGGCGCGCCGGCTCATCGGCCGGCTCGGCGGCCTCAGCGCCGGCCGGTTCCTCGCCGTCTATCTGCTGGTCCGTCAGGTCACCGCGGCGTTCGGCCTCAACAGCATCGCCGGTCCCGCGCAGACGGTACGGCCCCTAGTCGCTCCCATGGCCGAGGCCGCCGCCGAACGCTCGACGGGCGCGGCGCTGCCCGAGCGCCTCCGGGAGAAGGTGCGTTCCTACGCCGCGTCGTCCGACACCGTGGGCCTCTTCTTCGGCGAGGACTGTTTCCTCGCGATCGGCTCGATCCTGCTGATCACCGGCTTCGTCAACTCGACGTACCACCAGAACCTGGAGCCGACCCAGCTGGCCCTGTGGGCGATCCCGCTCGCCGTCTGCGCGTTCCTCATCCACGGCGCCCGCCTGCTGCTCCTGGACCGCGGACTTCAGCGGGACATGGCGCTCGCCGCCGCCGAACACGACCTGCCGCTGCCGAAGGAGGCCGACAAGTGATCAAGGTCGAATGGCTCTACTGGCTGGTGGGTCTCGTCTTCGTCGTCATGGCCGTGCAGATGGCCGCCGACCGCAGCAATCCCAAGCGATGGACGTCCGCCGCCTTCTGGGGCCTGCTCGGGCTCGCCTTCCCCTACGGCACCGGTGTCGCCAACGCCACCGCGAAGAACGGCGGCTGGACCCTGCCCGCCGAGCCGCTCGGCATCGCGGTCCTCGCCCTGATCGTGCTCGCCGGATTCAACTTCCTCGGCAAGGGTGTTCCGGTCACCAGCACCGTCGAGGAACGCGAGGCCTCAGCGGACCGGCTCGGCAGCACGCTCTTCATCCCCGCGCTGACGATCCCGCTCGTCGCCATCGTCTGCGCCTCCGTGCTGGACACCTCCGGCCTGTTCGAGACGGGCAAGGCCACCCTCCTCGGACTCGGCGTCGGCTGCCTCGTCGCCCTCGTCGTAGGCATGCTGGTCACCGGCGAGCGCAAGCTGTCCGTGCCGCTCCACTCCGGGCGTTCCATGCTGGAGGCGATGGGCTCGGCCCTGCTGCTGCCGCAACTGCTCGCCGTGCTCGGCTCTATCTTCGCGCTGGCCGGGGTCGGCACCCAGGTCGGCAAGATCGTGCACGACGTCCTGCCGGACCACTCCAAGTATCTCGCCGTCCTCGCCTACTGCGTCGGCATGTTCCTGTTCACCGTGATCATGGGCAACGCGTTCGCCGCGTTCCCCGTGATGACGGCGGCGATCGGCTGGCCCGTCCTAGTCGAGCGGATGCACGGCAATCCGCCGGCCGTCCTCGCGATCGGCATGCTGGCCGGATTCTCCGGAACGCTGTGCACCCCGATGGCCGCCAACTACAACATCGTCCCGGCGACCCTGCTCGAACTGAAGGACCAGTACGGCCCCATCAAGGCGCAGATCCCGACGGCGCTCCCGCTGCTCGCCTGCTCCACCGTGATCATGGCACTGTTCGCGTTCTGACCGATACCGGCCTCTGCTTTCGCGAAGGAAGTGCCATGACCCGCGTGCTCATCACCGGCTTCGCCCCCTTCGACGGCGCGAAGATCAACCCGTCCTGGCAGGCGGCCTCCCTCGTGGCCGCCGAGCCGCCCACCGGGCTCACCGTCACCGCCGCCGAACTCCCCTGTGTCTTCGGCAAGTCCATCGACAGCCTGCGCGAGTCCATCCGCGCGACGAGCCCCGACGTCGTCCTGTGTCTGGGCCAGGCGGGCGGCCGCCTCGGCGTCACCGTCGAACGCGTCGGCATCAACGTCGACGACGCCCGCATCCCCGACAACGCCGGCAACCAGCCCATCGACGAACCGGTGGTCCCGGGCGGTCCCTCCGCCTACTTCTCCACCCTCCCCGTGAAGGCGTGCGTCGCCGCCCTGCGCGCGGCCGGGGTCCCGGCCGCCGTCTCCAACACGGCCGGCACGTTCGTCTGCAATCACGTCACGTACGGCCTGGGCCACCTCATCGCCACCGAATTCCCGCACGTCAGAGGCGGTTTCGTGCACGTACCCTGGGCGCCCGAACAGGTCACCGACGGCACCGCCCCCACCCTGGAACCCGCCACTGTCGCCCACGGACTGCGCGCTCTGCTGCTCGCCGTCGCCCACACCCCCGCGGAGCACGACCTGAGGGTCACCGAGGGAGCCACCCACTGACGCCGTCCAGTCCGAGGTCCCTCCCCACAACATGCGGATCCACACCGGTGAATGAGCAAGAGGGCCCCCCTGTTATGGTGCGCCGATGTCATCGATCAAGCAGTTCCAAGTCACCTTCGACTGCGCGGAACCCGAGCGCGTCGCTCGTTTCTGGTGCGAGGTGTTGGGGTACGTCGTACCGCCGCCACCGGAGGGGTTCGCCACGTGGGACGACTTCGACCGCTCCCAGTCTCCTGAGGATCAGGGTTCATGGTTCGCATGCAGTGATCCCTCAGGTGTGGGCCCGCGACTGTTCTTTCAGCGCGTTCCCGAAGGCAAGGTCGTCAAGAATCGGGTGCATCTTGATGTGCGGGTCGGCACCGGGCTCGTGGGTGAAGAGCGCCTGGCCGCGCTCGAAGCCGAGTGTGCACGGCTGATCCCGCTCGGCGCGGTACGCGTGCAACTACTGTATGACGGCCACGATTCGTGCATCGTGATGCAGGACATCGAGGGCAACGAGTTCTGCATCGACTGACCTGGTGCGCGACCGTCGGACGGTCGATCGGCGAGGCGAAGGTCGGTGACGAGACGGAATCGTTCCAGAACCGTCAGCGTCGCGTCGTCCACGGTGAACTCTGGGTCCGGACGCCGCGACTACTACGACGAGACCCACTCGGCCTTCACTGGCGCGCACCGGCCCGAGGCCGGGGTCGAAACTGCTCATATCGATGGACCTATGTCGCGGCGCGCCAACATCTAGAGGTGACCAGGTCGCGCGCTCCCTACTGTGTGCTGCGTCACGTCGGAAAGGAACGCCTGTGCCCTTCGGGACGCTCCGCAGAGAGTTCACCCGTCACAGGTGACGGAAAAGGGAAACCCATGACACTTCTGGACAGCGTCGTCTGGGGCAAGAAGCTCTTCAGCGACGGCTGGCGGGACGCCACCCGCGAGCAGCCGGTGCTGGAGCCGGCGACCGGTGCCCAGCTCGGCACCGTGGGCCTGGCCACCGCCGAGGACGTGGGCCGCGCCGCCACCCGCGCCGCCGAGGCGCAGCAGTCCTGGGCGGCCGCTCCTCCGCAGGAGCGGGCGGCCGTACTGCGGCGCGCGGGCGAGCTGTTCACCGCGCACGCCGCCGAGATCGAGGACTGGCTGGTCCGGGAGGCGGGCTCGGTACGGGCCAAGGCGGCTTTCGAGCTGCAGCTGGCGCGCGGTGAGTGCTTCGAATGCGCGGCGCTGCCGACGCACCCGCAGGGTGAAGTGCTCACATCCGAGGACGCGCGCTGGTCGCTCGCCCGGCGCCGCCCGGCCGGTGTGGTGAGCGTGATCGCGCCGTTCAACTTCCCGCTCATCCTCGGCCTGCGCTCGGTGGCGCCGGCGCTGGCGCTGGGCAACGCCGTTCTGCTCAAGCCGGACCCGCGCACCACGGTCAGCGGTGGTGTCGTCATCGCGCGGGTCTTCGAGGAGGCGGGGTTGCCCGCCGGTGTGCTCCATCTGCTGCCCGGCGGCGGCTCGGTCGGCCAGGCGCTCGTCGAGGCTCCCGAGGTGCGTGTCATCTCCTTCACCGGATCGACGCCGGTCGGACGGGCGATCGGCGAGCGGGCCGGCCGTCTGCTGAAGCGGGCCCATCTCGAACTCGGCGGGAACAACGCCCTGGTGGTGCTGCCCGGGGCGGACGTGCAGAAGGCGGCCTCGGCCGGTGCGTTCGGCACGTATCTGCACCAGGGGCAGATCTGTATGACGACCGGCCGTCACATCGTGCACGAGTCGCTCCTGGACGAGTACACCGCCGCGCTCACGGCGAAGGCCGAGGCGCTGCCCGTGGGCGACCCCGCCCGGGAGGACGTGGCGCTGGGCCCGCTCATCGACCGGCGGCAGCTGGAGCGGGTGCACGGGATCGTCACCGACAGCGTCGCGGCGGGCGCGACACTGGCCGCGGGCGGTGAGATCGTGGGCGCCGGGTACCGCGCCACCGTGCTGACCGGCCTCACCACCGACATGCCTGCCTGGCGCGAGGAGATCTTCGGGCCCGTCGCACCCGTCATCGGCTTCTCCTCACTGGAGGAGGCCGCGCGGATCGTCAACGACAGCGAGTACGGGCTGTCCGTCGGCATCCTCGGTGACGTCGGCACGGCGATGAAGCTCGCCGACCGGATCGACTCCGGCAAGGTCCACATCAACGAACAGACCGTCAGCGACGAGCCCAACGCCCCCTTCGGCGGGGTCAAGGCCTCCGGCACCGGGTCCCGGTTCGGCGGAGCCGCCGCCAATGTCGAGGCCTTCACCGAGACACAGTGGCTCACCGTCCGACCGGACATCGCCGACTACCCGTTCTGAACCCCGGGCACCGCGGGTGACCGGGCGGCCGGCTCGGCGGGGCGGGCGGTCAGCCCACTTCGGTGTCCAGCCACTTCAGGACGTCGGGGGTCACGACGTCGGTGATGTCGGCGAACTCCTCATGCTTCTTCAGGAACTTGGCCACGTACGGGCAGACAGGCACGATCCGCTTGCCGGACCGGCGCACATCGGTCAGCGCCTCCTGGACCAGGCGGGAGGCCAGTCCCTGTCCGGCGAAGGCGTCGTCGACCTCGGTGTGGTAGAAGACGCGCTGTTCGCCGTGGTCGAGGTAGGCGGTCAGTCCGGCGCGCTCGCCGTCGACCAGGATTTCGTACCGGCGCTCGGCATCGTTCCGCTCGACGGTCGGAGCGGCGGAAGGCTGGGTCATCGGATTCCTTTCGGATGAGGGGCGGTGTCGCGATGGGCGGATGGTCGGTGAGGCGTCGGACGTATCAGTCTGATGTATCAGTGGCGCGGTGGATGCCTGGGACGGCAAGGCAGCAGCGGTCAACCTCCGCAACATCGTCGCCGACGACGTCCACCGGATCACCGAACAGGTCACCAGACCACCGGCCAATACGCCCGGCTCAAGCCCTCCAACCGGGCGGCAACAGTCCGGTCAGCCCGCAAGGCGATGTGGGGCAGTGATCGGGGTGAGGCAGAAGACCCGGATGTCGCGGCTGGTGCGGGCGGCGTAGGTGTCGTAGAAGGGGATGGCGAGCAGGATGCGGTTGCGTTGCCGTTCCTTTTCGCAAGCAGTGAGCCGGCGAGCCGTAACCTGCCAGGAGCGTCCTTGGGCGGTGACGGTGGCGTGGGGGTGGTGGAGCAGGTTGGTGCTCCAGGCCGGGTGGTGGGGGCGGCCGAAGTTGCTGCCGACGACCAGCCAGGTGCCGTCCGCGGCCCGATGTGCGGCCAGAGGCGTGGCGCGTGGGCGTCCGGTGCGGTGACCTGTGGTGCCCAGCACGATGGTGTCCAGGACGAGTTTGCTCGGCAGCAGCCGTCCTCGGGTCAGGCGATGGATGAACAGGTCGCAGGGCGGCAGCACATACGGGGCGATACGGAGAACGGCACGGTTGGTGGCCAGGCGGGTGAAGAGGGTGCGGCTCACGTGATCCGATCAGTCAGAGAGGGCCCAGCTTCACACCCGACGTCCACCTGGTCAACTCACCCGAACTCCTCTACCAGTTGCTGGTGACCGACGCCCGCGACTACGCCCAGGCGAGGATCACGGCACACCGCCTTCGGCGCGGGGGTACGCAAGTGCATCGGCGACGCCCTGACGACGAACCAGCTCCTCACCGCCGTGGCCACCATCGCGGCCCGTTGGCAGCTGGCAGCTGGCACCGTGCCGGCACACCGCTACCGGCCGCACGCCCGCATCGTCATCTCCCCCGGCCCGATGCCCATGACCTGCCCCCCCCAAGCGGTCGACCGGCCGAGCACCCCGGTCAACGGCAACCAGAGGTGGTGCGATCAACCGATGGAAGGAGGGTCGGTACTTCTGCCCGGGACGGTCGTTGGGCTGCACGTGATCGTCAACGACTCCTCCGCACTGACGCCTGGCGGCCGGACCAGCGGCCTGCGATTCGCCCTGGCGCTGGCGCCTGTGCTCGTGGGTGCCTGTGTCCTGCTGGCCGGGAGCGCCGCGGGAGCCGTGTCCGTGGCGTTCGCGGGGGAGGTGCCGGTCACGGTCCATGCCGCGCGGGTGTCAGGGTCAGGTGTGTCGGCCTCCCCGGGTGCTTCAGGGCGTGGCGGGCTGCTGCCGGCGCTGGCCACGGACATGGAGAAAGCCACCGTGGACGACGCCTGCGTGACCTCCACCGCGCACCTGCCGGTCATCGGCGCGGTGACGGCCGTCGTGCGTATCAAGCGAGCCTCCGCCACCGACCTGACGGTGGAGGCGGGCATGGCCACAGCCCGGTCGGTGAGTCTCTCCGGCGCGAAGTTCAACACCCCGCGGGTGTCCCTGGACCGGCCCACGGGCCTGTTCACCGTCGGCGCCGCGAACGTCAGCGGCAGCGGCGTGACCGTGCAGCCGCATGCCTTCACCGCCGGAACGATCACGTCCCAGGGTGTCGCGATCGAGCTGCGCCGGGGAGAAGGCGGATGCGGGCCGGGAGCGACCCGATGACCACGGCGATGCGACCCGGTTGGCGGTCCCGGTGGCGCAGGTGGCGCCGGGACCGCCCGTTCGCGGCGGGGCTTCTGCTGGGACTCGGTGGGCTGGAGTTGATCTGCGTCTCCTGGGTGGGGCTGGGATTCCTGCGGTTCACCGGCACAGCGGGCGCCGCCTCATGGACCCTGGGCGCCGTGTTCGTCGTATCCGGCGTGACGACGTGGCACAACCCGGCCCTGCGCTACTTCTCCGGCGTCCTGGCCGCCGTGCTGTCCCTGGTCACGCTGGTCGCCGCCAACCTCGGCGGCCTGCTGCTGGGCTTCCTGCTCACCGCCGTCGGCAGCGCCCTGGCCCTGGCCTGGATCCCCCGGCAGGCGCCTTCGAACCCTGAGGAGTCCTGAGGTGCGTTCCCCCGCAGTGCCACCTGCCGGTGCCTACCGGCGCAGCGGGATTCACGATCCGGCCCTGCGTCGCGGCTACGAGGCGTGCCGCCGCGCCACCCGCGCGACGGGCGAGATCGAGTACGCCGTCTCACTGCTGCTGCCGCCACCGCTGCGGATCGCCACCTGGGCGCTGTACGGCGCCGTACGGGCCGTGGACGACCTGGCCGACGCACCCGGAACCGCCGAAGGAGCCGATCCCTGGCGAGCCGGACGGCTGGAGGCGTGGATCTCGGCGTTCGATGCGGACCTGCGCGAGGGCCGCGGCAGCGACCCGGTACGGCAGGCGCTGATCCACACCATGCTGACCTGGAACCTGCCGCCGGGGTTCCTGCACACGCTGTTCGAGGAACTTCGTCAGGACGTCCACGGACGGCAGTTCGCCACCTGGCAGGAATGGCGGCGCTACAACAGCCTGGTCAACACCCCGCTCGTGCTCCGCGCGGGCACACTGCTGATGCGGGCCGCGGGCCTGTCCGCCGAACCGGAAACGATCGCCGCGAGCGTGCCGGGCATGGCCATCGCGTGGCAGACCGCCGTCGATGCGATCTACCTCACCGACGCCCTCGTCGACCTCTCCGACGACCTGGGCCGCGGCCACGTACCCCTGCCGCAGGAAGCCCTGGACGAGGCCGGCGTACGCCGCGCGGACCTGCTGGCCCGGCGCACCACCCCTGCGTTCGAGGAGCTGGTGCGCCGCCTGACCGACCGCGCCCGCACCTGGCTGGACCACACCCCGCTCCCACCCGTACTGCACCCCGCAGTCGCTGTCGCCCTCGGTACCTACACCGACCTGTACCGGCTCCGCCTCAAGGCCGCCGCCGACGCCCCCGCCGCCCTGTTGCGCCGCCGCCCGGTCCTGCCCCGGAACGCGCGGCTGCGCCTGCTGCTGCCCGCGCGGACGAAGGCCGCACTGGCCTGGGCCCTGTTCCCCTTGCCCATCCAGCCCAGCCCGCCGCCACAACCCGCAGCGGCCGACGCACCCGAAGGGTCCGGCCAGGCCGAGGAGGCATGCGCACGCGCTGTCCAGCAGCGGGCGATCACACCTCCGCCTCCCCACTCGTCCGGCGCCCGACCGCCCCAGCTCCCGCCCGAAGCCATGCCCCGTCACGTCGCGATCGTCATGGACGGCAACGGCCGCTGGGCCACCGCCCGCGGCCTGCCGCGCACCGACGGCCACCGCGCGGGCACCGAAGCACTGATCGACGTCGTCCACGGCGCCCTGGAGATCGGCCTGAAACACCTGACGGTGTACGCGTTCTCCACCGAGAACTGGAAACGCCCCGCCGACGAACTACAGACACTGATGTACGAGATCCCCAAGAGCATGCGCCACTTGGTGGACCACGCTCTGGACGTCCGTATGCGCTGGGCCGGAGTCCGCTCCCGCCTGCCGGCCGATGTCATCGAGCAACTCCTCCAGGACGAGCAGGCCACCCGCGACCGCACCGGACTGACGCTGACGGTGTGCGTGAACTACGGCGGCCGCGCCGAGATCACAGCGGCCGCGGCGAAACTGGCCCAGGAAGCAGCCGCCGGAAGGATCGACCCCGCCTCGGTCTCCGAGCACGCCTTCGCCCGCTACTTGCACGTCCCCGAACTGCCCGACGTCGACCTGCTGCTGCGCACCGGTGGCGACCAGCGCACCTCCAACTTCCTTCCCTGGCAGGCCACCTACGCCGAGCTGCTCTTCCTCGACACCCCCTGGCCCGAGGTCGACCGCCGCACCCTGTGGGACGCGATCGAGCAGTACGCCCGCCGTACCCGCCGCTACGGCTCCGTCCCCCGCATCCCCGCCCAGCCCAGCTTGCTGAGCGGACACGGAGCGCCGACACCATGAGCCACGTGATCGTCCATCGAATCCCTGATCCCGGGCACGATCCCACGGCCGCGGCGCGTCACGGGCGTACGCAGACGCGACCAGGCCACGGGCGTCACCGGCTCCGCCTCACGGCGCTGAACCGTTGCCGGCCGGTGGCCGGGCCCGCGCGGCCCGGCCACCGGTGATGCGTACGGCGCGCCTACGGGGCCATCTCGTACGCGCCGGACAGCGCCTCGACCCGCTGCCAGACCCGCTCCGTGCGTGCCTCGTCGACGACCGGCCGCCGGATCGAAGCCAGCGCCCACTCCTGCTGCTGTTCGGTCGCCGAGTCCTTGCCGTGCAGTTCAACGGCGTGCGCGGAGAAGTCCCGTACGAGGACGGCGAAGAGTTCGTCGAGCACGTCCTCGTCGAGGCCGGTCAGGGCGGCCTGCTCCAGGACGAGCTGTCCGTGCACGACGAGGGCGAAGAGCTGGCCGACCGCGAGGACGAGGTCGAGGTCCCGGCTCTGCTCCGCGTCGGGAGCGGCCGTGGCGACGAACTCGCAGAGTGCGTCGGCCTGTTCGCGGAAGCGGGTCACGTTGGGCAGGTGCGCGTGCGCGTCGAAGGCGGGTCGCCAGTCGTGGAAGCGCACCGAGCCGAGGCCGCGGGCCGGCCCCTGCCGGAACAGGAAGTCGTCGTCGGCCGCGTCGAGGCGGGTCGGCACGGCGGGATAGTCGGCCGGGTCGAGGAGGTGGCTGCGCAGGAACTTCAGGATCAGCGCCAGGTTGACGTGGACCGTGCCCTCCAGCTTCGGCAGGCCGCGGATCTCCACAGCCGCCTGGGCGAAGTAGTTGTCCTTCTCGAAGCCCTTGGCGGCGATGACGTCCCACATCAGGTCGATGACCTTCTCGCCCTCCGTGGTCACCTTCATCTTCGTCATCGGGTTGAAGAGAAGGTAACGGCGGTCGTCCGGCCCGGCGGAGCGGAAGTAGTCGACGGCGCGGTCGCTGAACGACTTCATGCCGACGAGCCTGACGTACGCGTCGGTCAGCTCGCGCCGCACGTGCGGGAAGCCGGTGACGGGACGGCCGTAGAGGACGCGGTTGTGGGCGTGGGTGACGGCCTCGTACATCGCGTGCTCGCAGATGCCGATCGAGGCGGTGCACAGGTTGAACTTGCCGACGTTGACGGTGTTGAGGGCGGCGTCGAAGGCGGCGCGGCCGGTGTGCAGGACGTCCTCGGCCGCTACCAGGTAGTCCTCCAGGCGGAACTCGCTGACGAACTTCGAGGAGTCGACCACGTTCTTGACCAGGTGATAGGCCGGGTGACGGCTGTCGGCGGCGAAGAACACGTAGCCGTCGGGGCCCTCGACGTCGCTGCGGCGGCCGAAGACGGAGACGAGTCCGGCGGCGTTGCCGTTGCCGATGTAGTACTTGGAGCCGGTGGCGCGGAAGCCTCCGTTGCCGTCAGGTGCGAGCAGCATGTCGGTGGAGTAGATGTCGGCGCCGTGGGCCTTCTCGGACAGGCCGAACGCGAACACCTCTCCCTGGGTGAGGAGTTCGGCGGCGCGGGCGCGGGCGGCGGCGTTGTCGCTCTGCCAGACCGGGCCGAGGCCGAGGATGGTGACCTGCCAGGCGTACCAGTAGTCGAGGCCGTAGAAGCCCAGGATCTCGTTGAGCGCGGCGATCCGGGCGGTGTCCCACCGCTTGTCCGGTTCGCCCTCGCCCACGGCGGACGACGGCGTCAGAAAGGTGGCGAACAGGTTCTCCTTCGCCGCGAAGGCGAGGAAGTCGCCGAGCCAGGCGCGGGTCCGGTAGTCCTCGATCAGCCGCCCCTTCCCGCGTTCCTCGAACCAGTCGACGGTGGCACGCAGCAGGCGGCGCGTCTCGGGGTCGAAGTGCGCGGGGTCGTAGGTGCGCGGGTTGAACAGCAGCTGGTCGGCCATGGGATGACGCCTTTCGGCTGGTGGACGGGTGGGATGGGTAACGGGAGGTCTGACGGCTGGACGGGCCGGATCGTGCGGACCGGCGGCGGATTCGGCGGCGATCAGCGGCCCGGACCGAACCGGGCCAGCGTGGCGAGCACGTCGTCCAGCCAGTCGATCATCATCCGCTCGTACGCGATGCCGCCGCGCAGGACGACGTGCTGCAGCTCTCGCTCCGCGTCGAGCGGCGCCTTAGGACCGGCCGTGCTTGCTTCGGGCGCCGTGAAGTCGCGCGCCTCTCCTGCGAGATAGTGCGCCAGCCGGTCCCGGTGCGCCTGGCGGTGTCGCTCCACCTCGCGGACAAGGGCGGCCGGATCGTCGAAGGCGGCGCCGCGGATCTTCACAGCCAGGTCGTGGCGGACGCTCTCGGGTTCGATCGGATCCTGCAGCCAGGAGGACAGCGCGGCCCGGCCGAGGTCGGCGACGGAGTACTCCTTCTTGTCCGGCCGGCCCTGCTGCGGGACGTCCCGGACGTCGACCCAACCGTCGGTCTCCATGCGCTTGAGCACGCGATAGATCTGCTGGTGGGTCGCGGTCCAGAAGTAGCCGATGGACCGCTCGAAGCGCCGGGCCAGCTCGTAGCCGGATCCTGGCTTCTCCAAAAGCGACACCAGGATCGCGTGTTCGAGTGCCATGCCGCCGATCCTTCTATGCAACTCGTTGCATAGCAAGCCTGTCTCGCTCCGATGCGACGCGGCTCACCCCGACACCGTCCCAAGGACGGACGCCCAAAAGACAGACGCCTCAAGGACAGACGTAGGTGAAGCTCGCCTCCGCCTCCATCGGGGCCGGCTGGTGCGCGATCCTCAGGCGGGCGGTCCCCCGGAAGCGGCCCGGACCGCGGACCGTCCAGCGCAGGTGCACCCTGACCCGGCGCTCACCGCGGTGGGCGGTGTGGACCAGCTCGCCCGAGTCCTGACCGTCCGCGCGCAGCCACCGGTAGGTGACGAGGCCGCCGTGCCCGTCGGTGGTGACGACACCGATCAGGTCGGCCGTCTGACCGCAGTGCAACGGCCCGGCGGGGGCCTGGACCCGGACGGCGACGACCTCGGGAGCGGGAGCCGGGCGCAGCAGCAGCCAGAGCAGGACGGCGGCGATCGCGACGACGGCGGTGGTGACGATCCAGCCCCGTCGTCCGCGCCGCGAGCGCGGGGAGGCCGGCACCGCCGCCTCGGTCCGCCATCGGGCACGCAGGACGTCCTGCTCCTCCACGGGGACCCCGGGCCCGAACCGGAGCAGGATCCCACCGGAGTCCTCCCCTGCCGCCACCGGAGGCAAGGTGACACGGTTGCGCTTGCCGAGGACGGTCGCCTGGGTGTCCGGGGCGGTGGAACGGTGAGCGCGGCCGACGGTGGTGAGCTGGTCGGCGACGGCTGATGGGTGAGGTCCGGGGGCGACCAGGGGGGCTCGCGGGTCCGGGCCTGCGGAGCTGTGGGCATGGGCCGCGGTGGCGGGTTGGCCGACGGTGCCTGAAGGGCGGGACGGGCGGTCGGGCGCGGCAGCTGGGTTTTCGGGGGCGGTGGGGAGTGGGGCGGGGTCGGTTGTGGTCGGCGCCGGGTGAGTGTCCGTCCGTGGAGCCGGGCGACCGGGGGCCACTGCGAGGGACGGTTCCGGTGCCTTCGGCGGCGCGAACTCCGGGGTCGACGCGGCCGTCGCCGCGCGGAGCGCCGTGCGGCGCAGGAAGTCCGCCGGGAGCGCCGCGCGTCCGGCCACCAGGGCGGCCCGGGCCGCCGCCAGCCCCTGCGCCTCGGCGGCGGCGGAGCAGCGGGCGATCAGGTCCGCCGCGGGGGTTCCGGGCTGCGTCCAGGCGGCACCGAGGGTGCGGGCCAGGGCGGCCCAGGCAGCGGTGGTGACTGCCTGGCGTTCGGCGTGCGGTGTGTCGCCCGACACCGGTACGGCGGCCGCGTCGCCCAGCACCATGCTCAGCTCCGCCTCGGCCAGTAGGGCGACCCCGTCCGGGGCGATCACCACGGTGTCGGGGCCGAGTGAGCCGTGGGTCAGGCCTGCCGTGCGCAGGGCGAGGAGGGTCTGCGCGGTCTCGTTGAGGATGCTGGCCACGCTGCCCGCGTCCGGGCGAGGACCGTTGGCCGACGACAGGACGTCGGCCAGGGTGGGGGCCGGTGGCCGGGCCGTGAGCAGCCACACCTCACCGGCCTCGGCCACGAGGTCGACCGTGCCGAGCAGTCCGGGCAGCCTGAGCTTCGCCGTGGCGAGCACCACGGCCGCCAGGCGCTCGCGTGTGCCCTCGGGCGCCAGCAGGGCTCGATCGATGCGCAGCGCGCCGAGGGTGCGCTCGCCGGACCGGGCGGGGAGCAGGGCGTGCCAGGTGCCGTAGCGCGTGTGCCGTGACCAGCCGGACAGGGGCCGGTCGGCCACTGTGGTGGCTGTCGTCATGTCGATCCGTTCTCGTCGCGGCGGGGAGTGGCTCTCGGGTCCCTCGGGAGCGTGGTCAGCACGGCGGTGCGTCCAGGGAGGCCGTCTGGGGACCGTTCGCTGCCGCCGGGTCGCTGCTGAGCGTGACGTCCCAGGTCCCCCGGCACGGGTGGTTGGAGAAATCGGCCTCGAAGGTCAGGTCGTACCGCGTGCTCCCGGACAGGGGCTGGAACTGGGAGCCGTACGCGTCGGCGGGTGTGTCGACGTAGTAGTTCGCGGTGACGGTCAGCGGACCGGTGCCCGTCGTCTCGACCGTCACCGCCGCGATGAGCGTGCCGGGTCTCTGGCCACGCTGCCAGGAGCCGATGGTGAGGGTGACCGTGCCGGGGGTGGCCGCGCTCGGGGACGCGGTGGCCGGCGGCTCGGCGGTCGGGGTCGTCGCCGTGGACGGGCTCGGCGAGGTCGAAGGCGGCGGCGAGGAAGACGGGCTGTCCGAGGGCGTGACGGAGGGCGGCGCGTCGGCCGTGGGCGGCGGGGCGACGGTCGGCGAGGTGGATGCGGAAGGTGAAGTGCCCGGCTCCGTCGGCGAGTTGACCGGCGAAGGGGTTGAACTCGCCACCGTCGTCGATGTCTCATGCGGGCGGCCCGTCGCGTACGTCGCTCCGCCCGCGACGACCACCAGCGCGGCCACCCCACCGGTCGCCACCTTCCATCCCCCGCGTTTCAGCCGGCCCAGCAGGGTCAGCGCACTGGCCGAGCCCTCAAGGGTCGCGGTCGTGGTGAACGGGAACAGCAGGGCGAGCAGCGCGGCGAGTTCGGCCAGCCGACGGCGGCCGCGCTCCTCCCAGCCGGCGCCGTAGCCCTCCGTGGCGGACCGTTCCAGGTCGGCGAGGAACGTCTCGATGCCGGGCCGGTCCGCCGGGTCCTTCGCCAGGCCCGCGCGCAGCAGCGCACGCACCGGCGCGGGTACGTCGTCCAGCGGGGCTGGCGCGTTCAGGTGCTGCAGGCGCAGCGCGGTCACGTCGTCGCCGGGGAACGGCCGCCGGCCGGTCAGGGACTCGAAGAACACCACGGACGCCGCGTAGACGTCGGCCGCCGGGCCGGCGGGCTCGCCGTTCCACTGCTCCGGCGCCATATAGGCGGGCGTGCCCGTGGCCTCGGTCTCCCGGCCGCTGCGCACCGCGATGCCGAAGTCGACGAGCGCGCTGGTGCCGTCGGCGCGGACCAGGACGTTCTCCGGCTTGTAGTCGCGGTGCACCACCCCGGCCGTGTGGGCCGCGCCCAGCCCCAGCAAGGAGCCCTTGAGCAGGACGAGCGCGGCCTCGGGGCCGGTCGCCCCGTGCCGGCGCAGCAGTTGGCGCAGGCTGACGCCGTCCACCGCCTCCATCACGATCGCGGCACCGGCGCGTGCCTCGACGTACTCGTACAGCCGCACCACGCACGGGTGCCGGAACTCGCCGAGCAGCCGGGCCTCCGCGCGGAAGCGGGCCAGGAACTCCCGGTCCGCGCACAGGCGTTCGCTCAGGTACTTGACGGCGACGGGCACGCCGGTCGCGGTGTGCCGGGCGAGGACGACCCGGCCGCCGGCTCCCTCTCCGAGCGTCCGGACGGCCGCGTAGCCGGGTACGGCCCAGCCGCCGTCGGGGGTGTGCGTGTCCTGGGTCATGCGGTCCCCTCCACCGGCGCGGGGAGCCCGGCGCCCTGCGGTACGGCCTTCGCGTCCCGCCGGCGCCGTACCCGGCGCAGCAGCCAGCGCACGGGCGCGGACCACACAGGGAAGGCGACCAGGGCGACCACGGCCGCCTCGATCACCGTGGTCCACGGCTCGGGTAGCCGGCCCTCCAGCAGGTCACCGATGCGGGAGCGCCAGGCCAGCAGGGCGAGGCCGAGGAAGCCGTAGGTGCCCACGACGACCGCGAGGCCGTAGGCGGCCAGGCCGGCCTGACGGGGGCCCGGCCGGTTGCCCGCGCGCAGGTCCCGCCACAGGCCCGTACGGAAGTAGGCGCTCGCCTCCTCGCGCAGCCGGGGCACTCGCAGGGCGTCGGTCAGCGCCTGGTAACCGTCCAGCGGCATCAGCGGGTTGAAGTTGTAGAGAGTGTTCAGGTAGAGGCCGAAGGCCAAGTGGTAGAGAACGGCGGAGGCCGGTCCGGCGGGCAGCAGGGCCGCGCCCGTGGCACACCAGCCGGCCAGCGCCGCCGTGGACAGCGGCCCGGACAGGGCCACCACGACCCGTGACCAGCGGGAGCCGAACCACATGTCGCTGGTGTCCACGAACGCGAACGGCATGCCCATCATCAGCAGGAACCCGCCGCGCCTGACCTTGCGGCCGTACGACTTCACGGCCAGCGCGTGCGTGAGTTCGTGGATGAGCAGCACCGTCACATATCCGGCGGCCAGCAGGACCGGGCCCCACACGCCCGCCCCGCCGAAGTCCAGCAGATGGTGCCGGCCCTGCGCGGCGAAGAACGCGACGAGGCCGCCGGCCACCGACAGCCAGGCGAGCAGCACCCCGGTCCGGGTGAACAGCCGCCAGCCGAAAGCCTGGTAGAGCCGGGTCACCAGCCGGTCGAGGCCGGGGACGGACACCTCCAGCTTCAGCAGCGCCCGGTACACGGCACGCCCCACCCGCCGCCAGCCCTTCGGCCGCTCCTCCTCCGGCCGCCCGGGCAGGCCGCGCAGCAGCCCGGCGTCCGCGAACGCGGCCAGCGCGGACTCGATGCGGGGCAGGGCGAGTTCGCCGTAGCGGTCGGCGTAGGCGAACAGCAGGTCCCGTACGGTGTTCTCGCCGTCGACGGCGTGCCACAGGAAGACCTGGCGCTCGTCCAGTTCCAGATAGCGGCCGGTGCGGGTGCTGCTGAGCACCCAGCGGGGTGTGCCGCGTTCGGTGGGGATCTGCTTGAGGGCCCAGCCGGAACGGCGGCGGGGGCGCGCGGTGAGCGGGCCGTTCGCCTCGGGGGCCTCCTCCTGCCCGGCCTGTCCGGCGGTGGGCAGCTGGGTCAGCTGGGTGCCGACGACCATCGTGCGCGAGCCGATCCGGGAGTCGCGGGGCTGCTCAAACACCAGGCGTACGTCGCCGATGGACAGCTCGGTGCCGTCGGCGAGGCCGGCCGTGCCGCCGTGCAGGTCGACGCCGCCGACGGAGGTGCCGTTGAAGGAGTCCAGGTCCTCGATCCGGAAGCCCTCAGCGGTGCGGATGATGCGGGCGTGGCGGCGCGAGACGCTGGTGTCGGACAGGACCACGTCGTTGTCCTCGCCCCGGCCCAGCGTGGTGACGGGGCCGGTCAGCGGGACGAGCCGTGTGGGGTCGTCGAGGCCGCGCAGTTGGGGCGCGGCGTACGACGTCGGTGCGGCACCCCGGCGCGGGGTGCCGCAGTGAAGGCAGTACGGGAAGTCGCGTCGCACGTGGACGCGGCAGACATGGCAGAGCATTGGCTGGCTCAGCCCGCGCCGGAACCGCTGGCGAACGTTCCGCCGTCGAAGCCTGCGTCGCCTTCCGCGGCGGGGCCGGAGTCCGGCAGGTGCGTGGCGGCGTTTCCGAGGCCGGAGGCGGGCAGGCCGCCCTGGACAATGATGTGATCACCGCTGTCACTCTCGCCCGAGGCGGGCAGGCCGCCCTGGACGATGATGCGGTTACCACCGCCGGGCTCACCGACACCGCCGGGACGCCGACCGATGTTCTCCTGGCTGCCTCCGTCGTTTCCGTCACCCCCACCGTCACCGCCGCCGTGGCCACCACCGCCGCTGGGACGGTTGGTGTTCTCCGGGTCACCGCCACCCTCACCACCGCCGCCGCCACCCTCACCACCACCATGACCACCACCGCCACTGGGACGGTTGCTGTT